>CANJXY010000005.1 GCA_947478925.1 Hyphomonadaceae bacterium | reverse complement strand
TTCGCAATGTCCAATCCGATCGTAACAACCTGTTCCATGGCTCTCCTCCATCTTGGGCCGGAAGCAGAAGCTGCCGGCGGGGTGGAGAGCCGTCCATCACATCAAAAGCAAAAGGCCCGCTCGTTCGAGCGGGCCTTTCGTTATCGGATCAGGACGAACTGGATCAGCTGTCCATCGGGCCGCGGTCGAAGCCGGCGGCCGCTGCCGAGGCCGCGATTTCCTTGGCGGCTTCTTCGTCAGCAGCTTTGTCTGCAGCCTGACCAGCAGCGATGACGTTCTCGCCTTTGGCCTGACGTTCAGCTTCGTCCGGCGAGCGGGCGACGTTGAGCATGATCTTAAGGGCGACTTCCGGGTGCAGGCGGATCGTGACTTCATGCATACCGATCGTCTTGATCGGCTGCTGGATCGCCACGTGCTTGCGCTCGACCTTGTGGCCGTCGCCGGAGTTGATCGCGTCCGCGATGTCGCGGGCCGCAACCGAACCGTACAGCTGGCCGGTTTCGCCGGCCTGACGGATCAGCACGTAGGTCGTGCCGTCGAGTGTCGAGCCTTCCGCTTGAGCGGCCAGACGGGCTTTTTCGTTACGGGCTTCGATCGCAGTGCGCTCGCGCTCGAAACGGGCCTTGTTGGCGTCGGTGGCAAGCAGGGCCTTGTGCTGCGGGAAAAGGTAGTTGCGGGCGAACCCGTTCTTCACCTTCACCACGTCGCCAATGGCGCCGAGGTTTTCCACGCGTTCGAGGAGGATGATTTCCATAGGGTATTCCCTCCTACTTCACGAGATACGGAAGCAGCGACAGGTGACGCGCGCGTTTGATCGCTTGCGACAGCAGACGCTGTTTCTTGGCCGACACCGCGGTGATGCGCGCGGGGACGATCTTGCCCTTCTCCGAGATGTAGCGCTGGAGAAGTTTCACGTCCTTGTAATCGAGCGCCGGAGCATCAGCGCCGGAGAACGGGCAAACCTTGCGCCGGCGGCCGAACGGGCGGCGCGAGGGCAGGTTGGCGATATTGATTTTCTGTTGAGCCATGTTCCTTGCTCCTCTTACCGGTCACGCGGCGGGCGTGGCGGACGATCGCCACGGTCTTCGCGGGGCGGACGGTCGCCACGCGGAGGACGATCGCCGAAGCCACCACCACCGAAGCCACCGCCGAAATCGTCACGATCACGCTTGCGGTCATCACGGTCCTTGCGGGCGATGACGGGCGATGGCTCGGTTTGCAGTTCTTCAACCTTAACGGTGAGGAAACGCAGGACGTCTTCGTTGATGCGGAGACGACGCTCGATCTCGTGGATCACCGCGCCAGGAGCGTCGATGTTCAGCAGCGAGTAGTGCGCCTTGCGAGATTTCTTGATCGGGTAGGCGAGGTTGCGGAGGCCCCAGTATTCAGTCTTGGGGACCGTGCCTTTGCCTTCGGTGACGATCTTGGTGATGTCTTCCACCAACGCGTCGACCTGTTGTGGGGAGATATCGGGTCGCGTGACGACCACGTGTTCGTAAAGTGCCATTTTTTATCCCTTCAGCGAGGGGCGGCGCAGTCTGTCCGAAGGGCGGACAAGCCACGATGGATCCCGTGCACCCGGATGGGGCCTGGGACCGCCTCTCTTTGCGAAGGGGGGTCAATACGCGAAACCGGGCCGGAATCAAGCCTGAACGGCGTTCGCGATGGGTTTTGCAAGGCTTTACGGCCCTAGCCGCGAGCAACCGCCTCTCATAAATAGCCAAGAGCCTTGATTCTCCTTGTGTTTGTCTGCCTATGGCTGTGGGGAGTCGCTTTGCGGGGCTGAGGACATGACGGCATTCGAGTTCGTGAGTGTTCTGCTATCGATCGTCATCTCCCTGGCGGTGGCGCACCTGTTGACGGGCGTGGCGCAGGCGCTGAAGGCCAAGACGGTGCGATTCCACTGGGTGCTGGCCGGTTGGCAGCTGTTCGTCTTCATGCTGTGCGTGGACTACTGGTTCAGCGTCTGGCGACTGCGAGATGCGCCGAACTGGACCCTTGGTTTCGTGCTGACCTGGCTGGTGCTGGCGGCCATCACATACATCGCGGCGTGGCTGGTCGTACCGGATACCGACGCGGACGGGACGATGGATTTCGTAGCGCACCATCAGGCCAATCGTCGGAAATACCTTGGCGCACTGACTGCGTGGGTTGCCGGCGGCACTGTGGTCAACGGCTACACGCCGTCGATGGAGCTAGCGAACCTCCTGGTGCCATTTTTCACGATCGTCTTCGTCGCGGCGATCATCTGGAAGCATCGGTTCGTGCAGATCGGCGCGTTGGTGTTGTCCTATGCCGCGTTTGTTTTTTACGCGCTGAACTTCATTCCGGAATTGTAGGAACAGGCCAATGGACGGGGCCTTCGAGCGGGCAATCGAAGGCGTGTATGGCGCATTCCAGGCGCGGGTGCCGCTGCGCATCGAAGCCTGCCCCTGCTGTCGCGATCCTGACGACTACAGGCCTCCACCTACAAAACCGTTGCGCGAACTCACTTCGAGCGATCTCGGGTCGTACACATTTTTCAGCGTTGCTGACGGGCGGCTCAGAGCAGGATGTCCGCTATTTTCTGCCGCGAATACTTGAGTTGGCCGTCCTTGAACCGGATGGGTTTCCTGACATTGAGATCAGGCTTGGCAAGCTGGGACTGTTGGACTCGCGCGTGGCCGACGCGGGAACAGGCGGTCCTTGAATTGTTCGTATGCGAATGGCTCGAGGCACTTTTGCAAGCGGACGAGCCGAATTTCCGGACAATCGATGCGCTGGTTTGCGGCGCGGCGAGAGCAGGATTTGATCTCAATCCCCTGCTGCAGCGGATAGGCCGGTCACAAGCTATCGCTCAGGCCTTGTTCGACGACAATTCAGAGACCTTCCAGAAGGATGGTGGTCCCTCCAATGCTTTCTGGCCGCAGATCGGACCAGAGCGGGAGACTTTCATCCGCTGGCTGGAGAAGATGGCTGGATTATAGGCCCCACGCTGTCCCTTGCTTCGCTCGGAGCTAGTTCATAGGAAGCCTGAACACCTGATTCCCCCGATTTGCCGGAGGCCCCATGTCCCGTATCGCTTTCATCTTCCCCGGCCAGGGTTCGCAGGCTGTTGGCATGGGCAAGGAACTGGCGGACGCCTTTCCGGCCGCGAAGGCGGTGTTTGATGAAGTGGACTCAGCGCTGGGCGAGAGCCTGTCGAAGCTGGTCTGGGAAGGCCCGATCGACACCCTTACGCTCACGGCAAACGCCCAGCCGGCGCTGATGGCTGTTAGCCTCGCGGCGGCGCGCGCGCTGGAGACGGGCTTTGGCGTCAAGATTTCGCAAGCGGCTTTTGTCGCTGGCCACTCGCTCGGCGAATACTCCGCGCTGGCTGCTGCCGGCGCGCTGTCGGTGACGGATGCCGCAAAGCTGCTCCGTCGGCGCGGCGAGGCAATGCAGGCCGCGGCGCCTGCCGGCACGGGCGCGATGGCGGCACTGATCGGCAAGGTCGATGTCGAGATTGCAGAGATAATCGCACTGGAAGGGTCTGCGGCGGGGACAGTCGTCGTTGCCAACGACAACAACTCGGGCAACGTCGTGATCTCCGGCACTAAGGCGGGCGTCGAAGCCGCCATCGCCGCTGCCAAGACCAAGGGCGTCAAGGCGATCTCTCTGCCGGTGTCTGCGCCGTTCCACTCGCCGCTGATGGCCCCCGCCGCCGTCGAGATGGAGAAGGCGCTGGCCGCCGCCAGGATCAACAAACCGTCCGTCCCGGTTGTCGCCAACGTCACAGCCCGTCCGGTAACCGAGCCGGTCGACATTCGCCGCCTGCTGGTCGAGCAGGTGACCGGCCGCGTTCGCTGGCGCGAGAGCGTGCAGTGGATGGCCGAGTCGCAAGAGAAGGGCGGCGGCGGCGTAACGAGATTCATCGAGACAGGCGCGGGTAAGCAGCTGTCGGGCATGGTCAAGCGTAACGCCCCGGAAGCGGAAACGGTGGCGCTGAACACGCCGGCGGATCTGGAAGCGTTTGCGAAGAATATGGGCTGAGTTGAAGCTAGGCCTCACACGCTCATCCCGACGAACGTCGGGATCAGAGCGGATGTAGGGGCGCGAGTTATTTCTAGGCTACCGCCCGAATCCGGAACAAGGTTCGAGGTCAACCCTGGATCCCGAAGTTCGTCGGGACGAGCGGTGAAAGGAACAGGCTTATGTTCAACCTCACGGGTCGGTTTGCCCTCGTCACCGGAGCCTCTGGCGGCATCGGGGGCTCCATCGCCAAGGCGCTCTCCGACGCCGGCGCAAAGGTCGCCCTGTCCGGCACCCGCGTTGAAGCGCTGGAAAAAACTGCAGCAGACATTGGCGGGTCACCGGCAATCCTGCCCTGCAACCTCGCCGATCCTGTCGCTACGGCAGCGCTGGTTGGGCAGGCCGAGGAAGCTCTCGGCGGGCTCGACATCATCATTTCCAACGCCGGGCTGACCAAGGACGGCCTTCTGATGCGGATGAAGGACGAGGACTGGGAGACCGTCCTTAACGTCAACCTCGGAGCGTACTTCCGGCTTTCGCGGGCTGCCATGCGGGGCATGATGAAGCGCCGCCACGGCCGGATTATCGGAATCACTTCGGTTGTTGGGGTCACCGGAAATGGCGGCCAGACCAACTACGCCGCCTCGAAGGCGGGCATGATCGGTTTCACCAAGTCGCTGGCCCAGGAAGTGGCCAGCCGGAATATTACAGTGAACTGCATTGCCCCGGGGTTCATCGCCACGCCGATGACTGACGTGCTGAAAGACGAACAGAAAGAGGCGCTTCTCAAGGGAATTCCGGCTGGACGGCTCGGGTCTGGGGCTGACATTGCCGCCGCCGCCCTCTATCTCGCGTCGGATGAATCCGCTTACGTGACTGGCCAGACCCTGCATGTTAACGGCGGCATGGCGATGATCTAGGCCGCCTCGAATTTGGCGGCTATGGTCAAAGAAATTGGGGCGTGTTACCGCGCCGCAACGATGGTTTTTCCGGGCCCGGGACGCTCAAGTTTCGGGGCCACGATACTGGAAGGGATACAGATGTCCGACGTGATCGAGCGCGTGAAGAAAATCGTGGTCGAACGCCTGGAAGTCGACGCCGAGAAGGTCAACGAGAAAGCCTCGTTCATCGACGATCTGGGCGCTGACTCGCTCGACCTGGTCGAGCTCGTGATGGCGTTTGAAGAAGAGTTCGGCATCGAAATTCCTGACGACGTCCAGGAACAGATCGGCACCGTCGGCGACGCTGTGCGCTTCATCAAGGAACGCGTCTAACCAACGCGCGCCTCGGCCCGGAGCCACATCATGCGGCGCGTTGTCATCACCGGCATGGGACTCGTGACACCTCTGGCCAATGGCCGTGAAGCGTCATGGAAGAAGCTCATTGCAGGTGAGTCCGGTCTCAAGACCGTCGACCTGTTCGAAACCGGCGACCTGGCCTGCAAGATCGGCGGGCAGGTGCCGTGGGTCAGCGGGCGCGGCGGCGGTTCGGCGGACGATCCTGACTCGTTCAATCCCGAAAAGACGATGTCTCCGAAAGAGCAGCGGCGCGTCGACGAGTTCATCCTGTACGCCATGGCGGCGGCTGACGAAGCCATAGCTGACGCAGGTTGGATGCCGGAAGACTACGAGGACAAGATCCGCACGGGCGTGCTGATCGGTTCGGGCATTGGCGGTCTCAAGGCGATTGCCGACACGGCTGTCGAGCTGCACCTCAAGGGGCCGCGCAAGGTTTCGCCGTTCTTCATTCCAAGCGCGCTGATCAACCTCGCCTCCGGCCAAGTGTCGATCAAATACGGCTTCAAAGGTCCTAACCACGCGGTTGTCACCGCATGCGCCACGGGCGCGCATGCGATCGGCGACTCGATGCGCCTGATCCAGTGGGGCGATGCCGACGTGATGGTCGCTGGCGGTGCAGAAGCCTCTATCTGCCGCATCGGTTATGCGGGCTTTATCGCCTGCCGCGCCATGTCGACCAGTTTCAACGAAACGCCGACCAAGGCGTCGCGTCCTTATGACAAGGATCGCGATGGCTTCGTGATGGGCGAGGGCGCGGGCATTGTCGTGCTCGAAGAGTACGAGCACGCCAAGAAGCGCGGGGCGAAGATTTACGCAGAAGTCGTGGGCTACGGCCTCACGGGCGATGCCTTCCATATCACCACGCCAGACGAGACAGGCGATGGCGGTGAGCGTGCGATGCGCACGGCGCTGCAGCGTTCGGGCCTCGACATGTCGGAGATCGACTACGTCAACGCGCACGGCACTTCAACGCCCGCCGGTGACGAGATTGAAGTTCGGGCCGTCGCGCGCGCGCTTGGCAATGCGGCGGCGACGACTCATCTGTCGTCGACCAAGTCGGCTATTGGCCATCTGCTTGGAGCGGCAGGTTCTGTCGAGGCGATATTCTGTGCGCTTGCGATCCGCGACGGGATCATCCCGCCGACGCTGAACCTCGACAATCCTAGCTTCGATTCACCGATCGACCTGACGCCGCACAATGCGGTGAAGAAGAAGATCCGGGCGGCACTGTCGAATTCGTTCGGCTTCGGCGGCACCAACGCGGCTCTGGTGCTGAAGGCGCCAGACTAGAATTTCTAAGCAGTATAAGACTGGCGATGCAGGGTAAGACTGGCGGGCGGTCTGCGGAGTTCAGTGCTTGGGCAAGCTTCTTGGTTTTGTTTTCGCAATCGTTCTGCTTGGCGCGGCTGCGGCTGGCGGCGGTTATTTCTGGCTCAATGGCGTTTATACAGGTGCTGGACCGGCAAGCGAGGCCGGCAAGCCCCGCGTCGTGATGGTTGAGCGCGGCGCCTCCTCCCAGGCCATCGCCACAAAACTCAAGGAAGCCGGCGCCATCTCAGACGCCGAACAATTCCGCCTCGCCCTGCGCGTGCGCGAATTCATGGGCGAGAAGCCTGTAATGAAAGCTGGCGAGTACGAGATCGCCAGCGGCGCCAGCATGGAGACCATCGTCAAGGAGCTCTCTACCGGCGCCCCGCTGCAATACGCGGTGATCGTACCGGAGGGGCTGAGCGTCGTACAAATCCTCGGCCTTCTGAGAGAGCACGAGTGGAAGGCGACCGGCGGTCCGGAGCGTACTTACAAGCTGGGTGGAGATGCGCCTGCGGATATCGCGGAAGGTTCGCTGCTTCCAGGTGACTATGCTGTCTCGCGCGGCGACACGATCGGCGAAGTCGTCGACCGGATGAAGAAGGCACAGAAGGACCTGTTCGCCGAAATCTGGGCTGCACGCGACACCAATTCGCTAGCCTCGCAGTGGGACAAACCGCAGCTGGCCGACCCAGTAAAAACACAGATGGAAGCCGTCATCCTTGCCTCCGTGGTCGAGAAGGAAACCGGCAACATGGATGAGCAGCCCATGGTTGCCGCCGCCATGGTAAACCGGCTGATCCTCGGCATGCGTCTGCAGGCCGACTCGACGACTATCTACGGTATCACCAAGGGCGTACCGATCGGCCGGTCAATCACTAGCAAGGAGTTGGCTGACCATACCCCGTGGAATACCTACCAGATCGATGGCCTGCCAGAGACCCCGATCTGCAATCCAGGCGCAGGCGCCATTCGTGCTGTGCTCAAGCCTGCCAAATCGAAGGCACTCTATTTCGTCGCTGACGGCAAGGGCGGTCATGTGTTCGCCGAAAGCTATGTCGAGCATGCCAAGAACGTCGAGGCGTACTGGAAGCTGCGCAAGGCCAACGAGGCCGCCGGGGTGAACACGCCCGCGGTGAAGCAGCCGCAATGAGCCCGGCTGCGAAAAAGTGGGGCGCGGCATGATCCGGGGGATGACGGGGTTCGGTCGCGCGCAGGGCCAGGGCGCTTGGGGCGCATGGTCTTGGGAGGCGCGCTCGGTCAACGGCAAGTCCGTAGACCTGCGCACCAACTTCCCGCCCGGCTGCGAAGCCGTTGATTTCGAAGCGCGCCGGCGCGTGAAGGAGCGCTTCCAGCGCGGCAGCTTCCAGTTGCAGCTGAAGATCGACTGGACGCGCGATCCAGGCGCCAATTCCGTTGATACGCGCGAACTGGCGCGGCTGGCGCGTATGTCACGCTATTGGTCGCGGACGTCGGGCGTGGCCCCTGCGCGGTTCGACGGTCTGGTTGCCGCTGCCGGCGCGATGAAGGGCGTCTCGCGCACCGGGACTAGCCTCGACGAGACTGTTTCGAAGGACCTGCTGGCCGGGCTCGATAAGGCGCTCGACATGTTGGGCGCTGCGCGCGGCAAGGAAGGCGAGAGCCTGTTGACCCTGTTCAACAGCATGCTGGCGGAAATGGAGCAGCTGGCGGCGCAATCGGCCCTGTTCGCAGGGAAGCAGCCCGAGTTGGTGCGTGAGCGATTCAAGGCGCGACTGGCCGAGCTGGCCACCGATGCGGCAATCGATCCGGACCGGATCGCGCAGGAAGTTCTGGTGATTGCGACCCGTGCCGATGTCCGCGAGGAGCTCGACCGTCTGTCGGCTCACATCATCTCGGCGCGTTCGATTCTGGCGTCCGGCGAAGCAGTCGGGCGAAAGCTGGACTTTCTGTGTCAGGAGCTTAACCGGGAAGCCAATACGCTTTGCTCGAAATCGGCCAGCCTGGAGCTGACGAATGCCGGCTTGGCGTTAAAGTCGCTGATCGACCAGTTCCGGGAGCAGGTTCAGAATGTCGAGTGATCCGGCCCAGCGCGAACGCCCAAGGCGTGGTGTGATGTTCGTGATCTCCAGCCCGTCGGGTGCGGGCAAGACGACGCTGTGCCGCCGCCTGATTTCAGAAGTGCCTGGCGTCGAGCTGTCAGTGTCGGCCACAACCCGCTCGCCGCGTCCGGGTGAGTCCGACGCGGTGGACTACCACTTCCGCTCCGTCGAGCAGTTCGAGCGCATGATCGGCGAGGACGACTTTCTCGAGTGGGCCAAGGTCTTCAAGAATTTCTATGGCACACCGCGCTCCGAAGTTGAGGCGCGGCTGGTCGCTGGAACGGACGTCGTGTTCGACGTCGACTGGCAGGGCGCGCGTGCGCTGAAGACGATCCGCCCGGGAGATGTGTGCTCGGTGTTCATCCTGCCGCCGGGTCTTGCGCAGCTGAGGCAGCGGCTGGAAGGTCGGCCGGGCGCGGACGAGAAGTCGGTTCAAAGCCGTCTCGATGGCGCCGGACAGGATATCCTGCGCTGGGGCGAGTACGACTTTGCCATCGTGAACGACAATCTCGATGCCGCCTTCGCCGACCTGAAGGCGATCCTCTATGTCGAGCGCATGAAACGTCAGCGGGCATCGCTGGGCATCATGGTCGACCAGTTGCTGAAGGATGCGCGCGTCGCCACCAAGACGCAGAGCGGGAGCGCGACCGGCGACGGCCACTAACCGCCGCGCCACGCTCGCGTCAAAGCGCGAAATTCCATCTGCGTTAGGGTCTCCGCGCGTCGCGTCGGATCGATTCCGGACGCCTGCAGCGCTTCCACCGCGCCGGGCAGAGACTTCAGCGCAGCACGCAGCATCTTGCGCCGTTGACCGAATGCAGAGGCAGTAATTTTCTCGAGGTTGTTGAGGTCATCGAACCGCTCGGCTTCCGCCAGAGGTTCAAGCACCACCACCGCACTGTCGACCTTGGGCGGCGGACGGAACGCTCCCGGCGGCAGGAGGACCGCCAGACGTGGGCGCGTCACAGCCTGACAGAGCACGGCGAGGCGGCCGTAATGGTCATCATCGGCGGCCGCGCAGATGCGCAGCGCGACTTCCTTCTGGAACATCAGCACCATCGTACCGCGCCATGTATCCGCCTTCAGCCACTCGACCAGCATGGGGGTGCCGACATTGTAAGGCAGGTTGGCGACGATCATCGCGGGGGATTCGCCGCCAGCTTTGGCGAGCAATTCAGGAATATTGGCCCGCATCGCGTCGCCATGATGGACATGGAGCCGCCCCTCGCGCGCCTCGGGCCACAGCGCAAGACCTTCCGCAAAACGATCATCGAGTTCGATGGCGATCAGTTTCGTAACGCCGCTGTCCAGCAGCGCGCGCGTCAGCCCGCCCGGGCCTGGGCCCACTTCGATGACGGTCTTTCCTTCAACGCTGCCGCCCGCATTGGCGACGCGCTTCAGGATGGCGGGATCAAACAGGAAGTGTTGGCCAAGTGATTTCTTCGCCGCGCCGGGCGTGAGGGGTGTGCTCATGATACGCCGCGCGCTTTCGCCATCAGGTCGGCGAGGTCGAGCGCGGCGATCAGGCTTTCAGCGCGGGCCTTGCCGGATGCGGCAGCGTCATAGGCCACGCCGTGATCGGGCGATGTACGGATGAAGGGAAGGCCGAGCGTCACGTTGACCCCGCCCCACATGTCGAGCGTCTTCACCGGTATAAGGCCTTGATCGTGATACATGGCGATGACCGCGTCCCAGCGGCCGCCCTTGTTTTCGTAGGCGCGTGCTTCGTGGAAGATGGTGTCGCCGGGCCGCGCATCGCTGATGTGAACGCCTTCGGTGCGCAGGCGCGCTGCGGCGGGATTGATGATCTCGATTTCCTCGTGACCGATCTCGCCCTCTTCACCCGCGTGGGGATTGACGCCACAAAGCCCGATGCGCGGATTGATCAGGCCGAAATCACGCTTTAGCGCTGCGTGAACGATGCGCCCCGTCTCGGCAATCAAGTCCGTGGTGAGTGTGCCAACCACACTGGCAAGCGGGCGATGAATGGTGACGAGAGCGACACGCAATCCGCCGCCGACAAGCATCATGATCGGCTGCGGCGGCTTCTGCCCGCCATCGGCTGCGAGCTCTGCGAGATATTCTGTGTGTCCAGGATGCTTGAAGCCCGCGCGGTAGAGCAGAGCCTTGGCAATCGGGTTTGTGACCACAGCGGCGGCCTTGCCGGTGCGGGTGTGCTCGACCGCAAGCCGAATCGATTCCACGATGGCCGGCGCAGTCGTGGGATCGGGCTGGCCAGGTTGCAACGCCAACGCTGCGCCGGGCAATGTGAGAACTGGCAAACCATCCGCGAAAGCCTTGCGTGCTTCTGAAGGATCGGAGATCGGAACAACACTTGCGCCGGTATGGTCGAGAGCGCCCTGCGCCGCGATCAGGTAGAACGGTCGCCCATCCCGCGCCCAGACGACTTCATACGCCTTGGACGCAATGAGGGGGCCAACCCCGGCGGGGTCGCCCATAGTCATTGCGATTGGAAGTTCGCCCCCCGACATCTCTTAGCGACGGACGACCGTCGCCTCGCGTTTGAGGTCGCGCAGGTAGCGCTCGGCGACAAGGGCCAGTTCCTGGTTGAACAGACGGTCTTTGATTTCGTTGCGCGAGGGCAGGTCCGCATCGCCCGACTTGGTCGAGCAGACGAAGAACACCATCTTGCCGCCGTCTGGCGTATCGATGAGTTTGGTTGACTGGTTGGCCGTCACGCCTTCGAGCGAAGCGCGGTATTGCGGTGCGATCTGCGAAATGCCGACATTCTTCATCGGCGTGCGCGTCACACCTTCGACCGCTTCGAGCGCCTTGGTCAGATCACTGCAGGTGGCCGCTTTCGTCTTCAGCGCTTCAAGTTTGGCCGTCGAGCCTTCGCCGCGAGCAATGACCTGCTCCATGTCGAGGATCGTGGATTTGGTCGGGTCGGACGGTTCGCGCTTGCCGGTAAGGGCGATGATGTAGATACCGCCTTCGCTTTCGATCGGCTGCAGCACGACCGGCGGGGCCGGCGCCTTCAGAACAGCCTCGGCAACTTCGGGACGCATGTCGCCCGGCGAGAGCCAGTTGAGGTCGCCTCCGGCGGAGGCGGAGGGGGCGGCAGAGAATTGTTCGGCGAGTGCGGAGAAGTCTGCACCCTTCTGAACGTTCTGGATTATGGTTGCTGCGCGTTCCTTGGCCATGTCACGCGATGCCTGGTCGGGCGCGTAGAGAAAAATCTCGGCGATCCGGTACTGTGGTTTGTCGAGGCTGTTCTTGAGGCGGTGAAGCATGTCGTCGATACGTAGTTCGGAGACGCGCACGGTCTTGTAATAGCGGCCGCGGATCAGGTTGGACCAGGCTATCGACGCCTCCTCCATGTCCCGGATGTGCTGCATCGGGATGCCGGCCTGGGCGAGCGCAGTCGCGAATTGTTCAGGCGACATGCGGTACTGGCGGGCGACGTCGGCGACGGCTTCGTCGATCTCTTCCTTGGAGAACGTCCCGTCCTTCACCAACTTGTGGAATTCAGCGGACTGCACCTTCTCATCGATCAGGCTTTCGAGGGCCTGTGTCTGGATCTCGAGGAGAATTTTCTCGTCCTTGGGAGGTTCGGCGAAACGCAGCATCATCCATCGCATGCGGTTGCGAACGTCAGAGTGGGAGATGACCTGATCGTTTACGCTGGCCATCACCCCGTCCACCGTGCGGCCGCGCGAGGCCGTCGGCTGGGAGGGTTGTGCGGTCGAGGTCTGCTGTGCCGATGCCGGCCGGTGCACGGCCTCCAGGCCGGAGCCCATCACGGTTGCCGCAAACGCAAAAGCAAGAAGTCTTTTCATCAGATCACCCTACCGCCATCGACCCTGATCCAGGGTAAAGGCAAAACCATGGCCATCCCAATGGGCTGCCAACTGCGGATATACCGGGTGGCCGGGGCAAAAGACAGCCTGCGGAAGCAGCCTGCGACAGTAGCGTTCAGCCAAAAGGCGATCAGAAACGGCCGCCATCCGCGCCGCCGCCAAGGCCGGTCAGGGCGAACGTAAACCGAATCGCCTCGGACGGACCAAGGGTGCGGTCGCGGCCGCCTGAACGCTCATAGGCGATCAGGAAGTACGAACATTCGTCCTGATAGCGAACGCCGAGCGACAGCCTGATGTCCTCGTTCTGGGCGATGTTGCGCGACTGGCGAACCACGGCCGCCCAGTGATCATCGACCGCGAACGAGCCGTTCCAGTTGATGCCTTCGTCCGGGGCCCCGGATGGCGTTTCTGACACTTTGAAGTAGCGGGCGTCGCCTCTTATGCGCCAGAAATTCACTCCGGCGTTTACGTCGACGCGGTTGACGGAAAGGTCGTCATTCATGCGGAAGCGCGCGCCTACCTCGACGACTTTGGCGAGATCGGCCTTCACCGCGGCAACGTAGTCGGAGTTCTCCTGCGACAGGTTGCTGAGCTTGTTGAAGGAGGGGTCCGCCTGCTCGCGCCAGCGACGGCCGACGAGGGCGGAGAATTCGAAGTCCTTGCCGACCTGCGCGGTGGCATTGACGCCAACGGCGGCACGGGCACCGCCTTCCCAGAGGTCGTAGTTGGTGACGGCGCTCGGCTTGAAAAGATTGGTCTCGTCAGCTTCGAAAACCAGCGAGTCTTCGTTCGGTATGATCGGATTGTTGGCGTCCGGCGTGCCATAGGCGGCCATCATGATCGGCTCGACGATGATGTCCATGCCGGCCGAACGACTGATCAACGGATAGCTGATCTGTCCGCCCGCTACACCGAGGAAGCGCGACAGATCCTGCGGGCCTGCGGCACCCCCCGCATCTATGCGGTAGACGTCGCCGCGACCGGACGCGAAGGGCTCGAAAACGAGGCCCGGCCCGAAGACGGTCTGCGAGCCGTATTCCGCGGACACGGTGGCGCGCGCAGAATTGAGCGAGAGTTGGCCGTTGGGCAGCGTCGCCACATCGTTACGGAACAAGCCAACGGCATTGAAGTTCGCCGCGATCTGGCCGCCGGCGCCAAAGTCGAACACTTTTTGCGCGAACAGGGCTGGCGCAACGGTCGGGATCTGGCTGTCGATGTCGGTGGCGCGCAGGCCCTGGAACAGGAACGTACCCGCTTCGAAGTAGAAATCCGGTTGCTGCGCGGTGGTGTAAAGCTGGGTTAGCAGCTGGCGCGGCTGGCTGGCGATGAGGCCGCGGAGTTCGTTCTCGCCATCGATGTCATAGCGGTGGTCGTAAAGGTCGTCGGTCTGCGACTCGACGCCGAAGCCCCACTGCCAGTCCTTGTTGATGTCGAACCGGCCGGATGCATAGAGGTGGCTGCGCCACGTGTCGTCGCCAAACTTGTTGCCGTCGGAATCGAAGTCCTGCTCGTGCGTAAAGCTGCCCTGCGCTTCGATCAGGCCTGAGAAAAAGCGATGGCGGTAGTCGAGCTTCACCAGCGGTTTGACGTTGGTCGACAGCATCGGCGCGACGACGAGATCTTCTGACGGCGAGATCACGAACAGGTAGGGCTGCTCGTAAAACGCTCCCAGTCTCGACGACACGCCGATATCCGGAATCAGCAGCCCCGAGCGGCGCTCCGAGTTCGGATCCGGGTGAGCGAACCATGGTACGTAAAGCACGGGGATGCCGGCCAGTTCGAGCACGGCGTCCTGGTAGGAAATCATCTGGTCGTTCTGGTCGAGCGTGGCGCGGCGCGCACGCAGGGCCCAAGTCGGATCGGTGCCCGTCTCTTCGCAGATCGGGCAGTTGGTGAAGATTACCTGTTCCAGCGAATTGCGCACGCCGTCGGTGCGGACGGCCGATGAGGCGGTTACGATGCCCTGCTGCTGCCCGTTCTTGCCGCCCATACGGGCCGAGAAGCGGGTCGCGAAACCGTTGCGGAAATCCTGGTCGGCCTCGATCTCGTCGGCGAACTGGACCTGTCCGCTTTCGTCCGTGATCTGGACGTGGCCCTGCGCGCGCACGGTTTCGGTGGTGCGGTCGTAGATGACCCGGTCGGCCTTCATCATGCGCGGACCGACCCGAATCTCGACATTGCCGGAAGCGGTGATGACGCTGGTGTCGCTGTTTTCCTGGAATTGATCCGCTTTCAGGATGACTTCGTTGTCCTGCGCGACAGGCTGCGCCACGGTGGTGGTCCTGACTGTCTGGTTCGACGGGGTCGGGCTTGGCGGCGCGGGGCTGGGCGTCGGCTGGGTTTCTTGCGCGAACGCAGGCGCACCCCAGCTAAGAGTGGCAAACGCGACCGACGCCAGGCAGCTTAGCCGCAAAACCATGACTCTCCCCTCGCGAACGTGTTGCGAGCGATTCCCAGCCTTGAACCGATACGCAAAGCCCGACGAGGCGTAAAGCCGGGCGCTGGCATTGGACAAATCCTGCAAGGAAAGCGGCCCGGAAGACACAGGCACGACACCAGGAAAGGGCTGGAAATGCTGCTCAACCGTCTTCGGCGTGCGCAAGCAGTGTCAGCACCGCGAACAGAGCGAACAGAGGCGGGCACCAGGCCGCGGCCTCCGGCGGGGTCGCGCCGGAGGCGGACATACCGGATGCGAGACGGTTGGTGAAATAGAGGACGAAACCCGCCAGCGCCCCCGCGCCCACCAGCCGAGACAACCCCCCAGACCGCGCCAGCCTCAAACAGACCACCGCCCCAATCAACGACATCGCCAGCATGAAGATGGGTGTCGCCAGCAGCGTATTGTATTTGAGGACATATTCTCCTGTTTCCATGCCGGCCGCCTTGCCCGCCTCAATGAAGGCGGGAAGGTCCCAGAAGGGGATCGTCTTTGACGAGGCAAAGCGGGACAGCAGCGTATCGCCGCTGAGATTTGTCGGCAGGGCTAATGTGTCGGTGCGCTGGATTTCGCCACCCAGGCGATTTTCGACGACGCCTGTGAGCTGCCAGAAGCCGGGCGTCAGTTCCGCGCGCCTGGCGTCGATGCGGTGCGTGAACTCGCGATCCGAGGGCCCGCCCGCGCCGGGGCGGAAATACCAGAAAGTGACGTTCTCAAGCGCCTGGCCGCGATTGACGACCCGGCGGCCGTGGATGATCGCCTGCTGGTTGGTCGAGGGCAGAGCGCTCGGCGATGGGTCTGCGCCGGCCTGCAGGTCGCCCTGGCTGAGCCACACGCCGCTGTTCGTCGGCGTCGTCGTGCCAAGCAGGCGCGCGCGAGTCGCTTCAAAATCCGCGTTGAGACGTGTGGCGAGCGGATCGAGCGCGGTCACCATCACGACACCCAGAAGGACCGCAAGCACCATCACGGGGCCAAGAAAGCGCCATGCCGACACGCCGACGGCGCGGATGGCAGGAATCTCGCTGCGGCGGCTGAGCTGCGAGTAGGTCAGGATCGACCCGACCAACATGGCGAAGGGTAGTGTCTCAAGGATGAGGCCCGGCGTCTTCATCATGGTCAGCGTAAAGGCGGTATCGATGCCGATCTGAGTACGCCCGCCAATCGTGCGCATCTGCTCGACGACATCCACCAGCACAATGGCGAGCACGATTATGCCAAGCGTCAGCGCCAGAGACGTAACGCATTCCCTGAAGATGTACCGCTGGATACGACCTGCAATCACCATGTCAGGTCGGCCCCACCAGCTCACGGGCCGGCGCCCGCATCACGATGCGCCGCCTCTTTAGGATCGGTTGGACGAAGAACATGAAGCCAATGACGATTATCACGACAATCGGCAGGCCATACTGCACGGCGTTCAGCGAAGGCTCCTTGGCAGCCGCCGACGTCGCCCAAAAGCCGGCCAGACGCAGCACAAGCGCCCCGCCGGAGGCTGCGGCAATCCGGATGGCGTAGCCCCGCCGGCTGAAATCCCCGCCCAGCACAGCGAAGATCGCAATCATCGCCATGGCGATGTTTAGCAGCGGTGTCGCGATGCGCGCATGACCTTCGGCTAGCAGCGAGTCGACGTTCCGGTTGTCATAGTAATTCGTCATGTCCGGATAGAAAAGTTCCGGCAGGTAACGGTCGGATTCCTCCAGGATAACAGCCTTCTGGTCGTTAACGAACGCGCCGAGTTCGAGCGGCGACTGCTGGAAGCTCAGCGATTCAAGCGCACCATTGGTTCGCAGGGTCTGGCGTTGTCCGTCGCGCAGGACGAGGGCGGGCTTGCCCTCGATGTCAGACACGAAGGCCGACTTGGCGATGTAAGTCACCTCGTTCTTCGGATTGCGACTGTCGTTGGCGACCAGGAACGTGATGTCCGAGTTGGTGACCTTGCCCGCGAAGGTGGTGAGGCCGTTGTTGTAGGTCATGAACGTCCCCTCGCGTACCAGCGTCGAAGCGAGGTTGGTGGACGCGGTGGTGAGAGTGGTGCGCAGTTCTCGTGAGGCTGTCGGCGCTATCCACAGGTTCATGCCGAGGTGGATGATCGCCGCCAGCGTCGCAAGGCGCAGGATGGGGGAGGCGACCTGCCAGTTCGACATGCCTGACGACTGCGCCACAACGACCTCGTTCTCGCGGTGGGCGACGTTGAGGGCGGCGGCCGTCGCGATGAACAGCGCAATCGGCATCAGCAGGGAGACGATCTGGGGGGTCGCAAGCACCGAAACCCAGAGGAAAGCCAGCATGGACTGGCGATTCTGGACGATGGTGTCCTGTATCTGGCTCAACCCTTGTGTAAGAAGTGCGATCAGCGCAAGACCGCCCACGATCGCGATGAGGGTTCTCAACACGTTACGAAATAGATAGCGTTGAAACCCTGACATGCGAAAACCCGGTGTCGGCGCTTTTGGTTCGCGACGTGGCCCTGCCCGACATGGCTTCGGGACCCGGTCCAGTGCTAACGGCGTCCGGGCTATTCGTCGATGACCATATGTAGTCAATACTCAGGACAGTACTTTCCCCATGCAGATCAAGTTTTCCGCCGAACCGACCGGCGACGCTATCGCCTACCTCGCCTATGAGGGCGACAAGGGCGTGGAATTCGCCGCAGCGCTGGATAAGGCCGCCGAAACGACCATCCGCCGCGCGATTGCCGCAGGGTCGTTCAAGGGCGCCGCCGGCCAGGTCATCGAAATCCTCGCCCCGGAATGGAGCGACGCAACCCGGGTTCTGATCGTCGGTGTCGGCCGTAAAACGTCTGTGAGTGAAATCGGCTGGCAGAAAGCCGCAGCCTCTGTCGTGAAGCGCCTGCTGACCAGCGGCGCCAAGGCCCTGGCCATCGTCGGCGCGCCGGATCGGGCGATCGCCGCGAATGTCGGCCTCGGCGCCCGGCTCGCGGCCTACCGTTTCGACCACTACCGCACGACGCTGAAGCCCGAGAAGAAGCCGTCGCTGACCAGCGTGTCGGTCGTTACCGACTCGGCTGCGGGCGCCCGGTCGGACTATGCACCGCTTGCCGCCAAGGCCGAGGGCGTCGAACTGGCCCGCAACCTCGTCAGCGAGCCGCCGAACGTCCTGCATCCCGAAAGCTACGCCGACCGCATCTCTGAACTGGCCGAACTCGGCCTCGAGATTGAGGTTCTGGACGTCGCGGCGATGACCAAGCTTGGCATGGGCTCGCTGCTCGGCGTGGGCCAGGGCTCCGTGCGTGGTTCGCGCCTGTGTGTGCTGAAATGGATGGGCGGCAAGGACAAGAAAGCCGCACCGGTCGCATTCGTCGGCAAGGGCGTCACGTTCGACACGGGCGGCATCTCGCTCAAGCCAGGCCCTGGCATGCAGGATATGAAGGGCGACATGGGCGGCTCCGCCGCGGTCGTCGGCGCGATGGTGGCGCTGGCCAAGCGCAAGGCGAAGGCAAACATTGTGGGTCTCGTCGGCCTTGTCGAGAACATGCCTGACGGCAATGCGCAGCGCCCCGGCGACATCGTGAAATCCGCTGCCGGCAAGACGATCGAGATCCAGAACACCGATGCTGAAGGCCGTCTCGTCCTCTGCGACGTCCTATGGTACGCACAGAAGAAGTACAATCCGAAAGCTATGGTCGACCTTGCCACGCTGACCGGCGCGATCATCATCTCGCTCGGAAACGAGCATGCCGGCGTGTTCTCGAACAGCGATGACCTCGTTGCCAAACTTACCGCCGCAGGCAAGGCCGAGGGCGAGCCAGTGTGGCGCCTCCCGCTTGGAGCGGGGTATGATCGCCAGATCGACAGTGAAGTGGCCGACATGCGTAATATCGGCAATGCTGGTAATGCCGGCTCGATCACTGCCGCGCAATTCCTGCAGCGCTTTATCGACGATGGACGCGTGTGGGCCCACCTTGATATTGCGGGCACGGCGTGGAAGCCGGGAAATGACAATCCGCTGGAGCCGACCTGGGCAACCGGCTGGGGTGTGAGAATCCTCGACCGGCTCATCGCCGACAACTACGAGGACTAGCCACCGATATGGCCAATGCGGCGGAGTGGTGGTTCTACCACATCGAGTACAGTGCGCTCGACGCCGCCATTGCGCCGCTGATCGAGAAGTGTCTTGAGCGCAAATGGCGCGTCGTGGTCGTTGGCCACGAGGAAACCATCGTGCGGCTTGATCGCGCCCTTTGGACACTTCGCGACGAGTCCTTCATCCCGCACGGCCGCGTCCGCACAGACGCCTCCCAGCATCCCGTCCTGCTCTCGACCGAAGCTGTCGCGACGAACGGGGCAAAAGTCGCTCTGCTGCTCGATGGCTCGGACGCCGATCCCGCCGCGTTCGAGCGCATCATGGTCATCTTCGACGGAGGAGATGAAACCGCTCGCGCCAAGGCCCGCCAGCAATACAAGGCCGCCACCGACGCCAGCGGCAATGCCCGCTATTTCCAGCAGGAACGCGGTGGCAACTGGATTGAGCGCACGCCGGCGAAGAAGGATACCAACAGCAACGAGTAGTCAGGCTCAGTCCGCGCTCGCCGCCACATTGCCACGGATGATCTGGGCGAGCGGACCTTTGACGTCGGCCAGCGCCTTTTTCATGTCTTCATAGCCCGCGTCGACCGCAGCGTCGTACTCTTTCCAGTCACGCAGCTCGACGCCTTTGATTTCAGGCACGATCAGGATGTCTGTCAGTGCGCGGTGCTGATTGGGGTTCACGCTGACTGTCGCTGCGCGCATCAAGAGATTGGCGATCGGCGGCGCAGACTTGAAGCCGTGGCGTAGCGTCCAGCCGATGAAGCCGGGCGGGTTGATGAAATCATCGGACGACAGGGTTTCGGGTGCAACGGCGACATCGACGCCGATGATGCGGCCTCGATGCATCTCGCGCATGACATCGACCGGAAAGTTGTTGAGCACGGCACCGTCTACCATCACTTGCTTCTGCATCACGACCGGCGGCAGGATGCCGGGCAGCGAGATCGAGGCGCGCAGCGCCTCGCGCAGCAGGCCCTCCGTGTGAACCTGGAATGTGCCCTGCGTGAGATTGGTTGAGACCGCAAAGAACGGCACGCACATGTCCTCGATCTGCGTCTCGCCGAAATGTTCCTTAAGGCGCGCATCAACCTTGTGACCCTTCACGAGGCCCACGACCGGCAGGCGATAGTCGGACAACGGATTGGATTCCACGAACGCCTTGCGGATGCGGCGGTCGATCTCCGCGTCGTCCCAGCCGCTGGCGAACGCTGCGCCAATGATGGCGCCCATGGACGAGCCGCCGATGAAGTCGATAGGGCAGTTCGCTTCACGCAGCGCGCGGATGACGCCGACATGGGCATAGGCCCGCGCACCGCCCCCAGAGAGCACGAGACCTACCGACTTGCCCGACATGGTGCGTGCGAGGCGGCGACAGTCTTCATCGTCCATGCCGGTCCAGTGCAACACGCGCGCGGCATCAGCGGCGTACTTCCATTCCAGCGTGCGCGTGGTGTCGTGTGGCGTCGAATGATGTAGCAGCACAAGATCGACAAGACGGAACTGCCGCGCCGGCGAGGACTCTTCGGGCATCAACGGGATCGAGGGACGGGCATCGGAGCGGGCCAGCAGCCAGATGCGATCCGAGTGCCGCTGAGTCAGCTTGAACCAGGGCGTGTCACCCATCGTTGCGCACAGCAGCACGATTTCGTTGCGGGTCTCCAGCTCGTCGAAATACGCGGCCGGCATACCGACTGCTTCTTCGCCCACGATGGCGACACGCAGACCCATCGCCTGCAGCTCGGTCGCCAGCACCCGCGCGCGCTGCTTCAGGTCGATCGTGGGCGAGGTCGATACAAGGCCGAAGACGCGCGGCTCAGCCGAGCGCCCGGTCTTCTTCCGTGCCTGCCGCATACGCAGCATGATCACGCGCGTCAGCCGCTCGAGGATTTGCGGATCGGAACGAACAAGCTGCATGAAGCCGGTGCGCGACATCGACAGCAGTTCGGTATCGCGCAGCGCGAACACAGCATGCTCGTGCGGTTCGCCTGCAATCATCGACATCTCGCCGACAGGCTCGCCAGCCCGAATGTGACCCAGCAGCTCCATCGTGCCGTTCGAATTGACGCGGAAGGCGCCCAGCGAGCCGGACAGAACAAAGTAGATTTGATCGGATGGCTCGCCCGGCGCAAACAACTGCCAGCCGCCGGGAAGGCCGAAATACTTCGTCTCATTCTCGGCCGCTTTCAGCGCACGCGGGGGCGCGTCACGGAGGAAGGGGACCGATCCTAGCGCCGGTAGAATGGGCGGGGCATCGCCGCCAACCCTGTTCTTCGTTGTCAAACCCATGGGATGAACCCGGCGCGCATGAAATACCCGCTCCAGCCCTTACACTAACGCCTAACCCTGAAAGAAAGGTTGGGATGGCGCGTGGGTTGGCCGACCCTTCGTCTTGCCACGGACGCCTCTGCAGCCGTATTGCCGGGTATCGGCATCAACTGGCGGGCATAATGGCGCGACTATCTTCTCAGGTAAGTGCTTCCTCCCAGCGGTTTCAAGGTAATGCTGCTGCAATGCAGCGTCTGGTCGACGAGTTGCGCGACAAGACGGCGAAAGCGGCCCTCGGCGGCCCCGAAAGTTCGCGCACGCGGCATACGGCGCGCGGAAAATTGCTCCCCCGTGAGAGGGTCGAACAACTCATCGACCCTGCGTCACCCTTCCTGGAGCTGTCCCCGCTGGCGGCCGACGGCATGTACGATGGCGAAGCGCCTGCCGCTGGCGTCATTACCGGCATCGGCCGCGTGGCCGGCCGCGAATGCGTGATCGTCTGCAACGACGCCACGGTGAAGGGCGGGGCCTACTTCCCGATAAGCGTGAAGAAACACCTCCGTGCACAGGAAGTCGCCGTCGAGAACAGCCTGCCGTGCATCTACCTGGTCGATAGCGGCGGCGCGAACCTCCCGCACCAGTCGGAGGTCTTCCCCGACCGCGAACACTTCGGCCGCATTTTTTACAATCAGGCCAACATGAGCGCGCGCGGCATCCCGCAAGTCGCCGCCGTCATGGGCTCATGCACCGCGGGCGGCGCTTATGTGCCTGCCATGTCGGATGAGACTGTAATTGTCCGCAAGCAGGGCACCATCTTCCTCGGCGGCCCGCCTCTGGTGAAGGCGGCGACCGGCGAGATCATCTCGGCTGAAGACCTCGGCGGCGCCGACGTTCACGCCCGCCGCTCCGGCGTGGCGGATCACTACGCCGCCAACGACGCTCACGCGCTTCAGATGATCCGCGACATCGTGAAGAACTTTAATCGTCCGAAGCGGATCAGCCTCGACACCATCGCCCCGCGCGAACCCAACTTCGATCCTCGCGAACTCGACGGCGTCGTGCCCCTGGATGCCCGCGAGCCCTACGACGTGCGCGAAGTCATCGCCCGTCTTGTCGATGGCTCCGAGTTCGACGAGTTCAAGAAGCTCTACGGCGAAACCCTCGTCACCGGCTTCGCCCACCTGCACGGCATGCCCATCGGCATCCTCGCCAACAATGGTATCCTTTTCTCCGAAAGCGCCCAGAAGGCGGCGCACTTCATCCAGCTCTGCGACCAGCGCGGCATCCCGCTGGTCTTCCTGCAGAACATCACCGGCTTCATGGTCGGCTCGAAATACGAAGCCGGCGGCATCGCCAAGGATGGCGCAAAGATGGTCACCGCCGTCGCCACCGCCCGTGTCCCGAAATTCACGGTGGTCATCGGCGGCAGTTATGGCGCCGGAAATTATGGCATGTGCGGCCGCGCCTACTCCCCGCGCTTCCTGTTCATGTGGCCCAACGCCCGCATCTCGGTCATGGGCGGCGAACAGGCGGCGAGCGTTCTCGCCACCGTCAAGCGCGATGCGATGGAAGCCAAGGGCGAGACCTGGGCTGCCGAGGCCGAAGCCAAATTCAAACAGCCCATCCGCGACCTCTACGAACGCGAAGGCTCCCCCTATTTCTCTACTGCGAGACTGTGGGACGATGGCGTGATCGCGCCAAGTGACACGCGCCGTGTGCTAGGCCTCGCACTGTCAGCATCGCTGAATGCGCCGCACGGGCGCGCATCGGATCGCGAACAGGGGTTCGGCGTTTTCAGGATGTGACCGACCAAGGAGCCCCATGAACAGCGACGCCCTCAACGCTCTCGACCAGGCCGTCGCCATCGCGCGCAAGCGGGCAGGTGATCGTGTTGCGGTTGTCGGCGTCGCCGGTCCACAGGGTTCGGGCAAGACCACCCTCGTCAAAGCCTACGCGGCGTTCCATCCGCGCACGGCGCATTTCTCACTCGACGATGTCTACCTGCCGTCGAGCCTTCGCCGCCTGATCGCGCAGAGTGTGCATCCGCTATTCGCCACGCGTGGCCCGCCGGGCACACACAACGTCATGCAGCTGAACGAAACGATCGAAGAACTGGTCGCCGCCGGCGATGGCGCGAAGACCGTGCTGCCTGCGTTCGACAAGGTGACCGACAACCCCGTGCATGCCAGCCACCGCCTCGTGTTTGACGGCAAGCCCTCTGTAATACTTGTCGATGGCTGGTGTCTAGGCGCAACGGCGCAGACGGATGACGAGCTGGCCTCTCCGATCAATGTGCTGGAATCCGAGAGAGACAAGGACGCTATCTGGCGCAAGGAAGTGAACGCCAATCTGGCGGGCGCCTACCAGCCGTCCTTTGACATGCTCGACGCCATTGTCAGTCTGCAGGCGCCGTCGTTCGCGATCATCCAGGAATGGCGCTGCGAGCAGGAGGAAGGCCTTTTAGGCCGCGATCTGACCGATGCCGACCGCGCGCGCGTCGCCCGCTTCATCCAGCACTTCGAGCGCATCACTCGCCACATGATGGCCGGCGGCCGCCGCGCCGACATCGACGTGCAACTCGACGAGCGCCGGAATGTTAAAGAGATCAAGCGTCAGTGAGGCGGCGATGAACAAGAACACGATCTGCGTCTGGTATGACAAGGACGCCGAAGCCGCCGCCCGATTCTATGCCGAAACCTTTCCCGACAGTTTCGTCGGCGCTGTCCATCGAGCGCCCGGCGACTTCCCATTCGGGAAGAAGGGTGACGTGTTGACTGTCGAGTTCACCGTCTTTGGTATTCCCTGCATCGGTCTCAATGGCGGGCCAGTGTTCAAGCACTCGGAAGCCTTCTCCTTCCAGATATCCACCGAGGATCAGGAAGAAACAGATTGCTACTGGAACGCCATCGTCGGCAATGGCGGCGCGCAAAGCGAATGCGGCTGGTGCAAGGATAGGTGGGGCGTCAACTGGCAGATCACGCCGCGCATTCTCAGTGAGGCGATGGCCGCCGGCGGCGCCGAGGCGCAGCGCGCCTTCGCCGCGACGATGACCATGCAAAAGATCGACGTCGCCACGATCGACGCCGCACGACGGAGCTAATCAATCACTCAGCCAACACTCGCGAACCAGATGATGTGGCGTGGGCCCTTGCCATTGCTACGCGCCCGTACGACCACTTCGTCGACCTTGAAGCCGTTATGCCGCAACCGTCGCGCGAACGCCTCATCCGGCGCCGCGGACCAGATCGCCAGAATGCCGCCCGGCTTCAGCGCGGCCCGCGCCCGCGCAAGTCCCGGTATGGAATAGAGGCCATCATTGGCGGCGCGCACCAGACCCGACGGGCCATTGTCGACGTCGAGCAGGATCGCATCATAGCGTTTCCCAACTGTGCCGATCTCGACCGCAACATCGCACATGACCAGCCGCACGCGCGGATCGTCGAGGCATCCCGCCGTAAGCGCCGCCATCGGCCCGCGTGCCCAGTCGATGATCTCCGGCGCCAGCTCGGCTACCGTCACGCGCCCGCCTGGTCCGATAACGTCCAGCGCCGCGCGCAGGGTGAAACCCATGCCATAACCGCCAATAAGGAGATGCGGCTCAACGCCTTTGCGCAGCCGCTCACACGCCATTAGCGCAAGGGCTTCCTCCGAACCGCCCACGCGGCTGCTCATCAGCTCATTGCCGTCGACCATGATCATGTGGTCGTCGCCATGCCTGAACAAGCGAAGCTCGACGCCGCCGGGCACTTTCGCCGTCCCGATCAACTCCCGAGGCTTCATTTGCGTCAGATCCTGATTTTTACGACACCTTGTCTAGACTGCAGCGGTGAAGAACGGGGAAATATTGCTTTCCCGGCACCACGTGACGAGCGCCCGTGTGCGGTCTAGATCAAGGGGCAAAGGAGCTTCCCCATGGCCTATGAGAACATCCTGCTCGACGTGTCGCCGGAAGGCACGGCCGTCCTCACACTGAATCGTCCGCAGAAGCGCAATGCATTCAACGCCGAAGTGATCGCGGAGCTGACGGATGCGTTCGAGACCCTGTCAAAGAACCCCGAATGCCGCCTGGTGCTGATCCGTGGCAACGGCCCAGTCTTCTCTGCCGGCGCCGACCTTGAATGGATGAAGGCCGCCTCGCATTACACCGTGCACGAGAACGAGGAAGATGCGTACGGTATGGCCGACATGCTGCGCCGCCTGTTCGAATTGCCGCAGGTCACCATCGCGCTGCTGCACGGCGCAGCCATGGCAGGCGCGTGCGGCGTTGCTGCGGCGTGTGACATCGCAATCGCTAAGAAGGGCACGGTGTTCTCCTTTTCCGAAGTGAAGCTCGGCATCATTCCGGCCACCATCTCGCCCTACATCATCAACGCCATCGGCCCGCGCTGGGCCCGCACGCTGTTCCTCACCGCCGAGCGTTTCGAAGCGGACGTCGCCGAACGACTCGGCCTCATCCATCACGAGGTCGAGGACGATATAGCTATGGAGAAGCTAGTCGAGCACTACGCCGATCTCGTTTATGCCGCGTCCCCCGCAGCGATCGCCGACACCAAGGCGCTCGTCTCCGACGTGACCGGCGAAGTCATTGACGCGAGCCTCGGCCGCATGACCGCGAAACGCCTTGCCCACCGCCGCGTCAGCGAGCAGGGCAAGGAGGGCCTTGCGGCCTTCCTCGAGAAGCGCAAACCCTTCTGGTCGCGCTAACCCCTTAAGACATTTGGGGAGAATGTCGCGACGTCTGAAACTCGAAGCATGGCTGCATTCCCGCCGTGAAGCGTGGCGGGCGGCATTCGTGCGTGATGCCGCCACAGGCTTCGTGTTCGAGTTCTTGTCATTCGGCATCAAACAGGCGTGGGCCTGCCTCTTCGGCGTCCTGATGCTGGCGCTGCTGCTCGGCAGCTTCATGCTCTATCCATCGAACGTACCACTCGCGCGCTATGACTTCCTCACGCTCGCTGCGCTTGCGCTGCAGGCGGCCATGCTGGCGACGAAGCTCGAAACTTGGGGCGAAGCGCGTTTGATCTTCGCCTTCCACGTCGTCGGTACGATCATGGAGATCTTCAAGACCGGCGCTGGCTCGTGGGTCTACCCCGAGCCATCGCTATTGCGCATCGCCGGCGTACCGCTGTTCTCCGGCTTCATGTATGCCGCCGTCGGCAGCTATATCGCGCGCAGCTGGCGCATCATGGAATTCCGCTTCGCGCGCTTCCCGCCGCTCTGGATGCAGGCGCTGCTGGCGGTCATGGTCTACGCGAATTTCTTCACGCATCACTGGCTGCCCGACCTGCGGCTCGCCCTGTTTCTCGTCAGCGTCACGATCTACGCCCCCTGCATGCTGTATTACCGTCCCGATCGAAACGAGCGACCGATGCCGTTGCTGCTGGGGCTCGTGCTGGTGGCGCTGTTCATCTGGTTTGCCGAAAATATGGGAACATTCGCCCGTGCCTGGGTCTATCCCAGCCAGAAAGGGGGGTGGCGTCCGGTCTCGCTGGACAAACTCGGCTCGTGGTATTTGTTGATGATAATAAGCTTCGTGCTCGTGGCCACGCTACACCACGACAAGGGGCGGGCGGGGGACAGACTGTATGAGCGGTGAAATAGAAGCGGCCGGTGCGGCGGTGACTGCTGGCCTGGTGGCCGGCGCGATCGAACGAGGCGGTCCTGCGGGCGAGCATGTTCACGGTGCGTGCCCGAATTGCGGCGCTGAGTTGCAAGGCGAGTTCTGTTCGGCCTGCGGACAGCCGGCGCACCTGCACCGCACGCTCGGCCACATGATCGAGGAGTTCCTGCACGGCATCCTGCATTTCGATACGCGCGCGTGGCGCACTCTGCCGCTTCTGGTTTTTCGCCCTGGCACGCTGACGCGCGAGTACATCCACGGCAAACGGGCACGCTACATCTCGCCGCTGGCGATGTTCCTGCTCCTCATCTTCACCATGTTCGCCGTATTCGCCTTCGCCGGCGGGGCCAGTATCGGTGTAACCAGGGAAGCGAGTGTCGAGACCAGCGAGGCGCCGGTCACGCCTGAAGCGGCTGCCGCGCCCGAAACGGCGGTGGCCCGAGACGCGCGCCAGCCTAAGGTTGACCCGGAGAAGGGCGATATCTTCCAGCAGATACGCGCCGCCTATGAGGATGGCGACCTCAAGGTCGATACGGGCGTCGAATTCCTCGACGAAAAGATCAAGCACAAGCTCGAGAATCCGGAACTTGCTTTCTACAAGATCCAGAACGCGGCCTACAAATTCGCCTTCCTGCTGGTACCGATCTCGCTGCCATTCCTGTGGTTGCTGTTCTGCTGGAAGCGTGGCCTGACCCTGTTCGATCACACGGTCTACATTCTGTACTCGCTGAGCTACGTGTCGCTGTTGTTCATTGTCATATCGCTGCTGTCGGCTTGGCCGGGCGTGTTCGGGTTCTCAATGCCCTGGCTGCTACTTAGTATCCCCGTGCACGCCTATTTCCAGATGAAGGGCGGCTATTCGCTCGGTTGGTTTTCGGCGCTTTGGCGAACACCGGTGCTGATGCTGTTCGCGACAATCGGCCTTGCATTCTTCCTGATCGCCATCATCCTGCTGGGCTTGACGGGTTAGGAGACGTTTATCGCTGGGGAATACACGTCGGAACGAGAACGAATATGCTTCCATCGCTTAGCAGCGCGTCCTAGTTTACCGCCATGTTTTCATCGCTCCTCATCGCCAACCGCGGCGAAATCTCCCGTCGGATCATGCGCACCGCCCGGAGGCTCGGGATAAGGACCGTCGCGGTCTTTTCTGATGCGGACGCCGATGCCGCCTTCGTGCGCGAAGCTGACGATGCCGTACATATCGGCCCTGCGCCATCGGCCGAAAGCTATCTCAAGGGCGATCGCATCATCGAGGCAGCGCTAGATACCGGAGTGGAAGCGATCCACCCGGGCTATGGCTTTCTGTCGGAGAACGCCGCCTTTGCCGAAGCCGTGGTCAAAGCCGGACTAACGTGGATCGGCCCGCCGCCCGAGGCTATCCGCGCCATGGGTCTCAAGGATGCGGCCAAGGCGTTAATGGAAAAGCACGGTGTACCCGTAACGCCCGGCTATCACGGCGAAGACCAGAGCCTCAAAACATTAAGGGTCGCCGCCAAGAAGGTTGGCTATCCGGTCCTTATAAAGGCGGTTGCCGGTGGCGGTGGTCGCGGCATGCGCAAGGTCGACGATGACAAGGATTTCGAGACGCAACTGGCGAGCGCCCAGCGCGAGGCGAAGGGCAGCTTTGGCGATGATCGCGTGCTGATCGAGAAGTTCGTCGAGAACCCGCGTCACATCGAAGTACAGGTCTTTGGCGACACTCACGGCAACTACGTCCACCTGTTCGAGCGCGACTGCTCACTGCAACGCCGCCGCCAGAAGGTGATTGAGGAAGCGCCAGCGCCCGGCATGACGGCCGAAGTCCGCAAGGCCATGACGGATGCCGCCGTGATGGCCGCCAAAGCTGTCGGTTATCGCAATGCTGGTACGATCGAGTTCATTGTCGACGGTTCAGGCGCGCTGCGTCCGGATGGCTTCTGGTTCATGGAAATGAACACGCGCCTTCAAGTCGAGCATCCTGTCACCGAGATGATCACCGGGCTGGATCTGGTCGAGCTGCAACTGCGTATCGCTTCGGGCGAGAGACTGCCCGCTCAATCCGACATCGTCATCAACGGCCACGCGGTCGAAGCACGCCTGTGCGCCGAAGATCCCGCACGGGGCTTCCTGCCTAGCTCGGGCCACCTCGAAATTTTCGACCTTTCAGCCTTTGCTGACGAGTCTTCAGGCGGCGTCACGCTGCGCCTCGACAGTGCGGTGGACGAGGGCGACACGATCCCCGCGACGTACGACAGCATGATTGCCAAGGCCATCGCCCACGGCCCGACGCGTGATGATGCCCTGGATGCGCTGAGCGAGGCGCTACGCGAAGCAGAAATCTGGCCGGTTACCACCAACGCCGCGATGCTCGCCAACCTGCTCGACAATGACGATTTCCGCGATGGCGTCGCGACCACCGCGCTCGTCGAAGCCAATATCGAGGAGCTGACCCAACCGGACGATGGTGAGCGGGCAGATGCTCTCGCGCTTGCCGCCGCCGGCATGCGGGGCCTGTCCGACGAACTCTCCGGTGATCCGTGGAGCGTCGCTGACGGTTTTCGCGTCAACGGCTCTGCCCGCACCAGCTACGGCTTCGATATCGGCGGGGAGACTCACACCGTGCGTCTCGAAACCGGGGCGGACGGTCAAGAGTATGTCGTGCTAAACGGCGAACGACTGGAAATCCAGATCGAGACCGTGCGCCTTGCCGACGGTGTGCTCGTCCATGGCGCGCTTGAAGGCATCGACGTTCTTGGCGTCGTGCGCGAGACAACGGATGGCCCTGTACTGTTCCATCGTGGCCGCGCCATCGCTTTACGCCGTCCAGAGTTCGGCAGCGAGCTCGAAGGTCTCGCCGCCGGCGACGATATCCGCGCGCCAATGCCAGGCAAGGTACTCGATGTGAAGGCTTCGGTCGGGCAAGACGTGAAGAAGGGCGAACCGATGGTGGTGCTCGAAGCCATGAAGATGGAGCACACGCTCACCGCGCCCCGCGATGGTAAGGTGATCGAGGTCAACGCGGTCGCGGGTGTCCAGACAGCCGAGGGCGTGGTGCTGGTGAAGTTCGAACCCGTTCCCGAGTGAGGAAGAGCAGATGCTCGTAGCCACGACAAACGATCTGCCCGGCCACAGGATTGTCAGCCATATCGGCTTGGTGCGCGGCATCACCGTGCGGTCTCGAAACTTGGTCGCAAATATCGGCGGCGGTCTGCAATCGCTGTTCGGCGGTAATGTCTCGATCTACACGGACCTTGCGGAGCAGGCCCGTCAGGAAGCGTATGACCTGCTGGTGCAGCACGCCGTTTCCAAGGGCGCGAATGCGGTGATAGCGATGCGCTACGACGCCAACGAGATCATGGATGGCATCACCGAAGTGCTCGCTTATGGCACCGCCGTCTGGGTCGAGCCGGCACCGGAATAATACGTCCCGGCCACAGTCCCGCCGCACCTGATTCCGACTTCGTTCATCTAACCTGCGTCACACTGGCAGCGGACCGGAACGAATTCATCTTCGCAGGCCCAATCCAGCCACATTCCCTAGCGACCTATGGCTGGACTGGACTTCCCCCGGGGATCAGGACGGATATCGCGCGATGCCCGCAACCCTGCTTTTCGCCATTACGTGGGCAGGTCTTGCCCCGGATCAGGCGCTTGAACGTGCGCTCGATGCTGTCGAGCCCCCCCCGGCCATGCGCGCCGCCTTCCAGGCCACACTAACCAGCGGAAACGCCGTGCGCCGCATCGAGTTCGACCCGTACGCCGACCCCGGCAAGAGATTCAAGATCACCTACACCTACGGTTCGAACGACGAACTCGACGCCGTCGTGAACGGATGGCGCGATGAAAAGCAGGCCGACGCCCGCCTGTTCGCCGACGACTTGCGGCTCAGCCTCGCCGACGCCCACATCGCGGGCCCCGCAGAATCGATGGCGGTCAGCTTCCGCCACAGGATGTCGCTCAACGACGGCCCGCTTGACGCCGAATTCTCGACCGGCATGAAGGGCACGCTGCAGCTCGACCAGAACACTGGTTATGTCTCGCGCATCGACTATGCGCTGGAAAAACCCGTAACGCTGGACGACGGCACCGAGGTCAGGGAATACCGTCAGTCTTACCAGTTTGGCTTTTCGGAACGTTGGGGCGTCAGCTACGTCATGGGCTACGAACTCACCGCCCGCGGCGGCCGCTGGGGCCTCTCGGAAGAACGTTCCGTCAAGGTCGTGCTGACCGATATCGCTTTCGGTCTCGCCGGCGACGGAAAGCAGGACCTCGCCTCCAAGCCTGCGACATCAGCGCCCGGCCTCACAGCAACCTTGCGCTAGGTGATTGCCTCCCGCCTGACTCCTGCTTAGCTCCAGGTCATGGCGCTTCACATGCTCAAGCTCTGCGTCGGCGTCGAGAACGTCGAGGACCTGTCCGATTGGCAGGTCAAGCGCATGGCTGATTTGGCGAAGAAGGGTAAGCCCGCTATCCCGTTCCACGACACGCGCATGTCGCCCAAGCGTGCCGATGAAATGCTGGGTGGCGGATCGATCTACTGGGTCATCAAGCACTTCATAATCGTACGTCAGCGCCTCGTCGGTTTCGAGCAGGTGAAGGACAAGGACGGCAAGAATATGTGCCGCGTCCACCTCGATCCCGAACTGGTGCGCACCAAGCCCCGCAAAAAGCGGCCCTTCCAGGGCTGGCGTTATCTCGAGCCCGGCGACGCACCCGCCGATCTCGATGGCAAGGGGCCCGCACTCTCCGCCGATCTCGAAGCAGCGCTGAAAGAAGCACTGGCGTGGTAGCACGCTCGGCCTTGTCCTGCGGGGCGGCCGTCGGCCTCCTCAGGATGAAGACTCATTTGCATGGCGCCTGCCGAGAGCTCTCATACTGAGGGATCGCGCAGCGATCGTCTCGAATGACGAGGGCGTACTCACCGGTAGCTTCGCGTCTTGACGCATATTCCGCCTCACGCGCAACTGTGTCCGGGACCCGGGAGGCACCAATGAAACACATACTCAATCTCACTGCTGCTGCGGCAATGCTCGCGCTCGCCGCGTGTCAGCCCGCCAAGACCGAAACTCCAGCTCCCGTCACCCCGGTCGCCACCGCCCCAGCCGCCGCTATCCGCTATGGCGACAACGCTGCCGCCAGCGGGACGTTTGAGCATGATGGCGCGAAACTCTATTACGAGACCTACGGCGAAGGGGAACCGATCCTTCTCATTCACGGCAATGGCGGCAGCATCGGCGGCTTCACCGCGCAGATCGAGCATTTCAAGGCGCACTACAAAGTCATCGCGATGGACAGCCGCGAGCAGGGCAGGTCAACTGGCTCGGACGTGCCGATCACCTACGAACAGATGACCGACGATCTTGCCGCGCTGCTGGATCATCTCAAGACCGGACCTGTCAGCGTCATCGGCTGGAGCGATGGCGGTATCGAAGCGCTGCTGCTTGGCATCCGCCATCCCGACAAGGTAGCTAAGCTCGTCGCCATGGCCGCGAACCTCAACCCGTCAACCCAGGCGGTGCAGCCCGCTGTCCTCGACCTGGTCAAGGACGCCGTAAAGCAGTTTCCGCCGGGCTTCGGCGATACGGCGGAAGGCAAGACACAGCTCAAGCTGGTTCACCTTCTACTCAGGCAGCCCAACATCAAACCTGAGGAACTCGGCAAGATCGCCGTCCCCACATTGATCCTTGCTGGCGACCATGATCTCATCCGCACCGAGCACACTGTCGAGATCTTCAACGCCCTGCCCAACGGCGAACTGGGCGTATTCCCCAACAGCACGCACGCCGCGCCCTACAACAATGCCGAGTTGTTCAACGCGACCGTCGATCGCTTCTTCACCACGCCGTATAGGAAGATCGATCTAGTCCCCGACACGATGAGTGCGCTTGGTGAGATGGGGGCGAAGCTGCAGGCGCTGCGGGAAGGGAAGTAGCGCCAGTTCCGCCCTACCTCCGCACAAACCCCACATTGTCAATTAGACGGGTCTTGCCCATGCGCGCCGCGACGAGCAGTCGCCCGCTTGCGCCCACCGGTGCGCATTCCAGTCCAAACGGCGCGAGCGTGTCGGCGCGCCGGGCTTCGACATAGTCGACCGAGGTAAAGCCGGCGGCGAGGATCTCGGTCTTGGCCGCGTCGGCCGCCGCGCGAATGCCTGCGCCGCCTTCGAGCAGTGTGGCTGTTTCTCGCATCACGCGCGCGAGGCCCGGCGCGCGCGCGCGTTCCTCCTTGTCGAGGTAGGCGTTGCGCGAAGACATGGCGAGCCCGTCGGCCTCGCGCGTCGTCTGCCCACCGACGATCTCGATGCCGAAGCCAAGGTCCTGCACCATGCGGCGAATGACGAGCAGCTGCTGGTAATCCTTCTCGCCGAACACGGCGATGTCCGGTCCCATGTGCAGAAACAGCCGGCTGACAACGCTGGCGACGCCTTCGAAGAAGTGGGGCCGGATCTCGCCCTCGAGTAAGTGCGAGAGGTCCTTCACCGTTACGCGCGTCGAATCGCCGGCGGGATAAATCTCCGCCGGGGTCGGGCAGTAGCAAAAGGTGCAGCCGGCCTCGGCCAGCTTCTGCAGGTCGCTGTCCTCAGCGCGGGGATAGGTCGACAGGTCCTCGTGCGCGGCGAACTGCGTCGGGTTCACGAAGATGGAGGCGGCGACGACATCGGCCCTTTCCAGACCCAGCTTCACGAGGCTGAGGTGCCCGGCGTGCAGCGCACCCATGGTCGGCACGAGGGCGATCCGCTTGCCTTGCGTCTGCGCCTGCCGGCGCCATTCACGAGCTTCGGCCCGGCTTCGGGCGACCAACAGTCCGTTGCGTTTGGCCAATCTTGAGCCTTCCAGGGTGCCCGTAGTTTTGGCCCGATCGCGGAACGAACTGACCGTAATTCAGGCGGCGGCTTCTAGGCCGGTTCCGTTGGGGGATCAATCGTACTCGCGCGGGCGCAGCTTTATCGGTCCTTAACCGGCAGGGACGATGTTTTGGGGATGCAAAAGTACCTCGCAAAGTATCTCAGATTGGTTGGTTTCAGCCTGTCGGCCGTCGTCATCGCCGCCTGCGCCCGTCTGACGCCGCAGAGCACGGCCGTAACGGCCTTGGCGCCTGAGCCACGGTTCACCAACGCGCCGTCGCCATCGGAGATCGCCCCCCAGTTCTACGAGCAGCAGGCCGAAGACGACCGTATGGACGAACTGCAGGCCCGCATGGACGCGCTGGACGCTCAAATCATCAATCTTCGCAAGGTACTGGATGTACTCGGTCCGCTGCCGAACCACCCGGAAATCTTCGTCCCGGTCATGCTGTCGGAAATCGACGGGACCTCGCCCGGCGTCGATGTCGCCCATCGCTATTCGCCGATCGTGCGCGGAACAGACACCAATGTCGTCCGCTTCCAGCGCACCGAACTGGCGTCCTATCCGGCCCAAGCTGAAGCAGAAGCGCGTTGGAACGCAATGGCTGCGGCCGGCACGTTGACGCGCCACCGACCGGGGTATGACCGGATCGAAGCCGGCGTCAGCCTGGCGGGCCGTATTTCCGAAGATGACACCGTGAACGCACTCTGCGTCGAACTGTCGGCCCTTGCCGGTCCGGCCCGCGTCGCAGCGCCGATCCGGGCGGCCGGGTAAGGCTCATGGTTGCGGCGGTGATGACAGCTCCCGACACCACTTCGGACGCCAACGCCCGCTCGCGGCTGGCCCACACGATTGTCATCGGTAACGAAAAGGGGGGCGCGGGCAAATCAACCGTCGCCATGCACCTGTGCATCGGGCTTCTGCGGATGGGCATGAAGGTCGGCATCATGGACCTCGATGTCCGCCAGCGCAGCCTTGCCCGCTATCTCGAAAACCGCGCCCGCTGGGTCCGCAACACTGGTGCGCCGCTGCCGATCCCGGAAATGGTCCGCATCGACGCCAGCCAGGCTCGCGACCTCGACGCAGCTGAAGCGGAAGAAGCCAAGCATTTCGAGGACAGCCTTCGCCGCCTGTCGGAGAAGTGCAATTTCATCATCATCGATGCCCCCGGCGGCGACACCTTCCTGTCGCGCCTGGCTCATTCCTCCGCCGATACGTTGATCACGCCGCTCAACGACTCGTTCGTCGACTTCGACCTTCTGGGCGACGTAGACCCGCAGACGCTCGAAGTCGCGCGCCCCAGCTTCTACGCCGAACTCGTCTGGGAATGCCGCAAACTGAAGGCCCAACAGAGCCGCAGACCGATCGACTGGATCGTCATGCGCAACCGCATGTCGCCGCTCGACGCCCGGAACAAGCAGCGCGTCGGTGAAGCGCTGGACAATCTCTCCCGACGCATCGGCTTCCGCATCTCGCCGGGATTATCCGAGCGCGTGATATACCGCGAGCTGTTCCCGATGGGCCTCAGCCTGCTGGATCTCACGGACTCGGGCTCTGGTGTCACCTTCACCATGAGCCACGTCGCCGCTCGCCAGGAGATCCGCGATCTCATGATCGTGCTGAAACTACCGGGGCTGGAAGGCAAGGAAATCAGCTTCTGACGCACGCTCACTAACCGCTGCGAATGACGTCAAAATCCTTTCAAATCAACGAATATCAGCTTAGTGGCCGGCAGCGGAAAAACCGGCCAGCGTGTTGGGGGCAGACGTTGCGCCCATTTCGCTAGTGACAAGGATCGCCTGGTCATTCGGAACGGTGGTCGCCGATGTCTGCACAGGCGTTGCGCCAGGCGAAGCCTCGATCAGCGCGCCGATCGGATCGTCGCCTGCATCCGTATCGGCGGCGTCGCCTTCGGATACCTCGACACCTTCGTCGCCATCCTCGGCCGTGCCTTCCTCGTTGGCGAACGCGTCGTCATCCAGCGAAGCCACGAGCGCAGCATCCGGCTCCTGCAACTTGCGCAGCTGCGCCAGCGCCAGATCGTCCGCTGCAGTCGTTACGCGGTCGCCAAAAGCGATCCGGGCGCGAATATCGTCGGCGTCTGCGACCTGCACGCCGGTCAGGTCCATAAAGGCGGCTTCGAGCAGGTCGGCCACGTGAGCATCGCGCGAACGGCCCGTCTTGCCGCCCAGCATCACAGCGATCACCCGGCGGCCATCCCGTTCGGCCGACGCCATGAGGTTGTAGCCGGACGCATTGGTGAAGCCGGTCTTGATCCCGTCAACACCGTCCACCTTGCGCAGAAGTTCGTTGTGATTCATGTACTTGCGCTTGCCCCACGTGAACGAGGCCAGCGAGAAGTAATTGTACCGGTTCTTGTGATCCATGTAGATCGCTTCGCCCAGCTTCGCCATGTCGCGAGCGGTGGTGATCTGTTTCTTGTCGGGCAGGCCGGAGGCATTGCGGAACGTGGTGTTCAGCATGCCGAGTTCCTTGGCCTTGGTATTCATTTTGACAACGAACTTGGCCTCGCTGCCACCGCCTAGTTTCTCGGCCAGAACGATTGCAACGTCATTGGCGGATTTGGTCACCAGGGCGCGAATCGCATCCTCGACCTTGATGGTGGTTCCCGATTTCAGGCCCAGTTTGGACGGCTGCGCACGAGAAGCGGCTTTTGAAACCGGAATGCGTTCCGAGAGTTTAAGCTTACCAGCGTCAATCGCATCGAACACCAGGTACAGTGTCATGACCTTGGTCAGGGAGGCGGGATGCCGGGGCTCATCGGCCTCGCGGTCATGCATGACCTGTCCCGTTTCGAGATCGACAACGATTGAAGCGTACTTGCCGGCCCAGGCAGGGCCGGTGAGGCAAAGCATGGCCAGGAGGGCAAAAGCCACCCGGCGGACCCAGGCGATCGGTGGGATCGTCTTCATACGCAGCGGAATCCTCTTTCAGAAGCACATACAAAGACAGGATTGAGGGTCCACTGGCGAGCTTACCCAATCTTTAATCCGCGTCACCCTGATTCCGCAGGGTGGTGCAATTTGTCCCCCCGGCGCCCATGTTTGGGTCTTGTCCGGACTTTCCGACGTCATATCCGGTCGGATTTGTGCAGGAACCATGCAAGCGATACGGTTCCCTGTGCGGGACGAGATTGGCTGCGGACTTTGAACAAACCAAGGCAGCTGCTGAGATTTTGTCCTTCACAGCTGCTCGAACGGCGCTGAAAGACAATCGCCCCTTTCACTCGCGCCGCAGATCAATATCTAATGGACAACGAACGGCCGGAACGTCTGCCGCAATCAAGCCGAATTCTGACCCCCGGGACACATGACTGACAAGAAGCAAACACCCGGAACTGCCAAGGAGATCGGCGTCGCCACTCGGACGAAGCCGAAGCCGAAGAAACCGTCGATGTACCGGGTGCTTCTGCTGAACGACGACTATACGCCCATGGAATTCGTCGTTCTTGTGCTTGAGCACTTCTTCAACAAGTCCCGGGAGGAGGCGACCCGCATCATGCTGCACGTCCATAACTATGGCGTGGGCGTCTGTGGCGTCTTTCCGATCGAAGTTGCCGAAACGAAGGTTGCGCAGGTGATGGACCTTGCGCGCCGGAACGAACATCCTCTCCAATGCACCAAGGAACGCGAGGACTAGACACCCTGAATGCCCTCTTTGACCCCAAGCCTTGAACGAGCTCTCGAGCGCGCCCTTCACCTGGCGTCCGAGCGAAAGCATGAGTACGCCACACTGGAGCACCTGCTTCTCGCCCTGACAGAGGATGAGGATGCTGCCGAGGTTATGACGGCCTGCAAGCTCGACATCGAGAAGCTGCGCCGGGACCTTGCCAACTATCTTGACAATGATTGCGCCTCGTTCGTCGTCGAGGATGGCGGGCAGGTCCACCCGACCGCCGCCTTCCAGCGCGTCGTGCAACGCGCCGTGTTGCACGTTGAATCCTCCTCGCGCGACGAAGTCTCGGGCGCGAACGTGCTCGTCTCGATCTTCGCCGAACGCGACAGCCACGCCGCCTACTTCCTGCAGGAGCAGGACATGACCCGCTACGACGCGGTCAATTACATCAGCCACGGCGTCGCCAAGAAGCCGGGCATGTCGAAGCCCAAGCCCGTCGAAGGCGCCGCCGAGAAGGAAGACGAACAGACCAAGCCCGCCGGCGAAGCGCTCAGCGCCTATTGCGTTGACCTCAACCAGAAGGCGCGCGAGGGCAAGACAGACCCGCTCATCGGACGTCACGCGGAGGTAGAACGCGCGATCCAGATCCTCTGCCGCCGCCGCAAGAACAACCCGCTTCTCGTTGGCGATCCGGGCGTCGGCAAGACCGCCATCGCCGAAGGCCTCGCCAAGAAGATCGTCGACGGTGAGGCCCCCGCCATTCTCGCGGACGCCGTCATCTACTCGCTCGACATGGGCGCCCTTCTTGCGGGCACGCGCTATCGTGGCGACTTCGAAGAGCGCCTGAAAGCCGTCGTGAAGGAACTCGAAGAGCAACCGAAAGCGGTTCTCTTCATCGACGAGATCCACACCGTCATCGGCGCCGGAGCAACGTCCGGCGGCGCGATGGATGCGTCCAACTTGCTGAAGCCCGCGCTTCAGTCGGGCCAGCTGCGTTGCATGGGCTCCACCACCTACAAGGAATACCGCCAGCACCTCGAAAAGGACCGCGCGCTCGCACGGCGCTTCCAGAAGATCGACGTGGTCGAGCCATCCGTCGATGACACGATCAAGATTGTGATGGGCCTCAAACCCTATTTCGAGGAATTCCACGGCCTCAAATACACCAACGACGCCATCAAGACGGCGGTGGACCTGTCGGCGAAATACATGACCGACCGCAAGCTGCCGGACAAGGCGATCGACGTGATCGACGAGGCCGGCGCCGCGCAGTGGTTGCTGCCGGAAGGCAAGCGCCGCAAGCAAATCGGTGCGAAGGAAATCGAGATCGTGATCTCGAAGATGGCGCGCATTCCGGCCAAGCAGGTGTCGAAATCCGATTCCGAACAGCTTCGCTCGCTCGAGGCCGATCTCAAACGTGTTGTCTTCGGCCAGGACAACGCGATCAAAGCGCTCTCGACCGCGATAAAGCTCGCGCGTGCAGGTCTACGTGAACCGAACAAGCCCATCGGCTGCTACCTGTTCTCCGGCCCCACCGGCGTCGGCAAGACGGAAGTCGCCAAGCAGCTTGGCTCCATCCTTGGTGTTGAGATGCTGCGCTTCGACATGTCGGAATACATGGAGCGTCACACGGTCTCGCGTCTCATCGGCGCGCCGCCGGGCTATGTCGGCTTCGACCAGGGTGGCCTCTTGACCGACGGCGTCGACCAGCACCCGCACTGCGTCCTCTTGCTCGACGAGATCGAGAAGGCGCACCCGGACCTGTTCAACATCCTCTTGCAGGTGATGGACAACGGCACGCTGACGGACTCGAACGGTAAGAAGGTCGACTTCAGGAACGTGATCCTCATCATGACCACGAACGCTGGCGCGTCGGATGCCGCAAAAGAGTCGATCGGCTTTGGCCGCGGCAAGCGCGAGGACGAGAATGAAGAGGCGATCAAACGCCTGTTCACGCCCGAATTCCGCAACCGACTCGACGCGACCATCGCCTTTGCGGGTCTCAGCGAGGAGATCATCGAGATGGTGGTCGATAAGTTCATCCTCCAACTCGAAGCCCAGCTGGCGGATCGCAACGTCACTATCGCTCTCACAGCGAAAGCCCGCAAATGGCTTGCGGTGCGTGGCTACGACGAAGCCTTTGGCGCTCGCCCGCTCGGCCGGCTCATCCAGGAGCATGTCAAGAAGCCGATGGCCGACGAACTGCTCTTCGGCTCGCTCCAGAAGGGTGGCGGCGTCAAGATCGACATCGACAAGAACGACCCCGACAAGCTGTCGTTCAAGTTCGTCGCCGAGCCCAAGGCCACGGCCAAGGAGAAGCCCGAACCCGAAGCGGTCGAGTAGTCGCAGCGATAACCAACCACGGAAGGGCGGCTCACACGAGCCGCCCTTTTTCGTTTTAGCTCAGGCGGCGCCATGTGCTCCGTCACAGTTTCCGCGACAAGGCGTCGCCCGCCGGAAAACTTCTATGAGAAGCAGACGGCGCGTGGACCGATCTCCATGGCCGGTCCCGACGCGGGAGGGCGTTCCCGGTGGGGCGCACCTATGTATTTTGCGGCAATTCTCCGGGAACTTAGGTGCCCGCCAAGGTCGAGCATTCCTCGATTTTTCCCGACCAAGTCCCTGACTTCATTCGGGACGTGAAAAAAAGTGAGCTTACATACTCCGCTCGGGCGGATAACCGCGCCCACGACGCGAAACAAACGCGCTCATGGTGATTGTCCCGTCAAGTCGCCAGTCCTTGCGGGAAGTCACGCTCTGCGCGTTTGCCTGGCTCGTGTCCCACGTCCTCTCGGCGTGCAGTATGATCTTCAACCCGAACGCCCATGCTTGGCACACGGGCGATGCGCGCGAAGCTCCGCTCTCCACGCCCAACTCCTAGGTTCCCGCTTTTGCTGGAGTCACACTGTTGATGCGCGTCTGAATGCAGAGCGCATCTAGCAGCCCGCACAACTCACCACATCAACCCCGGCTCACAGCCGCGGGGACAGAATCACCACAATTACGGCGCAGGCGTAGCCCCGTTAGGGTCGACCGCCGCTCCAAGTTGCGTCGGCCAGATGACCGGGAAGGGGGGGCCCTTCAAGCTCGGATCATCGCACGACTGCCAGCGCATTTCCTGCAGCACGAACTGCGCCCCATCCCACAGATAGCGGCCCTCAGACCCGCAGCCATCCTTGCCGCCGGTCTTGCGCAGCGTGGTCAGGACGCCAGTGCCAGCATCGAGCTCCGCCATCGGCGCCAGGTCGCTCGCAAACCAGCCGCTCGCATTATAGTCGGGCAGGGACAACAGTCTCGGCGCCGCAGATGCGCGCGCGATGAAGATGCGATGCGATGAGAACGCGCTGCCCTGGCTACAGGCGATCATCACGATTGCGCCCGCCTCGAGCCCGACGACTTTGGACTCGGCTGTTGCATCCGCCGGCGCGCATCCGCCGATTGCATCGCTGATTTTTTGTGCTGCCGCGATCAGGGCGTCGTCGCCCTTCAGCGCGCCACTCGTCGCATTCGGCCCGTTCGCAGTTTCGGGGCCTCCGCAAGCCACAAGCAGGGTGGACGCGGCCGCGACGAGCGCGATCATTCTGGCCAGCTGCATGTCGTCCTCCGTCCGCCTGGCCGGCAGTGATGACCAAACATTACTGCAAATCAATGGCTAACCCGCGATCAAAACGGGGTCTTGGCACCTTCTGATCAGGGATATCACCAGAGTTCGCAGCGTGTCTTGCCGCCAAACAACTCACCCAGCCGGCGGCGTGTTCCGGGGGAAACGCCTTCCGGCGGGTTCTGGGGATCGACAAACCTCACCTCGGCAATCTCCCCCCGGCTGGTCGCTGCACCCTGCGACCATCTCGCAATTCGGTAGACCAGCACGTGATCATTGGGGAAGAAGGCCTGGTTCGCGTGAACCGAAATCAGCTCGATATCCTCGGTCTTGGCCTCGATTCCTGCTTCTTCTAACAATTCCCGCTGCATGGAGAGCGCGCACGTCTCCAGCTTCTCGACACCCCCTCCTGGGAAGTGCCACCCCGGCGTGTAGGTGTGGCGAACCAGCAGCACCCGGCCATGGTCATCCTCGACGATTCCCCTGACCCCCAGCGTGGCGGACCGCCGCAGGCGGAACCAGACCTGAAAGACACGGTCACGAAACGTGGGCTTTCTCATGCGGGGGGAGCCCTGTAGGGAGGGGAGGGTTGTCGGAAACAGGTAACGACGGGCATAGTCCTGTAATCTTGTTGATCGGAAGGAGCATCTCGTGGCGGCTGTGTGGGCTATCGTTGCAGTAGTTGTGGTTTTCGGCGCGCTCAACCTGCTTGAATACCGTCGTATCGACTAGGTTGAACTGAGCGGGGGGACTGCCATCAACAGGGGGAGGCCGGCATGTCTGACATGCTCATAGGGCCCATCGTTTTTCTGGTCATGGGCTTCGCGGTCCTGATCTATTCGGCAGACTGCCTCGTTCGCGGCGCGCTCTCGGCCGCCTACAAGGCAAATGTCTCCCCCCTTCTGGTCGGCATCGTCATCGTCGGCTTCGGCACCTCGCTGCCCGAATTCCTGATTTCGGCGCAGGCGGCCACCACGGGCAGCGCTGGTCTCGCTCACGGCAACATCATCGGCTCGAACATCGCGAACATTCTTCTGGTGCTCGCACTGCCTGCCCTGATTTTTCCGATCACCACCGATGCGCCCCGGATGCGCATCACTGCGTTCTTCATGCTGGCTTGCACGGCCGTATGGATCGGCGTGTCGATGTATTTCGGCCTGACGCAGATTGTCGGCATCGGCTTCATCATTGCGCTCGTCGCCTACGCCATTCTCGCCTGGTCGATCGACCGCGACGACAAGAGCGAGGACACCAAGGAAGAGCTGAAGATGATGCATACGCCGATGTGGCGCATGATCATGCTCATCCTGATTGGCATTGTGGGCCTGCCGCTCGGCTCGCGACTGCTCGTCGACGGCGGCATCTCGCTCGGTCACGAACTCCACGCCAGCGAGACGATCGTAGGTCTCACGCTCCTGGCGGTCGGTTCATCCCTGCCCGAACTCAGCGCGAGCATCGCCGCCGCTGTCCGTAAACAGTCCGACGTCGCTATGGGCAACATTATTGGCGCAAACATCTTCAACATTCTCGGGGCTGGCGGGGTCGTCTCGATCCTGGCCCCCCGCGCTCATATCAGCCCGGAATTTACCGCGTTCAGTAATTGGGTCATGATCGGCGCGGCCTTGCTGCTCACCTTGGTCGTGTTCCTCAAACGCAGGGTCGGCGTCGTCACTGCCCTGATCTTTCTGTTGATCTACGGCCTCTACCTCTACGGACTGTGGGACAACTGGTCGTTCCAGGGGCTCGGCGACCTGATCATCGCGCCGTCGGCTCACTCGCCAACCTGAGCGTTTAGTCCGTCACATTCTTCGGCGTGATATAGTCCTTCAGGCGCAGCGAGGATTGATCATCCTTTCGCTCGAAGATCGCGCCAGCCGCCGTCGGATACTTCGCGCGCAGCTTCGATTCCAGGGCATTCATCCGAGGCGCCATCCTGCTCGCCAGCTCGTGCAGCCCCGGATTATGCGCGATCACCATGACGCGCTCCACGCCTGCCGAATCCGCAGCCTTGAACAGCAACTCTGCCTCACCCAGATACAATTCCTCCCGAAACTCGACTTTCGCGTTCGAGAAGTTTGCGGCGACCAGCGCCCACGTCTCCCGCGTCCGCTTCGCGGCCGACACAAGGACCAGTTGCGGATCCGCCCCGGCCGCCGCCAGCGCCTTGCCGACCACCGGCGCATCTTCACGCCCACGGGGGGCCAGGGGGCGGTCGAAATCCTCTCCGGTATCGGAGTTGGTCGCCGCCTTGGCGTGACGAAGAAGAACGAGTTGCAGCATGTGACCCCGGGGCGGTGTTGCATCTAGCTCTGCCGCAACCACGGGCAGATTGCCAAGGATTAGTGCCGTCCAATTTTACCCCGGCACCCCCTTGCGCGATTAAATATGATACCCATCATATATACGTGCTTCGAAAGGGAAACAGACCATGTCCAGTGCCGTGATTGCAGGTTTCACCCGTACGCCGTTCCATTTCGCCAACAAGGGCCAGCTCGTCGGCGTCCGCCCCGACGACCTGGCTGCGATCGCGATCAAGGCGCTGGTCGAGCGCGCCGGGATCGATCCGAAATCGCTGGAAGACGTCGTCCTTGGCACGGCCTACCCGGAAGCTGAGCAAGGCTCGAACATCGCGCGCCTCGCCAGCCTTCTGGCCGGGCTACCCATCGAACTCGGCGGCATCACGATGAACCGCTTCTGCGGCTCGTCGATGTCGGCCATCCACTACGCGGTCGGCCAGATCGCCATCGGCGCCGGTGAAGCTTTCGTCGCAGGCGGCGTCGAGAGCATGACGCGCGTGCCGCAAGGCGGCTTCAACCCCTCTCCGAACCCACGTTTCAAGGGCAAGACTGGCATCGACCCGGACGTGATGCACGAAGCCTATGTTTCCATGGGCGAGACCGCCGAGAACGTTGCCCGCAAGTACGGCATCTCCCGCGCCGACCAAGAAAAGCTCGCCTACGTTTCCCAGATGAAAGCCGCCGAGGCGCAACGTGCTGGCCACTTCAGGGAGGAAATCGTTGCCGTCAAAACCGCCGACGGCATCATCGACACTGATGGCACGCTGCGCCAACAGACAACACTGGAAGGCCTCGCTGCTTTGAAGCCCGCCTTCCGCGCCGATGGCACAGTAACAGCGGGAACGTCATCACCTCTGACGGACGGTGCGTCCGCCACGCTGATCACTTCGGAAGCCTACGCGAAGGCCGGCGGCCTCGAAGTTCTCGGCCGCATCCGCTCGGTCGCCATCGGAGGCGTGCCGCCGGAGATCATGGGCATGGGTCCAGTGCCGGCCTCCCTGAAAGCGCTCGCGCGGGCTGGCCTCAGCATCAAAGATATTGATGTCGTGGAGATCAACGAAGCCTTCGGCTCACAGGCCGTCGCCTCGATCCGCGAACTCGGCATCCCGATGGAGAAGGTCAACATCGACGGCGGCGGCATCGCCATCGGCCACCCGCTCGGCGCAACCGGCGCCCGTATCACGGCCAAAGCGGCACAGATCATGAAGCGCGAAGGCAAACGCTTCGCCCTTGCCACGCAATGCATCGGCGGCGGGCAGGGCATCGCCACGGTGATCGAAGCTATCTGAATTCTGCCCCGGACTGGGCGGGCGAGCCTCGGGTTCGCTCGCCCAGTTTTTTACGAAACCACAAACCGGGTGATCGGCCCGGTCCAGGCTTTGCCATCGCCTTCAAGCGTCTCGATAAACGTGCCCCTGGCTGCCGCCACAACGCGCGGCCAGAATGCTAGCGCCGGCGAATTACGAAGGCTCACCGCAATCTCCCATTGGCCCGGATGCATGCGGATAAGATCGACCGCCGCGCGCACGCCAATGCCGTCGCGGCGGAACGTCCGCATGACGAAGAACTCGCCCATGTTGAAGTCCACCGGCCGATTGCAGTGCGAGCGCGTGTTGAGCAGGGCAAGCCCTGCAAGCTCGCCGCCTGCCCGGATGAACCACACCGACCTGTCAGGTTCGTTCCAGTAGTCGTCCAGCCGCAGCAGGTCGGCGAACCGTCCATTCTCCCCCACTGCGAGTTTGCGCTGTGCGGAAAGGAACTCGCTAAAGTCATGAATGTAGAGTTGCACCAGGTTCGCCAGTGTCTCGCGCTGCGAAGGCTTTCCACGTTCAAGGCTGACGCGATCCATAGCTACTCTCCTCAACTCCTCCCCTGCAAAGTGGGAGGCTGCCCGAAAGGCCGGAGCGGGCGAGCCAAATGGGAAGGAATCCATTCATCGTCCGCCTCCAATCCCGACTTCACCGTACTTCCCCCGCGCTTGCGCGCAGGGGAAGAGTTCAGCCCTTTACACACACAACCTGCTTCAACGTGTGAACCACGTCGATCAGGTCGGACTGCGCCGCGATGACGGCGTCGATGTCCTTGTAGGCCATCGGCGTTTCGTCGATCACGCCCTGGTCTTTGCGGCACTCCACGCCTTCGGTCGCCTCGCGGTGATCCTTCAACGTGAACGTCGCCTTTGCTTTGGTGCGCGACATCGCGCGGCCTGCACCGTGCGAGCAGGAGCAGAATGAGTCCGCATTGCCTTTGCCGCGCACGATGAACGACTTTGCGCCCATCGATCCCGGGATGATCCCGAGTTCGTCGAGGCCTGCGCGCACGGCGCCCTTGCGGGTCACCCACACGTCGGCGTCGAAGTGGTTTTCCTTCTCCACATAGTTGTGGTGGCAGTTCACCGCGTGCCTGCCGAGCTTGAACTTCGGCAGATGCTCGCGCATCGCCTGAAGCGTCCGCTCCATCATCGCTTCGCGGTTGGCGCGGGCATAATCCTGCGCCCAACCAACCGCTTCGATGTAGTCGTCGAACAGCCTCTCGCCTTCGACGAAGAAGGCGAGATCCTGATCTGGCACGTTATAGCCGAGCACGCGCTTCTCGAGCGCCTTGCGGGCCATCTCAATGAAGTACTGCCCGATCTGGTTCCCCGTGCCGCGCGAGCCTGAGTGCAGCATCACCCAGACAAACCCGCGCTCATCGATACAGACTTCGATGAAGTGGTTGCCCGAGCCAAGCGTGCCGAGCTGTGCGCCCACCTTGTGGTTCGGAATTTTGCAGTGCTTGTCGCGTATGCGATCAAGGCGTTCCTCAAGATCCGAATTGCGCCAGCGCGAGATAACGGAGTCCGGGGTCGTGCCCCATTCCCCGCCGCGTCCCACACCCGCCGGCGCCTTGCGCTCGATTTCCGAGCGGAGCTTCGCCAGCGAGTCCGGCAGGTGCTCTGCGCGCAACGTGGTTTCCACCGCCATCATCCCGCAGCCGATGTCGACGCCGACAGCGGCAGGGATGATCGCGCCGCGGGTCGGGATCACCGAGCCGACGGTCGCGCCGCGTCCGAAGTGGACGTCGGGCATGACGGCGAGGTGGGAATGTACGAACGGCAATCCCGCCACATTTTCGAGCTGCTCCCGGGCGCTGTCCTCGACGGGAACGCCTTTCACCCAGGCCTTGATACGGCCACCCTTGGCCGTTTCGAACACTTCAAACGTGCTCATGTCTGCGTTTCCTTGTTCGCAGACCCTCCGCGCATCCCGGGTGGTTGTCACTTGCAATCAAGCAAGAAAAAACCCTCCGGCGCACTGCGCGGAGGGTTCGGTTTAGATCAGCTCTGCTGACCCTTGGACCTATCCCTCCATGCGATCGGGTTCGCCCAGCACCGGCTGAGCGAAACTCGCAATCTGATTTTCGTAGAGCCGTTTCATCGGCCGCTCCCGAAAGGAGGTTGATCCAAGGCCGCGGTGTTTGATCGAAGAATGCGGCGGCGTCAAGGCGCCGACGCGATCCTGAATCCCGTGCGCGTGTCCCGCTTGGTCGGGTCGTTGCGCGTGCGTGCAGCTATGCGCAGCGCTTCGACGGCATCGGAATAGGCACCGCCACGCATCACACGCTGCGCGCATTTCGCAACTTCAACCGAACGCCCATCCAGCGGCGCTTTCGCGAATGTGTTGACGTAGCAGTCCTGCACCCACTCGCGCACATTGCCAGTAACGCCGACGAGACCAAGTGCGTTTGCCGCCAACGTGTCGACCGCCTGCGCCGACGTGTTCGATCCTGTCTTCGTGGGATCGTTCATCGCACCCCACCAGAACGGCGTCGTCGTGCCGCCGCGACCGGCGTATTCCCACTCTGCTTCCGATGGCAGGCGATAGACGCGGCCGGTCTTCTTGGTGAGCCATGCAGCGTAGGCGGCGGCATCCTTCCACGAAACGTTGACGACTGGCTGCTCGCCGCGGCCCTGTCCGTTATCCTTCGGCGTGTACTTGCCACAGCCGGCGTCGGCGACGCACGCGTCCCACTCTTCGTAGGTCACTTCGCTGATGCTGATCGCGTAAGGCGCCATCGCGACCTTGCGCTGCGGACCTTCCCAGGAGTTGCGGCCAAGCTCGTCATCAGGCGCGCCCATCAGGAACGTGCCGCCGGCGACGTTCAACATCAGCGGGCAGCCATCGCAGTCGCGGAACGTGCTCGCCGCTGGCGCGGGCCCGCGCATGTCGGCCACGGGTTCTGCGGGTTTCGGCGTCCCCGCGGCTTCGAGCGACGCCTCGGCGGGCGTATCCGGCAGTGTTCCTGCAGCCATCATGGGCGTGGCGGCAGGCGGCGTCCCCGCCGCTGTTTGCGTCGGCGCTGAATTAGGATCGCTAGCGGCGCCGGTTTGCATTAGCGATGCAATGAGATCACTTACCTGTTGCGGTCGCCACACATAGAGCCCGCCAATCGTCGACGCGATGAACAGCAGCAACAGCACAAGAATGCCTCCCATGCCGATGCCGCGCTTCTTCTGGAGGTGCTCCTTGCGCATCGCAACTTGCTTGGGCGGCGTCTTAGGTTTGCCGTTCTTTTTCGTCGGGCGCTTCACGCCGCCTTCCTGGAGCAGCGGCCCCGGCGGCGCTGCCTTGATACGCTCGCGGATGGTCTCCACCAGCTTGCGCCAGTTCGGATCGGCGCGGTCGCCTTCCCATTTCGACAGGTCGGTGGTCTGGATCAGCTCGAACATCACAGGCCGGTCGCAGTCCTCGATCATCGCCGGGACGAGCGTGCTCTTGCGCTGACCGATCGTGGCCTCCGCGCGTACCCACCGCGATTTTACCGACCGGCTCGACCACAATACAACGACGGCCTTTGCCGCGCGCAGCCGCTCCTCGGTGATCTCGTCGTAATTCTCGCCAGCCTTAAGCTCCATATCGAGCCAGACGTTGAGTCCCTCATGGACCAGGCCGTCGACAACCCGCTGCGCGACCGGTAGGTCCTCGCGATTATAGGAAACAAAAACGTCCGGCATCAATGACCCCACGCGCCACGCGGCAAGCTGTAGCTCTCCGTACCGGGAAGGCAACCGCCACTCGCCCGGACTTGCAGTACCGGCTGCAAATGTTCGCCCCTGTGGCGGAGGCGCCCACGCGGCAAGCCGAACGGGTAGGCATTCCGTGCCGCCAGAACAGGCAGGGAACCCACTTCACGAGTGTATAGATTACGCAGACGCTCGACTGCATCGTTTGCGGCCCTGCATCGCTCGGCAGGTCCAGCGCCGCCAGATCCTTTTCCGACGCCGCAATCGTCCTTCTGCCAACCGTGCCGGAGGCGAGGGGGGGTGGGGGAGGCGGTGGTGGGGGCGGCGGTGGAGGCGGCGCCATGGGTGCGCCGTAGCGATAGGCGTTGTCCGGATCGATAACACGGGCGACCTGGGTGGTGGACCAGTTGCCGAGGCACGACTCACTGCCCTCATGCACGACCAGAATATCGCCGAGGCGCGCACCGGCGGCCGACGCGGTGATCTGGGCGCGTAGGCGCGCATCCTTGGCGGCTTCGTCGAGCGCATGGCGTTGCATCTCGGGGGTCTGTTGCAGATAAATGTAGACCGGGTTGACCGACTGCGGCCCGAGGATCAGCGCGGCGGCGCGTGCGCGACCAGCAAGAGACGGGTCGATGAGGTCCACCGTCATCGACACGCGCGCCTCGTAGCCGTCGACCTGGTCGGCGCGGTTGTTGGACTGCACGAGGCCGTCCTTGTCCTTGTATTGTTTGTAGAACGCCGTGACGTTGACGCTGGTCGTCACGCGCGCCTTGTCGCCAGCGACTTTCCGGATGGCGTCATAGGCAATCTTGGACCGTTGCACGGCTTTCTTCATCGCGTCTTCCGACTTGGCGTCGGTCTCGACGAAGGCGACATCGAAGCGCGCCCGATTGGGCGCAACCTCGATCAGCGCGCGGCCAAGTCCTTCCACCACCGGCTTGTCCCACCAGTAGGGACGAACATACGGGGCGGCTTCCTGCGCCAGCGCGACGGGCGCGAGGACAGCTACGGCGACAACGCCAAGCGCAAAAGTCTTGAACTGCATTCAGGTCCCCTGAGCCGTCGATTCAGGATCACGCGCCCCCGCATGAATCCGTGATCGTCGTGGTCCACGGGAATTCGGGAAGCGCAACCTGTTTCCGTGCTTCCCTAGGGCTCCCGGCTTGTGCTTTGTCTCTTGCGTAGAGTTTGGGGCTTACATGCAGGTCTGGACCTGGATACGAAAGCGACCGTGGACAGGCCTCGCCGTCGGCCTTGCTGGCGCGATCACCATTCTGTTCGGTAGCGTGATGCTTGCAGAGCCCAGGCTGGACCGGCACTGGGTCGACAACCTTTCACGCATGCCGAAGGTCGAACTGTCGCGAGGCTCGTTCTCGCTAGATCACGTCACCGACTGGTCGTACTCCGACACGGCGCCCAAGACCAAAGGCGCACGCTCCTTCGCCAATACTTTCGACGAGCTGCGCAATGTCTGGTTCGTGGTCGAGCCACAGCCGGGCCAGCCTTACGCCGCGCACACGCTGATCCTGTTCGAATTCGGAGGCGACCGCATTGTCGGCCTGACTGTCGAGGCGCGGCTAGAAGAGGGTGAAACCTACGACGCCGTGCAGGGCGCGCTCAACAAGTTCGAACTGTCCTATGTCTGGTCCACGGCGCGCGACCTGCTGACCCGTCGCGTGACGATGCTGCACAAGCAGATCTATGTGTACCCGCTGCAGTTGGACGAGACGCAGAAGCGCACCTTCCTCCGCGCGCTGATTGAGCAGACGGTGGATGTCTCCACACATGCACGATTCTACAACACCATCACCTCGAACTGCACAAACGAGCTAGCCAAGGTTGCAGGGTTGGGCTGGCACTATTCATGGGTGCTGACCGGCTATTCGCCGCAACGCCTTTACGACCTGAAGCTGATCCCTGGCGCGACGTTCGAGGCGGCGCAGGCGCGCGCGCTGCTGACCACGCCCGTCGCGTCCTGGAACGCCATGGAGGCGCCTGAATTTGATCGCGCCCTGCTGACCGAGCTTCGCAGCCGGAGCAGCTGATGCCGACGTTCTTCTCGCTCGAAACACTCGACCAGCGTATCCAGGCGCTTGCGCCGTCGGTGGAGCTTTTCCTGCCAGAGGGTGAAGGACCGCATCCTGTCGTTATCCAATTCCATGGTTGTGGCGGGAAGAAGAACCTGCAGGGACGTTGGGCCGCGGTCGCGCAGGCGGCGGGATGGGCGGTTGTCGTTGTCGACAGCTACGCGCATCGGCGGATTTCCAGGCTTGAGGCTTACGCGACTGTGTGCACGGGGCTGCAATTGTGGGGGCGCGAGCGCGCGGGCGATCTCTATGCGATGCTGGCCTGGGTAAGGCGACAGGCTTGGGCCGATGCAGATCGCATCGCGCTGGCCGGGTGGAGCCATGGCGCATGGACCGTGCTGGACGCGATGGCGTTGCACCCGGGCCGCGATGCCGAAAAGGAAACGCGACTGACGGGCATTTCCGATGAACCGCTCACGGGCCTGCGTGGCGCATTCATTCTCTATCCGTGGCAGGGCATCGGTGCGCTGGCGCCACAGCGAGGCTTGCGCATGGATGTGCCGATCCAGGCGATCGTCGGAACAGCCGACAGCGTCGTCGGCGGCAAAAATGTTGCCCGCGTTCTGACGGGAATGAAGACGCCGCGGCAGTCAATCAAGGTCGAGCTGTTCGAAGGCGCCACGCACGCATTCGATGAGATCGAGGCACAGGACTGGCGCGTCAAATACGATCCCGAGCTGACGGCGCGCGCGCACGGCATGTATGCCCGTTTCCTGAAGGACCTGATCTAGACGCGTCCCGCCGGATCCCCGCGTTGCGCTGGCAAACACAACGATGCCTACTCCGCCGCCTGCGGACGCGCCACTGCCGGTTTGTATTGCGTCGCATCACTGGTGTGCGAAGCGTGGCCGTAGCTGGCAAGCATGCGTTCGATCTTCTTCACCAGCATGCGATCTGTCGCCTCGCGAATTCCGGGGACGCGGTTGGCGATGCCGTAGAGCGTTTTGCGCACGCCGATGTAGGCGCCGCATCCGACGAAGACGGCCCAGTCCCAGGGCGTGATCTTCACGCCAAGTTCCTCTGCCTTCTTGCTGTCGCCGCCGATGAAGCTGAGCAGGAAGAAGATCTTGGAGAAGCTCCGCTCCAGCTTGTCGAATATCCGACTCCCGAGTTTTTCGTCGGCGGGCAGATAGGCCGCCATGGTGGCGCGCAGGAGTTCGCCGCAGGTCTTGTCGTCATAGCCTTTGCGGAGCGTTTGTTCGTACATCACCATGATGTCGACCATCTCCTTCGGCGTCGCCGGCACGAGTTCCTCGGGCAGGCCGAGCAGGAAGCAGCGATAGCGCGACAGCTCGACCCGGGCACGCTCCTCGGCGGTATATTCGAAGCGTCCCTTGCCAGTGATCTTGAAGGCCAGCAGGAAGACGCCGATCAGGCCGGCGGGCATCTGATCAACCTGGGGGATCGGTACGCCGAACGTGTTGACGTTCCACATGTCGGAGCGGCGCAGCGCGTTGAACCGCACCATCGAGTGCATCAGGCGCACCATCGCCGCCGATTTGAACCCCGGACCGAAGCGTTCAAGCGCGCCGGGCAGGGTGGAGGTGATGAAGAAGCTGGCCGTGTCTTTCACGCGTTTGCCCGCCGTTTCGTTGGACAAGGTACCGGTCAGCGCCATGGGCAGGGCCGAGTATTTGTTCATGAAGGTCGCGATGAACGCGCCACGAATGACGAAGGGCGAATAGTTTGCCGAGTCCTCGCGGCTCTGGCGGGCGCCTTCCTCGACGAGCTTCATGTCGACCCAGTCGGGCGTCGCTTCCATTGCGCGGATGAAGGTGACGAGTTCGGGCGGCGCATCGGACATGCTCTCGACGCCGTGGTCGCACGCATGCTGCAGCATGTTCACCAGTGGACGAAAGCCATACTTCGGCATCAGAGCGGCGTAGGCGTCGGCGACCGTGTCGCCGAGCATGGTGTAGGCGCGCATGCGCTCCACCTTCTCGGTATCGGCCAGGAGTTGCGGGCGCATCGCATCGAACTTGCTTTGCGAGGGGCCTTCGAGAACCAGCTCGTCGGCGAAGCGCTCCGGCTTGGTGGAGAAGTCGACGTCGCCATAAAGGGCAGGGAGGTTCGTCCTCTGTGAGGCGACCTTCATGCGGAGCTGTTCGAGCGTGAGCGTCATCGGCGTGGCTCCCATGCGGCTTTCATGTGCGCGCGGCGTCAGGAGACCAAGTTCCGGGTAATTGCCAGTTTCCGCAAGTGTGTCCTTACGTCAGCGTAAACGGGGGTCGACGCGGCGGAGCCTGGCACCGGTCACGCGCAGACCTCCGCCTCAGGTGACGTGAAGACATATTTCAGCTTCATTCCGTCCGGGTCGGCAAAGAACACAGCGTAGTAGCCCTTGCCGTAGTCTGGATACGCCGTCGGCGGATCGAGGATCGTCGCGCCGAACGCCACAAGTTTCGCATACAGCGCGTCTACATCGGCAGGCGACTTTGCCCGCAGGGCGAGATGATGCAGGCCCGAGGAAAAGCGGTCGTGCGCGCGATCTGCGTTTGCACCCCGCGCCTGCAGCAGCGTGATGCACGGCTAGCGCCTGTCACCCAGGCCGAAGCCGGCCCAGTCGTCGCCCGCGCTCTTCAGCGTGAAACCGCAATGGTCGAGGAACAGCTCGTAGAGTGGCCGCGACGCAACCGGGTCGGAGACGGAGAGGTCAAGGTGGTGGAAGAAATTGCTCACGCCGCGAGTGTTGCGGCGGAGCTTTGTGATAGTCCAGCGAGGATGGCCGCCTGCTTCGAGACGCCGCTTCGCGGCGCCTCGCGCCACACCCTTGATGACAAGGTGCCCTCATCGTGAGGGCGCCGTAGGTCGTCTCGATGGACGAGAGCGAGCTTCTTCTACCCTATTCCAGCGCTTGGCTTGCGTTCGGCTTCGACTGCAACTGGATGTAGTTCTGGATACCGATCTGCGCGATCAGCTCGATCTGCGTCTCGATATAGTCGACGTGCTCTTCTTCGTTGTGGAGGATCTTGTTGAAGATGTCGCGCGAGCCGTAGTCGCGCACCTTCTCGCAATGCTCGATGGCGTCGCGGAGGACGGGTATGGCCATCTGCTCCGTCTTCATGTCGCACTCGAGGATCTCTTTGACGTTCTCACCGATGAAGAGCTTGCCGAGATCCTGAAGGTTGGGGAGGCCTTCGAGGAACAGGATGCGCTCGATCAGCCAGTCGGCGTGATGCATCTCCTCGATTGATTCATCGTGCTCTTTTTTGGCCAGCTCGGAGACGCCCCAATCGCGCAGCATTCGCGAATGCAGGAAGTACTGATTGATCGCGGTCAGCTCATTCTTGAGCGCAGCGTTCAGGAATTCGATGACCTTGGCGTCGCCCTTCATGGCGGAGGCTCCTTGGATTGAGTGGCTGCACCGGGAGAAGGGCTGCCGGGCTGGTCAGAACGCGCAACTGGACCCAAAGACCCCGACTCTCGGAGCTCCGCAAGTTGTTATTGTTGGACATTTGTGCGACTGCGAGGACGAAGCGTTCGCAGTCTATTCAGCGGCGACGAGTTGGCGCTTATCCGTGCACGAAGCGTAGGACTGCTCGCGGATCATGTCACACACCGTCTCGCTGCACTTTCCGCAATTTATCGTTGTGTCGTGGTGACGGTGCACCTGCGCAGGAGAGCGCGCGCCCGCCGCGATTGCGTCGTTCACTTTCGCCGTATTCAGAGCTCTGCACACACAGATGATCATGAGAACCATTTGCATCAATATGCGAACGATTGTCAATCTCGTGTTGCTGCTTGGCGAATGTCGGGGTGTCGCGTCACATAAAAGCGAACAAAATCAACAAACCCCGGGTATCAGGAGCGCGACTGGCGCGGCAAGAAGCCGGAGTGGTTGGCTGCCATCATCGCGAAGCTCGCTAGAATCACCGAATTCCGACGCATGTCCTCAGGCTGCAGGGCCTCGTAGAAGTCCATGTTGGTGTGATGGGTCGTCGGCTCGTAATCCAGCGGATCCTGGATGAACTGGAAGCCGGGAAGGCCCGCGTCATCGAACGAGGCGTGATCCGTCGCCTTGCTGATCCGCTGAGACACGGCGCTGACGCCAAGGTCGCGCAGCGGCTCCATCCACTGGCGGAACACCGGCACGATCGCCTTGTTGCCCTGGTTGTGCACGCCGCGGATCGAGCCAGCGCCATTGTCGAGATTGAAGTAGGCCTGAAACCGGCTGTGCGCGCGCTTGATCGGAACGACCTCTCCGCGATCATAGCCGGGCGTTGGCGCGCCACGCACGCCGCCGAAATGCTGCGCCACATAAAGTCGCGATCCGATCAGCCCCTGTTCTTCGCCATTCCACAGGCACAGCCGCACAGTGCGTTTCAGCGGCGCTTTCGTCAGCGTGAGCAGGCGCAGCGCCTCCATCAATGCTGCACAATTGCCGCCATTGTCAGTCGCGCCGGTCGCTGCATGGAAGGAGTCGAAATGGCCGCCGATGATGACCACTTCATCCGGCTGCTCGCGGCCGGGGATTTCCGCAACGATGTTGAACATCTCGGGGTTGTCGTACCAGGCGTTGCGGATGTCCGCCTCGATCACGACAGGCTGTCCCTGCATCACCGAGCGCGCGATCCGGCCATAGTGTTCAGCCTCGATGGCGATGCGCGGAAGTAGCGTGTCGGAGCCGTCACCGCGCCCACCGCCCGTGACGTTGACAGTGCCATGCCCCTTGTTGGTCGAGATGACGCCAAGCGCGCCCTGTTCGTAGTAAAAGGCATTGCGGTTGATGAGCTGCTGTCCGATCGGCCCGGACGGTGTCGCGGGCGAGGCCACGGGCGGAGAGCCATTCTCTGTCGGACGCGCCGGCGTTTCGAGAAGATCGAGATCGGCCTGCGACAGGCGCCTCGCCAACGGGTCCCACTCCGCCCGCATTTCTATTGGCGCCTGTCCAAGCACCCATTTGCCGCGCAGCTTGCCGGAGAAGGCGCGCCGAAGCTCGCTGTCTTCCATCTCGCCGATCACAACGCACTCGCCGCTGACCAGCCCCTTGGTGCCGGGCGTCCAGGCGATCGACATACCGGCGATTGGAAAAGCGTTTGGCGAGATGGAGGCGAAGTAAAATTTCTCGTTGGCCCAGCCGCGCGGAAATCCGTTGTTGGATCCTGTGGGATCATTGGGCCACGCCTCCAACCCGGCATTACCGATGCCCCAGCCCTTCAGCTTCTGGACAACCCAGTCGGCCGACTTGCGCCAGCCCGGCGAGCCCGATAGGCGAGGTCCCAGCACGTCCATCAGGTAGCTGGCGGTCGACATGACCTCTGATGTTTCCTCCGCCAGCCCGACCTGCCGCAGCAGGGCGAGCGCGTCGTAGTTCAGAGCTTCGGCATCGGCGCCAGCCGGGAACAGGGCATTGGCAAGGCTCGAAGCCGCACCCGCCATCAGGAAGGCTCTGCGATTCATCATGCGTTGCCCCAAGATCACCATTGGACCAGATCACTTTGCCAGATCAGTTTGAGTACGTTCCCCTTGAGTATAGAGGGGGTTCTTCAACCGTCGATTGCCAAGCTTGGGGCCCGGCCCGGCGCCCCTCCAGGAACCAGCCATGGATATTCTGATCACCTTCGTGATCATCTTGGTCATCTGCCTCGCGGTTGCCCCGTTCTTTCTCCTCAGCGGTGAATTCGGGGCCAAATCGAAGGGCAAGGACGACGGCACGGGCCTCATCACCCCGGTACCAGGAACAGGCGACGGGGCCATCTTTCCCAAGAAGCCGGCTGATTCCGGTGGGGATGATAATGGTGGTGACCGCGACGAGGGGTCTGACGCAACGGATGACCCCCCGTAATTCTGCGCAAAAGCTTGGATTTTCGCCCTTAACCGTCTATGCCAGACAGCTTCGCGGTTCGTGTTGACAACCACCCGGCCCAGCTATACGTGCCAGCGTTCGAATTTCAGACCTAACTCTGACCGAGAAAGGCTCCGCGCCGGAGCATGCAAACCGTTTCTGTAAAACCGGCTGACGCCGTGAATAAGTGGGTAGTGATCGACGCCGAGGGCGTCGTCGTGGGCCGTCTGGCCTCCTACATTGCCCTTCGCCTGCGTGGAAAACACCGCGCGGATTACACCCCGCACGTTGATCTCGGCGACCACATCGTCGTCATAAACGCCGGCAAGGTCGCGATGACCGGTCGCAAGATGGTCCGCAAGGTCTATCACCGCCACACCGGTCACCCGGGCGGCATCAAGACGACGACGCCGCAGAAGATCCTCGCCGGGAAGTTCCCCGAGCGCGTGGTCGAGCTGGCCGT
>CANJXY010000004.1 GCA_947478925.1 Hyphomonadaceae bacterium | reverse complement strand
GATGGCGCGGAGTTCCGAGAGGGACACCGCCTGCGACGCAAGCCTTTTGGCGTCGTTGATCGGGGTGTTGTTGATCTTGCGGGGCGCGCCGCGCTGGGCCGGCGGCGGGTCTGCCGGAAGGCGGGGCGCGGATGGCGGACGAATAGCGGGGGCGGTGGAACCGGCCGCAGAACGCGCCGGACGCCACGTCCGCAGCGCGCGCGCTTCCTCCAGGCCCATATCGACCCAGAAGTCGGCCAGCGCCTGAAGCGCGAGATCGGGCCGGGGGTGCGTCACGTGGGCCGTTCACTCCAAGCTTGTTGGTTCGGAAACCTGAGGCTAACTAGCCCGAGATATGGGGAATTACGCCCTTGGGGACGATTCCCGCGGGCTTTGGGAGACTAAGCTAATGTCTGAGGCCGTCGAGCGGGAGTCCATGGATTTCGACGTGGTCATCGTGGGCGCTGGCCCCGCGGGCCTCGCCGCCGCGATCCGCATCAAGCAGATGGCTGCCGAGACTGGCAAGGACGTATCCGTCGTCGTGCTGGAAAAGGGCTCTGAAGTGGGCGCGCACATCCTTTCGGGCGCGGTCATGGACCCCAGGGCCATGAACGAGCTGATCCCCGACTGGAAGGAAAAAGGCTGCCCCTTCGAGACGCCGGTGAAGCACGACACCTTCCTCGTGCTGGGGCAAGAGGGCTCGATCCCGCTGCCGGTCTTCCTGATGCCGCCCATGCTGCAGAACCACGGCATGTATATCGGCTCGCTCGGAAATGTGACACGCTGGATGGCGAAACAGGCGGAAGAACTTGGCGTCGAAATCTATCCGGGATTTGCAGCGTCCGATCTCACATATCGCGAAGACGGCTCGCTCAAGGGTGTGATCGCGGGCGTAATGGGCATCGGCAAGGATGGCGAACCCGGCCCCGACTATTCGCCGGGCATGGAGCTCAACGGCAAATACGTGCTGATCGGCGAGGGCGTGCGCGGCTCGCTGGCCAAGCGGCTGATCCGCGAGTTCAAGCTCGACAAGGACAGCCAGCCTCAGAAATTCGGCATCGGCGTGAAAGAGCTGTGGCAGGTGCCAGCCGACCAGCACAAGCCGGGCTACGTGCAGCACACGTTCGGCTGGCCGCTGAGCAACAACACGGGCGGCGGTTCGTTCATGTATCACTTCGGCGATCGTTACGTGACGATCGGCCTCGTGGTTCACCTCAACTACAAGAACCCTTGGCTGTCGCCGTTCGAGGAATTCCAGCGCTTCAAGCATCACCCGGATGTGATCAAGCACCTCAAGGGCGGCGAGCGCATTTCCTATGGCGCGCGCGCGATCACAGAGGGCGGCTGGCAGTCAATTCCAAAGCTCACCTTCCCGGGCGGAGCGCTCATTGGTTGCTCGGCCGGCTTCGTGAACCTGCCGCGCATCAAAGGCAGCCACAATGCAATGAAGACCGGCATGCTGGCTGGTGAGGCTGCATTCGAAGCCGTGACGCAGGGGCGTCAGGGCGATGAGCTGAAAGCATATTCCGAAGCGTTCAAGACGAGCTGGGTCGCGAAGGAGCTCAAGAAGGTCCGCAACGCCAAGCCGCTGTGGACCAAGTTCGGTACCTACCTCGGCATTCCGCTGATGGGCCTCGACCTGTGGATCAGCACGATCTTCGGCGGCTTCTCGATCTTCGGCACGATGAAGCACAAGAAGACGGATGCGAAATCGCTTGAACCGGCGGCGAAGCACAAGAAGATCGTCTATCCGAAACCGGACGGCGTGATATCGTTCGACCGCCTGACGTCTGTGGCGTTCTCGTTCACCAACCATGGTGAAGACCAGCCGGCGCACCTCAAAGTGCTCGACCTGGAGCTGCAGAAGAAAAGCGAGCTGGGCGTCTATGGCGGGCCATCGAACCGCTACTGCCCGGCGGGCGTCTATGAGTGGATCGAGGACGGCAAGGGCGGCCAGAAGTTCCAGATCAACGCGCAGAACTGCGTCCACTGCAAGACGTGCGATATCAAGGACCCGAACCAGAACATCAACTGGGTCACCCCGGAAGGCGGCGGTGGTCCGAACTATCCGAATATGTAAGGTTATTCGGTCTCGATCTGCCGACGCAGTTTCTCAAGGAAGACGACGCGGTCCATCACGGCCTCGGCGCGTGCGATGGAGCCAACCAGGCCAACGTGGGAGCCGCCTTCGTACATGTTCATGTAGACGCTGACGTCGGCGAGCATGGAGGCTTCCCAAGCGCGCTGTGCGACATCGACATCGTCGGCGGGACCGTTCGCGTGCAGCCAGGATAGCGTGACTTTCATCTCGCTTTCCCAGTCATCGATGATCACCCAGTTGCTGACGCGGTCGAGGCTGGCGCTGCTGTGTTCCGAGTTGCCGCGCACTGGGGCGGGGCGGCAGCTCGGCAGATCACCTTCGGTACGTTCGCGGTCGAGGCAGGCGCGGATACCGGCGCGACCGGCGGCGGAGCCGCGTCCTGTCCATAGGGGCGCTGGCTCGGAAGCCGCGCCTGCGCTGGCGGGTGCGTACGGCGGGGTGGCGGTGCAACCCGTCAGCAGGAGCATCAACGCCGCGAATTGCCTCATGCCAGTCTCCCGAGCGGTGATTGTTCCATGCAGTTGTGCCGGGTCAAGCTGCGGAGGCAGGGCGCTGTCGGACAGGCTGTTCGCGCCTTGCGACCACTGCTGGCTCCCGACGTTCGTCGGGATAATCGAGTCCGGGGGTGGGTGGTGGTTAATCTGGCGAGGAGCACAGTCCCCGCCACCTTCGCGCCCAAATGCGTGATCCAGATGGCGGCCTCTCTCGGTTGAGCCTGTGCGAGCGTTCGGATAGCGTTGCCTGATGACATACCACAAACTCCGCCTCATCCTTGCGGCTTCGGCCACCGCGATCCTGACGGCGTGCACGACGGCCGGGGTTCCAGGGTTTGGCGATGCAGGCGGCTGCAGGACCGTTTATGTATTCAGCGGCGGGTCGGTGCATCCGGTCAACAATTGTGGCGGCATTCCGCGCGAGAAAACCTTGATGGCGCAGCGCGCGCTGATTGCGCCGCAGTCGGCTGAGCTGATCGATCCATCGGCCCCGCCCGCGCTCGTTGCGACGCCGGTCTCGGCCGCTGCTGAAGTGACAGCGCCGGGCGAGAAGCCGCTTGTGCCTTACAAGACCCCGAACGGTATGATCGAGGCCGCGGATATGGCGGCGTTCATGGGGCGTGTGCGAGATGACTACGCCCATATGCAGAACCCCGGAGCGTGGGGCTACATGATCGTCGATGCCGTGGCCGCTGATGATCCGACGACTGCTCAAGCGGTGCTTGATGCGCTCAACGGCAAGAAGCCGCCGGAATGGATGAGCGCGAACCATCTGCGTCCATGGGTATATGCCGCGAACGGGCGCGGGGTCGACGCCGTCGCCGAGATGCAGAAATTGCGCAAGGCGGTCCCGGCGGCGACGTTGCTGGGGCATCGTGCGCTGCTTCAGGAGGGCCTCGGCGACTACGCAGCGGCGCTAGCGGTTTATGACGAGGCGCCGGACAAGTTCGATGCGCCCGATCCGGCCGAAGCCGGCTCGATGACTTACTTCGCGCGCGCACGTGCGTTCAACAGCCAGCGTTTGCTGGCGCTGCGCCAGGCGGAACTGCTGCGCGGGATAAATCGCGATGGCGACGCTGTTGCGCTGCTCACGCGTCTGCTCGCGGCCTCGCCGGATGATGCCTATGTCGAGAACCGGCTGCAACGCGCGGAGAAGGGCGAGGATCGCTGGAAGCCGCGCACGCTGAAACAGGCAATGGCGGTGGCGCTGGGCGATGAGGCCGACCTGATCGAGGAACAGGAAGCGATTATGGCGACGATGGCCGGGCGAGGTGCAAAAACGCCGTTCAATCATCTGCTGTCGTCGATGCGCCAGAGCGCCCTGCTGCTGGATGCCGATAATGGCGACATCCGCATCGCGGAGGCCGGCCGGCTTTATACGCAGGGCAAGTTCGAGCCGGCGCTGCGCATCGCGCAGATCGGCAATCCGCGCAAGGAACAGGCGGCGCTGCTGCAGTCGACGGCGGGATTGTCTGCGCTGGAGCTGGGCTCGTCCGATACGATGGCGGCGCTGGTGGAGCGATCGCTGCTGATCGACTCGAGCGCCGAAGCGAAGATCTCGGCGGCCGGGTCGCTGATCTCCGCGAACAGGATTCCGCGTGCGCTTCAGCTGATCGACCAGGCGGTGAAACAGGGCAAGCTTTCGGAAGCGCAGATGGTGTTCGCGCTGATGACACGGGCGCAGGCGCACAGCCAGGGCGGCGATGTCGCCGAAGCCGTGAAGGCGGCACGCTCAGCGCGGGCGCTGCGCGACGATCAGACGACGCAGCAGGTGCTCGCCTCGATGCTGGTAGATTCACCGGCTGAGCGTGCCGAAGGTCTTGCGATCATGCGCAAGATGCTGACCGATCAGCCCGACTCGACGTCGCTGATGAACAATTTTGGGTACACGCTGGTCGACACGCACCTCACGGACGAGGAGCTGGATGAGGGTTTCCGTCTGTTGAAGCAGGCGATCCGGCTTACGCCGGATGAGCCGAACCTGCTCGATTCAATCGGTTGGGCCTATTATCAGTATGGCGATTTCCGCGAAGCCAACCGCTTCATCGTCATGGCGTTGGCGGCGTACGAGCCGTTCGCGCACTGGGAGCTTTCGGCTCACATGGGCGACATCCAGTGGCGGCTCGGTGAGCACGATGCCGCGCGCACCTACTGGAAGAATGCGCTCGAGGCGTATCCGCCGGCCTCCAGCGCGCAGGAACTCCAGGCCAAGCTGGCGAACGGGCTCACCGCGCCCGCGCCAGTGAAGCGCGACACCCCGGAAGTTCCGCTCGCAAAGCAGACAGATCAGGTCTCGGATATTTGAACGGGTTCGGGCCCGGCCGATCGGGTCGCTACGCGGCCAACCCTCAGTTTGCGAGGCATTCTTTGCCATAAGGCTTGGTTGCTGACCGGGATGTGCTGGGGCAACATGCACGCATGTGGTCAGGAAAAAGATGGTCCGGTTTCCGGGCCCCGGCGCTTGCGTTGTCCGCTCTGGGAATGGGCGGGTGTACGCTCATGCCGGCCAATTCCACATGGTTCTCGGAATCGATGATCGCGGAGCTGCGAACGCAGCAGGAATATGCCGATTTCATTTCAGCGCGGTATGCCGGGATGGTGGGCGATTCGACGGCGGCGGCGACGTACTACCGGCGCGCCTATGTGAATTCGCCCGATGACTCCGGGCTGCTGGAGCGGGCGGCGATCGCGACGCTGGCGTCGGGCGATACCGAGGGGGCGATCAAGCTGGCCAAGTCGGCGCGGCCGCGTGCGGCGGAAGATTCGCCGAGCGTGCAGCTGGCGCTGATCATCGACGACATCGAGAATGGGCGCATACCGTCGGCGAAGGCGCGCCTGCAGAAACCGGCGCTCGGCGCGCTCAATCTCGATCTTGCGGGCTTTCTGTCGGCCTGGCTGACGGCCGTCGGCGATCCGGCGCGCGGCGAGGCCGATGTCGATGCCTTGCCGGGGCGGCGCATGATCGCGGGCGAGCAGGCGTCACTGAAGGCGCTGGTGTTGATGCAGGGCGGCAAGGACGAGGAGGCGCTGCAGTCCTTCCGCATTGCCTTGCATCTGCCGCTGGCGACGCGCGATGCCGTGGCGGCGCTCGGTGCGAGCCTGCAAGCGTCGCGCGGAGACGCGCAAGGCGCACGTGAGCTGATTGCGCTGGGCGCGATCGAGGGCGATCCGGGGCCAGGATCGGCGCGGGTGCTGGCGGACATCGATGCGGGCAGGAAGATCGCGCGGCCGAAGCTGAGTACGCGCGAGGGCGCGGCGATGACGATCTACATTGCGTCGGGCACAGGACTTGTTCGCTCGAGTCCCGACCTGTCGGCGATGCGGCATGCGATGGTGCTGCATCTCGATCCGGAACTAGCGCCGGCCAGCCTGACGCTCGCCGAGGCATTCGATCGGCAGGACCGGTCGGACGAAGCGATCGCCGCGCTGCGCGCTGTTCCCGCGTCATCCGCGTGGGCGGCGGATGCGCGGATGGCGGAGGCAACAATCCTAAATCGTCGGGAACGCACCGGCGAGGCGCTCGTGGCGGCGGACCAGGCGCTTGCCCTGTCGCGGCGGCGCGAGATGATGTTGCAGGCGGGCGATCTCTACCGCGTGAACGATCGCGTCGCTCTGGCGCGCAAGCTTTATGACGAGGTGATAGCGGCCGACGAGGCGCACGGCGTTGTCGACTGGCGCGTCCTGTTCGCGCGCTCGTCAGTACGGAGCGAGGCGGGCGACTGGCAGGGCGCGGAGGCTGACCTTGAAGCCGCGATTGCTATTGAGCCGGACCGGCCGGAGCTGCTGAACTTCCTCGGCTATGCGTGGGTCAATCGCGGACAGCGGGTGCAGGAGGGGCTGGCGCTGATCCAGCGGGCGGCGGATGCACGGCCGGACCAGGGCTATATCATCGACAGTCTCGGCTGGGCCTATTTCAGGCTGGGACAGATGGACAAGGCCATAGACTATCTCGAGCGCGCGGCGGAATTATCGCCAACCGACTCCGAAGTGATCGACCATCTGGGCGACGCCTACTGGAAAGCCGGGCGAACGAACGACGCACGATTCGAATGGACGGCGGCGTTGGCGCTCAAACCGGATGCGGCCCGTGAAGCGACGCTGCGCGGCAAATTGGAGAAGGGCTTGCCAGCAGCGCCGGGAGCCAGTCTAGCTTCGCGGCCATGAGCTTAAGTCCAAATCGCGCAAACTTCTCGACGGCATGGGCGCCTGCAAAGGTGAACCTTTACCTGCATGTCGGCTCGGCCGGCACAGGCGGGCTGCATCCCGTGGACAGTCTGGTAGTGTTCGCCGACACGCGGGCGGCCGACCGTATTTCGGCGCGATCCGCGCCGTTTCTGGAGCTGAGCGTCGAGGGGCCGGGCGCCAAGGCGCTGAAGAGCGCGCCGAACAATCTCACGCTCGCCGCCGCGCTCGCGCTGCGCGAGGCGTGCGACCGCTCGGGGCTGGGCGCATCGATGGTGCTCTACAAGGAATTGCCGATCGCGGGCGGTGTTGGCGGCGGCTCTGCCGACGCCGCAGCGACGTTGCATGTCTTGAATGAAATGTGGGGAATCGATTTCGGTGAAGCGGCGCTGGAGCGGCTGGCGGTGCAGCTCGGCGCCGACGTCCCGGCGTGCGTGCGCCTGCGTCCGCTGGTAATGCGGGGAGCGGGGGAGATCCTGACCGACGTGGCGTGCCCGGAGCTGCCGGCCGTGCTGGTCAATCCGGGGATCATGCTTGAGACGCGCAAAGTGTTCAACAAGTTCGATCGCATGGGCGCCAATCGCAACTTCCGCGAGGTCGAACCGCCATGGGGCGAGACGCCGGCGCGGTTCGCGGACCGGCTCTCGGAGTATGAAAATGATCTGCAGCCGGCGGCGATCTCGCTCTGCAAGGAAATCGGCCGTGCATTGCAGCTGATCGAGGCGCAGCCGGGCTGCCTGCTGGCGCGCATGTCGGGCAGCGGGCCGACTTGCTTCGGTCTGTTCGAGAACGAGGCCTCATCGCAGGCAGCGGCGGCGGCGATTGCCGGCGCCAAGAAGAAATACTGGGTAAGGGCGACCAGCTTCCGTGGCGCGGCGCCTGTGCCGTTGGACGATTGACCCACACGCATGGACGCATTCCTGCATCTGGCGATCCTGTTCGCGCTGGCCGCCATTCCTTCGGCGCTGCTCTGTCGCGTGGTGATCACCCTGCGCATTGTCGATGCACCGACGGAGGCGCGGAAATCTCAGCCCCTACCCGTGCCGACGGCGGGCGGGCTTGCGGTTGCACTGTCGGCGGCACTGGCGTTTGCGACCGATGCAGAGATGATGCGGATTGGCTATCCGGCGCCTGTACTGGTCGCTGCTGCGGGGGCGCTGGCCGTGCTGGTGCTCGGACTGGCGGACGACATTCTCAGGCTACGGGCTGGTGTGAAGCTGGGGCTGATCGCGGCTGTCGCGCTCGCCATGGCGGCGCTGAACCTGCGCGCCGATGCGCTGGGCTTCTGGCCTGGCGCGATGGTGGCATTGCCGCTGGCGCTGGCAATCGTGGGATCGATGTTGTGGCTGATCGTGGTGATCAACGCGGTAAACTTCATGGACGGCGCCAATGGGCTCGCCATGGGCATGGCGTGCGTGGCGGCGCTGGGCCTCGCGGCGTGCGGGATCGTGATCGGCGCCTGGCACATCGTGTTGCCCTGCGTGGCGCTGGCGGGCGGGCTGGCGGGTTTCCTCGTGTGGAATGTGCGCGGCCTGTTGTTCGTAGGGGATGCGGGCGCACTGTTCACCGGCGCGATACTGGGCGGGCTGGGGCTTGAGCTGACGAGGCTGCGGCCCGACTTGCTGTTCGTCCCGGCGATCCTGCTGCTGCCGTATCTTTCAGACGTGCTGCTGACGCTGGCATGGCGCACGAAGCACGGCAAGAAGCTGTGGGTCGCGCACCTCGACCACACCTACCAGATCGCGATCAAGGCGGGACTGAAACACATGCAGGTCTCTGGCGTTCACGCGGTGTGGGCGCTCAACGCAGCCGTAGTGGCTGTAGGCGCCGCGATGGTGGGCGGCTACGCCCCGGTGATTGCCTTCGTCGCGCTGCTCGCGATCAGCACGTGGGTGCACTGGAAAGTGCGCCGCGCGGCGGTGGCGCACGGGCTTGTTGGCGTGGATGTGCTTTAGAACGCGCGGGTAACGGTTTGGTCGGCCAGTTCGGCTAGTTCGTCGTGGAAGTCGCCGTGGCCAGTGCGGGCGAGGGCGGCGCGTGCGGCGGCAGATTCGGCGCGCGCGGTATCCAGTGTGCGCTCGGCGGCGCCGGAGGCGCGGATCAGGTGGATGGCGTGGGCGAGGTCGCCTTCATGCTGGTCGCGGGCGCCCATGGCGCGATCCCAGAATTTGCGGTCTTCGGCATTGCCGGCTTCGCGCGCGTAGATCACCGGAAGCGTGAGTTTGCCTTCGCGGAAATCGTCGCCGACGCTCTTGCCGATGACAGAGGTGAGGCCGCCGTAATCCAGGAGATCGTCGACGATCTGGAAGGCGCGGCCGAGGCGGCGGCCGTATTCGCCCATCGCGTCGGCGGTCGCGTCGTCGTTCGTCGCGGTATAGGCGCCGGCGCGGGCCGCGGCTTCGAAGAGAGCGGCGGTCTTGGCTTCGACGATCGCCATGTATTCGCTGATCGGCAGGTCGGCCTTGCCGAGAGCGGCGAGCTGGCGGACCTCGCCTTCGGCGATGACGCAGCTGGCGCGGCTGAGGATGTCGAGGATGCGCAGGTCGCGCGTCTCGGTCATCAGCGTGAAGGAGCGGGCGAAGAGGAAATCGCCGACCAGGATGGAGGCAGACGCGCCCCACACATTCTTTGCGGCGGCCTTGCCACGACGCAGGTCGCTGTCGTCGACCACATCGTCGTGCAGCAGCGTGGCGGTGTGGATGAACTCGACGGCGGTCGCGAGCTTGTTGACGGCATCGCTCCCCTTGCCGCCGACAGCGCGGGCCGAGGCGAGGGTGAGCACGGGGCGCAGGCGTTTGCCGCCGGCCGCGATCAGGTACGCCGAGAGATCCGGGATGGTCGCGACAGGGCTAGCCGCGCGCTCTGCAAGCAGGCGCTCGACCTCGGCAAGCTCAGGCCGCAGGAGGTCCACCAGCCGATCCATCGGGGTGGACTGCGGCGCCTGTTGCTTTTCAACTTCGGCGTGCAGGGCCAATTGCAATCCCTAGCGGTTTCAAACCGTCATCTCGGCTGTTGCTGATATAGGATATTTCCCAGCTGAGAAGCCGGTCAAGGAACGGAGTTCCTCTTCGCTCAGCGGCGTGGCAAGTTGTCGCTAATGATCGAGGTATTGCGAACAAACAGCGCCATAAGGCTGGACTACGCGGTGGTCCTGCTCAAGCGCGCCGGTTGCCAGCCCTTTGTGGCGGACCGGTTCATGGCGTCCGCAGAGGGCGGAATATCAGCTTTCGAGCGCCGGATCATGGTGTCGGACGAGCACGCCGTGCTCGCCCGGGAGGCGTTGAAGGAGCTGGATGCGCCGCCGGATCCGAGTCTACTGGTCGAAGGCGACTGGGACGACGATCCGGCGTGACCTCCATCGAGCCCAACCAACCCGATACCACGCAGGACCACTTTCTGGATGGAGCCGTGACCGTGATCCAGCCCGCGCGCGGCTATCGCGCGGGGATGGATGCGGTGTTGCTGGCCGCGTCGCTGCAGGGGAAGGCGGGCGAGCAACTCGCCGAGGCAGGATGCGGGGCGGGGGCGGCGTTGCTATGCGCGGCGCACAGGCTGGCAGGCTGCAGGTTCACCGGTTTCGAGCGGGATATGGCCGCGCTGGCGCTGGCGCGGCAGGGTGTCGAGGCCAATAGCATGGGCGGGCGCGTCAGCGTGCGGGCGCATGATGTGGGCGAGCGGCCGGGCGAACTGGAAAATGCTTTCGACCAGACCTTCAGCAATCCTCCCTTCTTCGAGCCGGGCACCGTGCGAGCGCCGGCGGAGGGAAAGCAGGCGGCCTACCTGGCTGAGACGCCGCTGAAGGCCTGGATCCTGTTCCTGCATCACATCACCCGACCCGGCGGGCGGATCACGCTGATCCATCGCGCGGGGGCGCTAGGCGACCTCCTTGAGCTGCTAGGGCCGCGTACCGGGGAAATCGAGGTGCTGCCGGTCAGACCTGCGGCGGGAGAGGCGGCGGGACGTGTGTTGATCCGCGCCCGCAAGGGGCTGCGAAGAGGCCCTGTGACACTATATGATGGACTGGTGCTGCACGAATCTCGAGGCGGTCCAGCCTCCGGGCGGGCCTCCGAAGTCCTCCGCGGCAGCCCCCTGGAATGGAGATAACCGCCATGGGCGGCGTCATCCTCATCTTTTTGCTAGCGCTGCTGGTGACGATCCTCGTCCTGCCGGCGACCCGTGTGGGCAAGAGGCTAGACGCCAAGGCGGGCAGAGATCCTGATCCGGCGCACGAGGTGGTCGTGCACCAGCTCGACGATCATCGTGGCAAGAAGCCGTCCACGGACGATGCCCAGAAGCCACAGGGCTGAGCTGTTTCAGCATCGCCACGGGATCGCCCCAGACAGGACTCGTTTGCCCAGGAGAAACGCTCGCCGGCGCGATGCGACAAAGTAGCGTGCGATGATGCGCTCAGTAGTTCGCGCGCTTAAGTGAGTGTCAACACGAGGGATCGAGGTTTCCAATATGCAGCTTCTGATTCAAGGCATCTCTCTTGTGCTCGCATTCGGCATCCTGGCCGTGCTCGCCGTGCGTCCGAACAGCGGTCGCCGCTGAGATCGTCTGTCTGAACAGGTCCTGGTTCTCCGGCAACTGCATGTTACCGCGCATCCGTTCGGTAGCTTGGCAGGCCGAGCTCATCGCGGTGGCCATGATGGTGCCCCCCCTTGTCGATCGCGGAGACGGAGAAAGCTGCCAACAGCGTCGTGGAGGAAACGTGCTGCGCGGCAGCCGAGTGTTGTTCGTCAGCAGCGGCGACAAAGGAGATGCTGCCAGTGATGCCGTTGACGGCGGTCTGAATCGACTTTGGCGCCATTCCGACGTCGCCGCAGAATGATGGCACGCCCCTCAACTCGGTCGAGATGATCCGGTTGAACGCGTGGATCATGCCTTCCATGTTGCGCGCATAGGTGGAGTCAGTGGAGGTCGATTTCTGTTTGCAAGCCGCGAGCCTGGCCCACCCTTGTATATCTTGCTAATAGCTCAAATTGAGACCCCTTTTTGACCGCACGCTCCGTGGGCTTAACGACTGCGCGGATAGCCTGCGAAGTGGCTGGATTTTCCCGAAGCCTGCTCGCTGCCCCGGGATGACAGCCAAGGCGGAGCCGCCTATTCAGGGCCGCAGATGGAGACTGCGATGACCACGCCGACGCTGCGCGAGAAGCCGAAGAGCTTTCAGGAAATCATCCTGAGGTTGTCGGCATATTGGTCATATAAGGGCTGCGCGATCCTGCAGCCCTACGATATGGAAGTGGGGGCAGGTACGCTGCATCCGTCGACGACGTTGCGAGCGTTGGGGCCGAAGCCCTGGTATGCGGCCTATCCGCAGCCAAGTCGCAGGCCGAAGGACGGACGCTATGGCGAAAACCCGAACCGCCTGCAGCACTACTACCAATACCAGGTGATCCTGAAACCGAATCCGCCGGATATCCAGGATCTCTACCTGCAAAGCCTCTATGAGATCGGCATTGATCCGAGCGTGCACGACATCCGCTTCGTCGAAGACGACTGGGAGAACCCGACCGTCGGCGCGTGGGGTCTTGGCTGGGAGGTGTGGTGTGACGGGATGGAGGTCTCGCAGTTCACTTATTTCCAGCAGGTAGGCGGGCTGGACGTGCGGCCGGTGTCGGGCGAACTGACTTACGGTCTTGAGCGTCTGGCGATGTACGTGTTCGGCGTCGATCGTGTCTACGACCTGCCGTTCAACGATCCGCAGAGCGCATTCCCTCTGACCTACGGCGACGTGTTCCTCGAGAACGAGAAACAGCAGTCGGCGTACAATTTCGAGCACGCGGATACCGAAGTGTTGCAGCGCTGGTTCAGCGATTGCGAGAAGGTCTGCAAGAAGTTGCTCGGGCTAGAGAAACCTCTTCCGCTGCCGGCCTATGAGCAGGCGCTGAAGGCGAGCCACATCTTCAACCTGCTGGACGCGCGCGGCGTCATATCACCGACAGAGCGGCAGAGCTTCATTGGTCGCGTGCGGGATCTCGCGAAGGGATCTGCCGAGGCCTGGGAGGAGTCGCAGAGGGCGTGATGCGTCGTCCCTACGCTCTTGCCGCACTTACACTGTTCGTCATTGAAGTGCTCATCGCCGTGTTTGTGCGCGATGGAATTATTCGGCCTTATCTAGGCGACGTGCTGGCCGTGGCTCTGGTGTATGTCGTATCGCGCGCTGTGACCCCGCTGCGGCTTGTGCCGGCGCTCGCTGTCACGTTGACCATCGCGTTCGCAATCGAGTTCGCCCAGTTGCTGGGTCTTCTTGGAGCGCTCGGGCTTCGCGATAATCAGGTCGCGCGGATCGTGCTGGGCGGCGTATTCGATCCGATGGATCTGGCGTCTTATGCGGCGGGGGTTGTACTGATCGTAGTAGTCGAGTGGGGGTTGAGACGAGGGCGGTAGCTGCTTTTGCTGGAGTGCGCTTGCTTCCCGTTCCGAACAACAACTAGCGTAGGCGCCTTGGGTCGAACGGATTGCGGGCGGGCTTGTGCGTATTCTGTTTGGGGTTGCTCTTGCCGCCGCGCTTGGGGCGATGCCGGCTGTGGCGCAAACTACCTGTCGCATTACCAACACGGCAGGCGGAAAGCTGAGCATTGTCAGTGGCGATGTGACGGGCACGAGCCCGTCTATGCTTGTCACCGAGAACGGGCCTTTCCCGGCCAAGCTGACGCTTGATGCCGACAGCACTTACAAGGTGGCGCCCGGCGGCACGCCGGCGCTCCGGGCAGGCAACTCAGTCGCGGGCAAGGACTGGCGCGAGCCAGGCTCGGTCGAGACGCTGGATGGCGGGCAGCTGATGAGCTGGCCGGCGTTCAGCCTGGGCGGCGAGGAGGTGAGGAACCTAACCGTCGGGTTGTCCAGCGGGTGGACGACGACGCGGCAAACCATCAACCATCCCGCGACACACACCGGGCCGACCGCGATTTTTCTTCGCCTCGATGGGCGGCTGGCTGCTCCGGCCGATTCCGCGCTGATCGAAACCGGCTATTCGGAAACGGCGCAAGGGCGCAACGCTGCTCTGGGTTCGAAGCCGATACTCAAGGTCGATGACTTTGACGCGGATGCAGGGGTGCACATCGCCGCGATCGCGTTTCCGATTCCGGATCCGGAACCCACGCAGGCCCGGCTGATCAGCGACGTGACGGCATTGCGCAGGGCGGTTGCGGAGAAGGCGTGCGGGTAACGTGTGCGAGGCGAGAGTGGGTGGCGAGCGCGCCGCCTGATCAGTTCTTGCGCAAGCCGCCGGATTGGGTGGAGACTGGCGCACAATCCGAAGCGATCAGGGAGTGAACCATGGGCAAGCGCGCACTGGTACTGGGTGGTGGCGGCACGCTGGGCGTGGCGTGGGAGACGGGGCTGCTTGCGGGGCTGGAGGGCGAGGGCGTCAGCCTTGGCAATGCAGACTTCATTCTCGGGACATCGGCTGGATCGATCGTGGGCAGCACGATTGCGCGGGGTGTTTCAGCGCACATGATGGCGGAAATGCAGATCGCGGCAGCGCGGCTGGCGGCGGGAAACGCGGCAATGTCCGGACCCGCGCCCGACCTGTCGAAGGTGATGGCCTTCTTCATGCGCATGCCGGAGACAGGCGAGCCGCCGATCGAACTGCGGCGGGAGATCGGCGAAGTGTCGCGCGCATCTCAGACCATTTCGGAGGCGGCGATGCTGGCGCAATTTGCAACGCTTGGCGTCAGTGGTGAGTGGCCGAAGAAGTTCGCGTGCACGGCGGTCGATGCGACCAGTGGCGAGTTCAAGGTGTGGCGCGAGGACGACGGTGTTGATTTCGCGCGCGCGATTGCCTCGAGCTGTTCGGTGCCGGGGATTTATCCGGCGATCGCGATCAATGGCCGGATGTGGATGGACGGCGGGATGCGGTCGGGCACCAATGTCGATGTGGCCGCAGGGCATGAGCGCGTGCTCGCGGTGGCCGTGATCCCGGCGGCGATTGCCGAAGAGCGCATGAAGGCGCGGGTCGGTGCCGAGGGCGATGCGGTGATCAAGGCGGGCGGGCGCTATGAGCTTGTCTCGCCGGATGCACCCACGCACGAAGCGTTCGGTCCAAACCTCATGGACGGGACGCGGCGCGTTCAACTGATCGAGCACGGGATGCGGCAGGGCAGACTCGAGGCGGCGCGGATCAAGGCGTTCTGGAGCTAGCCACAGGATCTTTCGGTGTGCCGCATTGAAGCTGGCAGAGATACGCGGAGCTTTGGTGTGATCGAGCAACAGCCTTCACGGACGGCCTTTGCGGCGGCGGCGCTTCGTGCCGCGCACCAGGTGCTCGAAGACGGGAAGATGTTCTCCGATCCTTTGGCGCTACAAATTCTCGGGCTGGATGTCGAAACGGTACGACGCGAGCAGGACGATCCATCGCGGCGGAGCTTGCGCCTGTTCATCGCGGCGCGGATGCGGTTCGCCGAGACGAAGTTGGCCGAAGCGATCGAGCAGCGCGGAGTGTCGCAGCTGGTCGTGCTGGGTGCGGGGCTGGATACGTTTGCGTATCGCAGTCCGCTGGCCAGAAAGCTTTCGATGTTCGAGGTGGATTTTCCCGCAACGCAGGCGTGGAAGAGGCGACGATTGCAAGAAACCGGCATCGATGTTCCCTCGAATCTTGCCTACGCGCCGGTAAACCTCGAGACGGATGATCTTGTCGCGCAGCTCAAGGCTGCAGGATTTGACGCCACACAGCGCAGCTATTTCTTGTGGCTGGGGGTTGTGCCTTATCTGACGCGCGAGGCGATCATGGTGACGCTGAAGGCCATCGGCGCACTGCAGGGAGGTGCTGAGATTGTGTTCGATTACCCCAATCCCATTGACCACACCGGTCTGACGGAGGAGCGGCGGGCCGCGCGTGATGTGTTGCGGGCGCGGGTGGCGTCTGTCGGGGAACCCTTACTGTCGTCATTCGATACGTCGGATCTGCACGCGGAGCTGACGGCGCGAGGCCTTGGCGCGATCACGGATTTCGGGCCGCGCGAGATCATCGAGGTGCTGACGCTGCCGTTTGTTACGCCGGCCAATCCGGTGGTGCTGGAGAATATTCCAGCGCGGGGCGGACATCTTCTGCACGCAGCGACGCTTTAGGAATTAAAAAGGAAATCTGCGCAGGGGCTTCGAATCGGCAGCGGTTGCTGTCTATTGTGCTGGCACGCCTGACGCAGTGGATGTGGAATGCTGCGGGGTGGCGGCAATTGGAGACTGGCTGGACTTGAAGCTCGCATACCACATTCTGATGCATCTGTTCGGCGTCGGCTGTATCGCCGCGTGCATCACGATTGTAGCCACGATGGGTTCACTCGATATTCACTGGTCGGGGTGGATCGCGGTTGCGTTTTTCGCGATGTTGGCGGTGGGAATTGCGCTGGGCTGGTTCCCTTGGCGCGGCAAGCCGATGCGCGTGATGCTGAAGGGCTGGTACGTGATGTCAGCTTTGGCGCTCGTCGGATTCGGCTTCACGATGAGCGATCCGTGGCGGCCGCAATTGTGGATGGTTTTGACACCTGTGGTGGCCGCCATTGTGGGGCGGTTGGTGTTTAATGCAGTAACGCACGCTCGCAGCCGCGGAGCCGCAGCGGAATAGCGTCAGGCTCTGACGGGGGCGGGTGGCGGAAGCCCGGGCGGGCGGTTCGACAGGACGATTTGGCGGTGTTGGCGTGTGCACAACAATCCAACACCGCGCAGCTGCGATCGTTTCAGCGCTTTCTATTGCAGGGCCATCTCTTTGTGACCGTCCTTGTTCTGGCGCGCCTCAGCCTCCGACACGACCCGCGCCCTGAAGGCAGAGGCCTCCGTCACAGGGGATTATGGCGCCCGTGATGTAGGCGGCAGCGTCTGAGCAGAGGAAGAGGGCTAGGTCGGCCACTTCGTCTTTCGTTCCCAGACGCTGCATCGGGTTTCCCTTGGCGCTTTTTGCCATCGCCTCTGGCGTCGGTGCGAGACGGTTCATGCCCTCAGTGTCGGCGATCGGGCCGGGGATGATGGAATTCACGCGTACGCCTTGCGGCCCCCATTCAACGGCGATCGTCTTGACCAGCATGTCGGCGCCGGCCTTCGCAGCGTTGACGTGCGCTTGGAAAGGATAGGGGTGGAGCGACTGCGGGGCGGAGATGGTGATGACGGACGCGCCCGGTTTGCGCAGATGCTGGAAGCCCTGACGCATCACGTTGTAGCAACCGACGAGGTCGATATCGATCACGGCGCGAAAGCCGTTGTAGGAAATCCCGTTGAAAGGCGCGACAAAGTTGCCGGCCGCGCCAGACACGAGAATATCGATCTCGCCGTGTGTATCTGCGGCCTTGGCGAAGGCCGCGCCAACACCGTCATGGTCGCGGACGTCCTGCGCGATGCCGATGCATTTGGCGCCCGTCGCGCGGATACCTGCGGCGGCGGCTTCGATCTTTTCGGGAGAGCGGGACAGCACGGTCACTGCGGCGCCCGCCTGTGCGAGCCGGGTCGCGATCTGCAGATTGATGCCGCTGGAGGCGCCGGCCACGAAGGCGGTTTTTCCAGCGAGAAGTCCGTCCCTGAAGGTGGCCATGCGTCTTGCTCCCTGAATGTTTTGTACTCAATGTTACCTGCAGGGGACGCCATCGCGACGCTCGCGGCAAGATGTCTGTACGGCAGCTATCCGGAGCCGGCGGCGGCGTGTAGCTAGACTCCGGACAGTAAAAACGCTGCGGCCGTGATTCTGAGCCTGCAGTCACGGGGAGTTAAGTCCATGAAAATGCTTCTAGCCGCTGGCGTGATGCTGGCCGCACTGGCCGGCGGGTGTGTCGCCGTCAGCACGACCGAGACGACGATGGTTGCGCCGCAGGCGACGCTGGCGATGCCGCCGATCACGATCTACCACCTTGAAGGTCGCCGGTCCGAGCGGATCGTATGGCTGATGGAAGAGCTGAACCTGCCCTACACGCTGGTGTACAAGCGCGGTGACCTTGCGGGATCGATGGCCGAGATCCGCAAGGTAAACCCGGGCATGCCGGTCGCGCCGACGGTGACGATCGGCGACCAGGTGATGACGGAGTCCGGCGCGATTATCGAGACGATCGTCAATCGCTATGCCCCAGGTAAACTGACGCCACCGCTCGCGAGCGCGGACTACGCCAACCACCTGATCTGGATGCACCACGCGGAAGGCTCGCTGGCTTCACGCGTCATCGCAGATTACCGCGTGTGGATGATCAAGCCGCCGACGGAGCGCTCGCGTCTGGTGGACTCCGAAGCCGAAGTCCAATTCGCGGAAGACTATCTCGCCAAGCACCCTTATTTTGGCGGATCTCAGTTCTCCGCCGCTGACATCATGATGGTGTTCCCGCTCAATTTCGCGATGAACCTCAACATTGTCGATAAGACGAAGTTCTCGAACATCAACGCCTGGAAGGCGAGAATCGAAGAGCGTCCGGCCTACAAGCGGATGCTCGCCAAGGCGCGTCCGGATGGCCTGATAGGCTCGCCCCCGGCTCTCCCCGCGCACGCGCCGTCTGGTCCGCGTCCGGGCCAATAGATCCGGGCTGTTAAGAGGCGTGCAGGGGCTGCTGGCGTTGGGTTTCCGGGCGCGCTAAAAGCGGGCCATGAGAATCCTTGTCGCCACAGCTTTCCTTGCAACCTTTTCATGCACGCCGGGCGGTCCGCCAGCGGTGGATACGCCTGCCGTGCCCGTGACGCCGGCCTACACCTATGAGGTCGTGGCCAGCTATCCGCACGATGTACGGGCGTTCACCGAGGGCCTGCTGATCCAGGACGGGCAGCTCTATGAGAGCACCGGCATGGAAGGCACGTCATGGGTGCGCAAGGTGGACCTGAAGACTGGCGCGGTTCAGCAGCAGTACGACGTTGATAAGCAATATTTCGGCGAAGGCATGGTGATCTGGGATGACCGTATCGTCACGCTGACCTGGCGCGGGCAGAAGGGTTTCATCCTCGACCGCGCGACGTTGGCTCCCAAGGGTGAGTGGACGTATGGCGGCGAGGGTTGGAGCCTGACGCGCGACGACAAGCAGATCTACATGAGCGATGGCACAAGCCAGATCCGAAAGCTGGATCCGATGACGCTGCAGGAGACTGGCCGTATCGATGTGAAGATGAATGGCCGGCCGATCGATCAGATCAACGAGCTTGAATTCATCAAGGGCGAGATCTGGGCCAACATATTCCAGACAGATCGTATCGTGCGCATTGATCCGGCGACGGGGAGTGTGACGGGCGTGGTCTATCTGGGCGGCATTCTGGCCGCGGAAGACCGGCGCAAAGCCGACGTGTTGAACGGTATCGCGTACGACAAGGCGGCCGACAAGATCTATGTGACCGGCAAGTACTGGCCGAAACTGTTCGAGATCAAGATCAAGGACCCGGCCGCCGCCAAGCCTCAATGAGGAAGCTGGCCGCCGCATTGATGCTGGTGCTGGCCGCGTGTTCGGCCGCGGCGGACGATCCGGACGCTCAGTACGCGCATGATCTTGTAGCGGCGAAAGACAAGGCCAAAGCCAGCCTCACGCTGTTCTGGGAACACTTCGCGGAACCCGCGCCGGATGAATACGATTTCTCCCTGAAGGCTGCGCTGCCGCGTCGTGACGGGCAGGCTGGCAGCGAGGAGGCTTGGGTGGAAAATGTCGCAAGGGCCCCGGACAAGATCGTCGGCGAGCTTGCCGTGCTGCCGCGCTATCTCGGCGATTTGAAGAAGGGCGCGATTGTCGAGTTCCAGAATGACCAGGTGGTTGACTGGGCTTTCCTGCGCGGTGACAGGCTGCTCGGGCATTACACGACACGCGTGATGCTGCCGCGCATGGATTCGACGCAGGCCGAATGGATGCGGCCATTGCTGTCTGACAAGCCGGAGGGCGACGAGCGATGAGCATTACGCGCCTCGTCATTGTCGCTTACCGGCCGAAGCCGGGGAAGGACGAGGTATTGTTGTCAGAGCTGCGCGATCATGTGCAGCTGTTGCGATCTGAAGGCCTCGCGGCGGACAGGCTGCCGGTTGTCATGCGCGCGAAAGACGGGACGCTGATCGAGATGTTCGAGTGGGCGTCACCCGCTGCAATGGAAGAAGCGCACGGTAATCCGCGCGTGCAGGCAATGTGGGCGCGGTTTGCGGCCTGCTGCGATTATGCACCTTTGAATACGCTGGCGGAGACAGCCGACCTGTTTGCCGCGTTTGAACCGGTGCACATCCAGCTCGCACCGATCGTGCAGCCCGATGTGGACAAGCGGGCAGAGTAGCCTAGCGCTCCTTTAGTCCGCGCTGTTTCATGCGCCAGACCAGATGGTCGATGCGGTCCTGCCCGAAGAAGGGTTCTCCTTCGAACACGAAAAGCGGGACGCCCCAGTGACCAGCTGCGGTTGCGGCATTTTCGTTAGCTTCGATCATGGCGTCGAGGCGGGGGGCTTCAGCGGCAGCGTCGCGTTCGAGGACTGCTCCATCGAGGCCGCACGCATCGGCGCAGGCGGCGAGCTTGTCGCCTTCATGCCAGCCTTCTGTTTCGCCGGACCACATCACATGGCTGGCCTTGCGGATGAAGTCGAAGCCCTTGCCGCGTTCGGTCGCCAGCGCGCCGAGGCGGCTAACACGCATTATGTAGGGTTGGTCCTTGGCGACATCGCGGGTTTCGCGGTCCTGCACGATGGGATCTGGTCGCGGCCAGCGGTAGGGGATGCCGTTGATCTCGGCGATCCGCCGGGTGTCCCGCATCAGGTAGGGCGGCCAGAGGGGATTCACCTTCTGGAAGAAGCCCGGAATGCGTACAGCAATGGGCCGTACGATGCGCATGCTTGCGGTGGCGTCGTATCTTGCCTGCAGCTGCTCGATCATCGGTATGGCGAGGTACGAGTATGGGCTGCGGAAGGAGAAATAGAAATCGAAGGTGTGGTTCATGGGAACACGGTAGCGCGGCGCGGGGTCTAAGGCGAGGTGCGGGGCGGCCGGACGTCCCCGGCAAGCTCAAGCCAAAACCCTTGCCTTTGCCACCGTTCCGCTGCACTCACGCACCGGTTTCCGCGCTTGCGAAGAAGGCCCATGCCCCAGCTTCTGCTTGAGATCCTGTCCGAGGAAATTCCGGCCCGCATGCAGGCGAAGGCCGAGGCGGATCTCGTAAAAGCGCTGATGGACGGGTTGACGGCGGCGGGCCTCATTCCCGAAGGAATAAAGGGGTTTTCGGGCCCGCGCCGGCTTGTCGCGGTGGTCGAAGGCCTGCCGGTGAAGTCGGCCGACGTGGTCGAGGACGTGATTGGTCCGAAGGAGGGCGCGCCCCAGCCCGCCATCGACGGCTTTTTGCGCAAAGCGGGGCTTGCCTCGCTGTCGCAGGCCCATCTGCACGAGGTGCCCAAGAAGGGCGTCGTTTACGTGGCGCACGTCCGCAAGCCGGGCAAGCAAACATCGGACGTGATCGCCGCCCTCGTGCCGCAGATCATCCGGAGCTTCCACTGGCCTAAGTCGATGCGCTGGGGGGCAGGCGATTTGCGCTGGGTGCGCCCGATCAGCCGCATCCTGTGCACGTTCGATGGCGAGGTCGTGCCGTTCGAGATCGAGGGCATCAAGTCGGACGCCTATACCGAGGGCCATCGTGTGATGGGGCGCGGGCCATACAAGGTACGCCGGTTCGACGACTACGCCGACGCGCTGAAGAACAAGGGCCGCGTGATCCTCGATCGAGAGGAACGGAAAGAGGCGATCCTTACCGATGCGAAGCAGCTGTGCGCGGCGCAGAACCTCGAACTGGTGGATGATATAGGGTTGCTGGAAGAGGTCGCCGGGCTGGCGGAGTATCCGGTCGTCATCATGGGCGACATGGACAAGTCGTTCCTCGACCTGCCGCCGGAAGTGATCAAGTTGTCGATGCGTACGCACCAGAAGTATTTTGCGGTGCGCGATCCGGTGAAGAAGGATGGCGGCCTCGCGCCGAAGTTCATCGTGGTGGCGAACCTCGATGCGGCGGACGGCGGCAAGAAGATCGCCGAGGGCAATTCGCGGGTTCTGTCGGCGCGCCTGAATGACGCTCGGTTCTTCTGGGACAATGACCGGAAGATCAAACTCGAGGATCGCTTCGAGAAGCTGGGGAACATCGTGTTCCACGAGAAGCTGGGCTCGGTGAAGGACAAGGCCGAACGCGTGATGGCGCTGGCGAAGGAGCTGGCGCAGAAGGTTGGCGCCGATCCGGCGCAGGCCGAGCGCGCCGCGATGCTGGCAAAGTGCGATCTCGTTTCGGACATGGTCGGCGAGTTCGCGGAACTCGAAGGTGTGATGGGGCGCTACTATGCGACACTGCAGGGCGAGCCGCAGGCGATCGCGGACGCGGTCCGCGACCACTACAAGCCGAAGGGACCGGGCGACAATGTGCCGTCCGATCCGGTGAGCGTTGCGGTGGCGCTGGCGGACAAACTGGATACGCTGGTCGGGTTCTGGATCTACGACGAGAAGCCTACGGGTTCAAAGGATCCCTTCGCTTTGCGAAGAGCCGCCTTGGGCTTTATTCGCATTGTACTCAGCAATGTGCTGCGGTTGAAGTTGCTCGATGTCGCGACTCGGCAGGAAAATACCCTGCGCCATCAGCAAGCCACTCCGATTGGGGTTGATGATCAAGGACGCGAAACGCGCGTCAGCCACAAAGGCGGCGCGTCGGTTGCCATTGCGATTGATCGTCAATCAGGCGCCAGTCGTGCCTTCTCGACGCACAGCACCGACCTTCTCGCCTTCTTCGCCGACCGCCTCAAGGTTCACCTCCGCGAGCAGGGCGCGCGCCACGATCTGATCGATGCTGTATTCGCCCTTGGCGAGGACGACCTCGTCCTCATCGTGAAGCGTGTCGAGGCGCTCGGCGAATTTCTCGCGACCGAGGACGGCAAGAACCTGCTTGCAGGCTACAAGCGCGCGGCAAACATTCTGGCGATTGAAGAAAAGAAGGACGGTACGTCCTACTCCGGCGCCGGCGCGGCGATGGCGGGCGATCCGCCGGAAGTGGATTCCCTTGTTTCCGCACTCGCCAAGGCGGCGCCGGACGCTACATCAGCTCTGGACAAGGAAGATTTCGCGGGCGCCATGCGGGCGCTGTCGAAGCTTCGTGGGCCAGTCGATGCGTTCTTCGACAAGGTGACGGTCAATGCGGACGTCGCGGACGTGCGCGTGAACCGGCTGAAGATACTTTCGCAGATCCGTGATGCACTCGGGCGCGTCGCGGATTTCAGCAAGATCGAGGGCTAGCAGTTAAACCGCTCCTTTGCCCGTCATTCCGGGCGGAGGTGCGAAAGCGCCGTGAGACCCGGAACCCAGGAGCTTCGGGCGCGGTTGGTGGTTGCAGTTCCTGGCTTCCGGCTCGCGCCTGCGGCATGTCCGGAATGACAGTGATGAAGATTGAAGGCCAAAACGATGAGCCAACTCGCCACCAAGTGGGTCTATGATTTCGGCGGCGGCGCGTCGGATGGCGATGCGTCGATGAAGAACCTGCTGGGCGGCAAGGGCGCGAACCTCGCCGAGATGTCGAAGCTGGGCCTGCCGGTGCCGCCGGGCTTCACGATCACGACCGAGGTCTGCACGGTCTTCTACAGGAACAAGCGACAGTACCCCACCGATCTCGATGCGCAGGTCAGCGATGCGCTGCGTGCGCTCGAGGGGCGCACGGACAAGAAGTTCGGCGATGTGCGTAATCCGCTGCTGGTGTCAGTGCGCTCTGGCTCGCGCGCGTCCATGCCGGGAATGATGGATACGGTGCTGAACCTCGGCCTCAATGACCAGACGGCTGAAGGCCTCGCCAAGCTCTCGGGCGATCGGCGCTTTGCCTATGACAGCTATCGCCGCTTCATCCAGATGTATTCCAACGTGGTCTTGAACATCAGCCATGACACATTCGAGCATATTCTCGACGACTACAAAGAAAGCCGTGACTTCAATCTCGATACGGACCTCGGCGCCGAGAGCTGGATCGAGGTGATCGCGCTCTACAAGAAAGCTGTCGAGAAGAAGATCGGCAGGGCGTTTCCGCAGGAGCCGAAGGACCAGCTATGGGGCGCCATCGGCGCGGTGTTTGCGTCGTGGATGAACGATCGCGCGATCACCTATCGTCGCCTGAACGACATTCCGGAAAGCTGGGGCACGGCGGTCAACGTGCAGTCGATGGTGTTCGGCAACATGGGCGAGAGCTCGGCCACCGGCGTAGCGTTCACGCGCGATCCGTCGACCGGCGAGAAGCGGTTCTATGGCGAGTATCTCGTCAATGCGCAGGGCGAGGATGTGGTGGCGGGCATCCGTACGCCAGCGCCGATCTCCAACTCGCGCAAGGCCGACCTGAAGTCGGAAGACCTGTCGCTCGAAGAAGCAATGCCGGAGGTTTATGCGCAGTTGATCGCAGTCGCCGAGCGTCTGGAGACGCACTATCGCGACATGCAGGACATCGAGTTCACGGTGGAGCAGGGCACGCTTTACATGCTGCAGACCCGCAACGGGAAGCGCACGGCGCAGGCGGCGTTGAAGCTGGCGGTCGACATGTGCCGCGAGAAGCTGATCACCGAGACCGAAGCGGTGCTGCGGCTTGATCCGGCGCAGCTGGACCAGTTGCTGCATCCGACAATCGCGAAAGACGCGGTGCGAGATGTATTCGTGAAGGGCCTGCCTGCCTCACCCGGTGCTGCTGTGGGTCAGATCGTGTTTGATCCGGCGGAAGCAGTCGCGATTGCGGGGTCAGGCAAGCCAGTGATCCTGGTGCGTATCGAGACATCGCCGGAAGATATCCAGGGCATGCACGCGGCCAAGGCCATCGTGACGGCGCGCGGGGGCATGACGTCTCACGCAGCTGTCGTGGCGCGCGGCATGGGACGTCCGTGCGTGTGTGGCGCGGGTACGCTGCAGATCGATGCTGCCAAGGGAACGGTGAAGGTTGGCTCGCGCACGCTGAAGAAGGGCGACATCATCACGGTCGACGGCGCCAAGGGCGAGGTTCTGGTCGGGTCGGTGAAGATGGTCGAGCCGGCGCTGGGAGGCGATTTCGGCGAGCTCATGGTGTGGGCCGACAAGGTACGCCGCATGAAGGTGCGCGCGAACGCCGAGACGCCGCTCGATGCCGAGACCGCGCGCAAGTTCGGCGCCGAAGGCATTGGCCTCTGCCGGACCGAACACATGTTCTTCGACGCCGAGCGTATTGCGGTGGTGCGTGAGATGATTCTGGCGGAGCGCGAGGGCGGGCGACGGCGCGCGCTGGAGAAGTTGCTGCCGATGCAGCGGGCGGACTTCGCGGCAATCTTTCACATAATGGCGGGGCTGCCCGTCACGATCCGGCTTCTGGATCCTCCCCTGCATGAATTCCTTCCCCACAAGGAAGAGGAGATGCAACAGGTCGCAAAACAGTCCGGAGTTCCGATTGAAACGCTGAAGGCGCGGGCGGCGGAGCTGCACGAGTCGAACCCCATGCTCGGCCACCGGGGTTGCCGCCTCGGCGTCACCTTCCCAGAAATCTACGAGACGCAGGCGCGGGCGATCTTTGAAGCAGCGCTGGATGTCGCGAAGGAGACCGGCAACGCGCCGGTGCCTGAGATCATGATCCCGCTGGTGGCCACGCGGCGCGAGCTGGAACTGATGCGCGCCGTGGTGGTGCAGACGGCAGAGCGCGTGTTCAATGAGCGCAAGGCGCAGGTGGAATATCTGGTCGGCACGATGATCGAACTGCCGCGTGCGGCCCTGCGGGCGGGGGAAATCGCTGAGGAAGCTGAGTTCTTCTCGTTTGGCACCAACGACCTGACGCAGACTGCGCTGGGCATCTCCCGTGATGACGCCTCGCGCTTCCTCAAAGTCTATGAGGAAAAGGGCATCTACGAGAAGGATCCGTTCGTCTCCATCGACCGCGACGGCGTGGGCGAGTTGGTGCGGATCGGGTGCGAGCGCGGGCGGGCGGCGCGCCCGAGGCTCAAGCTGGGCGTATGCGGCGAGCATGGCGGCGATCCTGCATCGATCTTCTTTTTCGAGGAGTGTGGGCTGGATTACGTCTCGGCCTCGCCCTTCCGGGTGCCGGTAGCCCGACTGGCCGCCGCTCACGCCGCGCTGGCCAAGAAGCGGTAGGGCTGCGCGACGAGCCTTGAATCGGCCCCGGCATCGGCGCACCTTCAATGCCGGGTGGGGATCCCGGGGGTGGCCATGCAACGCGTGAGCATGCTTGTACTGACAGCTGGGCTCGTCCTTGCGCCCCTGGCGCATGCGCAGATCAGCTGCCAGCAGGTTCAGGACCTAATGGAAGCCGCGACGGAGGACTTTGATTCCATTGCCGGCGAGGAGGTCAGCGACACCGTCTATACTGCGAGCTTCACGCTCGAGGCGGCAAGCCAGTGCCAGGTAACTCTCGATTTTTCGTCGACCTATGCCTGCGTCTGGGTCTACGACACGCTTGCGTCTGCCCGCGATGACTATGGGCGGCAGGTCGGAGCGCTGGGTGGTTGCCTCGACGGATGGGAGCGCGATGCGTTCGACGCCAGTGCCGAGGATCCCAAGTTTCAACGTCTCGAAGGGCTATCATTCTTCCGGGAAGACGACGACGCCAGCGAGGTGACGTGGGCTGCCTACCTGGAAGAGCACATTGACGGCGACACGCACGATTGGCACCTCTGGCTTGGCATCGACTACTTTTGATCGTCGCGCCGGCTTGCGGGCAAGGGGCGCGCCCGGCGCTGATAAGGCCCGAAAAGTGGCTCTAATGCTGATCAGCTGCTGACGGAATCTTATCCACAGGAGAGCGTTTCCCCAGCGTTTGCCTGATTTTTCGTTTCAAATTGGCGTCAGCAGGATTCCCGGCCGGGTGTTGCCCAGCGGCCGCTCGGTCCTATCTCAACGATGCGGCTTCGCCGGACGACGTTGAAAAGAGGGGCAATTCGTAAACGCCGAAAGTTAACAGCTCGCCTGCTGGTTGAGGCAGGTCGGCGGGGTCTCCCGTGGCGCACAAATTGCGGAGAGTGAGTCAAGAACATTCCGGGCTTGCCCGGTAACAAAGGGCCCGTTAGGGCGGCTGACGTCGCAAAACCAAGAAGAAGAAAACGCGACGGGTGTTGGTTGGAGTGTCACTTCCGGGCGCGCGCGGGCGCCCACGCCGAATTGTCGGTTAACGAAGGTAAAGGGAAGCTCGGGGTGTTAAACCTCCTGAAAGCTCTAGAACCTATGTTCGTCCACCTGAAGGCGGCGTCTACAGCCGTCGTGAGGTGGTGGACGATCATGTCGGATGCCGACAAACGCCAGGCGCGCCATCGTGCGCTGTCTATCGGTGCCTGCGCTGCGGCATTCGCCTTTGGTGGTCCGCTCGTCGCCCAGCGCTTTGGCGCTCAGAAAGCCCAGGAAACCTATCTCAACGAAGCGGCCGTGCTGGCCGAGTCCATCGCAGCCGATGTGCATGACGTTCACGCAGACCTGCGCCCCGGGATGTTCAATGCGCGTGCTGACGCCGCCTCATTGCCTCAGGATGCCGCCCTTTTCAGCGAAGAGACCAATGATCAGCTGCTCGGCGCTCTGACAATCCGCGCCCGCGACAGCGAAGCGCTGCATGGTTTGGTCAGCTTCACGCTTGACGACCTTGGCCCCTTCAAGGGCACGGACAAGCAGCTCGATTGCCTCGCCCGCGCCGTTTACTACGAAGCCCGTTCAGAAGACCCGGTCGGCCAGATGGCTGTCGCCGAAGTGGTGATGAACCGCGTGCACGACCCCCGCTTCCCGAAATCGATCTGCGAGGTGGTCTATCAGGGCCAGTACCGCAACACGGGCTGCCAGTTCACCTTCACCTGCGATGGGTCGGTGCGTCACAAGCCTTATGGCGGCGCCTGGGATCGGGCAAAGAACGTGGCGCTCCACGTGATGCTCGGTCTCAACACGCCGGTCACGAACAACGCGACGCATTACCATACCGACTATGTGAACCCGTACTGGGCGCCGAGCCTGGTCGAGACGGCGTCAATCGGGACGCACATCTTCTATCGCTTCCCAAAGACCACGAAGGAATGGTCGAACGCGCGGACGGCGCTCGCTGCTCGTCATGAGCATGATGAGTCGATCTCGGCGTTCGCTGATGTCGATGGTCTTGAGGGTGTCCTGCCGCCTGCCGAGGTCCAACCGGACGGCTCGCTTATCGCGGTGTCGCTGGATGCAAATACGCCGATGGCGATTGCCACCAAGGCCCCGCTGCCGCCGGTCGACGATCGCCCGCTCTAAGCCGGCTCAATCTTCATAATCGAGACCGATATCGAGGTTCACAGCCGAGTGCGTCAGTGCACCCGCGGAGATGAAATCTACTCCCGTTTGGGCGATTGCTTTTACCGTCTCGAGGCGCACGCTGCCTGACGCCTCCGTCTTGGCGCGACCGGCAATGAGCGCCACGGCTTCCTTCAGCAGCGCCGTCGACATGTTGTCGAGCAGGATGGCGTCGGGCTTGAAGGGCAGGGCTTCCTCGATCTGCGAGAGACGGTCGACTTCGATCTCAATGGCGCGCAGGTGACCCACGGCTGCGCGAGCACGTTTCATCGCAACGGCGACGCCGCCGGCCGCTGCGATGTGGTTGTCCTTGATCAGGATAGCATCGTCGAGCCCCAGACGGTGATTGATGCCGCCGCCAAGGCGCACGGCGCGTTTCTCTAGAGCGCGGAATCCAGGTGTCGTCTTGCGGGTGCAGGTGATGCGCGCATGCATGCCGGCAGCTTCGGCGACAAACTTTGATGTCAGTGTCGCTACCCCCGACAGCGGACCTATGAAGTTGAGCATCACGCGCTCGGCCATCAATACGGAGCGGGCGGAGCCTTCAATGCGAACGAGCGGCGCGCCCTTGGCAAAGGCGGTGCCTTCCTCGGTGAGCGTCGTCCACGTCGCCTGGGGGTCGACCAGACGCAAAGCCAGGCGCGCGGCGTCATAGCCAGAAGCAATGCCAGGCTCGCGCGCGCTCATCAACGCCTTCATGCGCGCGGAGGCGGGAATGACGGCGTCGGTGGTGATATCGCCGCTACGCCCGAAATCCTCGGCAAGCGCCAGCCGCACCAAGGGCTCGATCACCACGTCTGGCAGAGGCGGGATAGGAAGATGATTGGTCACGTCAGGCTCCGGCCGCGATTGCGGAATGCTGGATCAGGGGAAGGCCGTCCTCGCCTTTGCGCATGAAGGTACGGTGAGGGGGGGCGTGTTCAGGATAGTCGCTGCGATAGTGACCGCCACGGCTTTCCTGCCGTGCGAAGGCGCCGGCGGTGATGAGGTACGATGCGACAAGCGCACGGGCCTGGCCGACATTTGTTTTGGCAGCTGTGATCCAGTCGAGCGTTGCGCCAAGGCCAGGGGCATCACGCACCACGCCGACCTGTCCGTGCATGCGCTTGCGCAGTTCGACCAGCGACAGCTCGTTGAGTTCGGGCGGCGAAGTTGCCGTGGCTGGGCCGGCTTCGGGCAGGTTGGAGTCGCGCAGGCGGCGGGCGGCGCGCTCGGCGAACACGACGGCTTCGAGCAGCGAGTTGGAGGCGAGGCGGTTGGCGCCATGGGCGCCGGTAGACGCCGTCTCCCCGCACGCCGACAAGCCTTCCAGCGATGTTCGCGCCCAGAGATCAGTGACCACGCCGCCCATGTGATAGTGCATGGCCGGAGCGACGGGAATGGGCTGTTCGCGCGGATCGATGTTGGCGGAGCGACAGGTCTCAAACACCGTAGGGAAGTGATCCGGGAAGTGCGCGCCGATGGCTGCGCGGCAATCGAGGAATGCACCGCGACCGGCGGCGCGCTCGCAGTGGATAGCACGGGCCACTTCGTCGCGCGGGGCAAGGTCTGCGAGCGGGTGGTAGTCAGTCATGAAGGCGCGGCCGGTACGATCGATCAGCTTTGCGCCTTCACCGCGCAGGGCTTCGGTGGCAAGTGGGGCGGGGTCGCGGCCAATGTCGATGGCGGTGGGATGGAATTGCACAAACTCCGGATCGGCGATCAACGCGCCCGCGGTGTAAGCCATCGCCATCGCATCGCCTTGCGATGAACGCGGATTGGTGGTGATGGCAAAGAGGCCGCCGGAACCACCGGCACACAGCACAGTCTCCCGTGCGTGGAGTTCAAGCGTCCTGCCTGTCGCATCCTTCGCCAGCACGCCAGCGATGCGACCATTCGTATCCTGCAGCAGCGCCAGCGCCTTCACGCGGTCGATCACTTCGATATGTGCGGAGGAGGCCACGGCGTAGGTGAGCGATTCCATGATCGCCTTGCCGGCGAGATCGCCCGAGACGCGCGCGACGCGTGCGCGTGAGTGTGCAGCTTCAAGCGACAAGGCAAGTTCGCCGTCGGCGGTGCGATCGAACGGCACGCCAAGTTCAAGCAGATCACGCACACGGTTCGCGCCTTCCTTGGCGATCAGGCGGGCGACGACGGGATCGACGATACCCGCGCCGGCGGCGACGGTGTCTGCCGCATGGAGCGAGGGGTTGTCCTCGGGCGACAGCGCGGCGGCAAGGCCGCCTTGCGCCCAAGCCGAAGCCGCTGCCTGTCCCAGCGGCGCAAGCGCTATGACCGTGCAACGACGGGGCGCGAGCTTCAGCGCGAGGAAAAGTCCGGCGAGGCCACCGCCGACGATGAGGATGTCACGGTTTGCCACGTGTCAGCCAACCAGTTCGAGATGTCTGCGGAAAACCACTGACGCCTGGCCATAGGAATGGAACAGCCCGTCCATGCGATCGCCGGAGGTGTCGATCTTCACCTGGAAGTGGTCGGCGGCGTAGTTGGCACGCATGAAGTCCGCGTAGTTGGCGGGTGTGACTTTGCCGATTTTTGCGATCTTGCTGGTGATGGTGACAGCGCTGCCGGACTGTTTTGCGGTGCAGGTCTGGTCCGTCTCGACGGAGCGGGGGGCGACCTGCGTGCAGGCCCACACAGCCTTGAACGTGCAGGCCATGGTTTTGTTGGTTTTACGCGTGATGTTCATCGAACCGGAAAGCGTGCAGCCCTCACTCATCGTGCTGGTCATGAACGACCAAGCGCCAACCGGCGACGGCGCTGGAGACTCTGCGTTCACCGAGGTGACGCTGGTGCAAAACAGAAAAAGGCTGGCGAGAATGCCGAGCGAAACTGCGTGCTTCATCCCGTCCTCGCCATGGCCATCTACCCGATCAGCTCGACATCGCGCCAGAAGCGCGCTTTGAGCTGACGCTGCGCGTCATAGTGCGAGCCGTTCATCTCAGCCTTGTTGTTGGAGAGCTGAACGATGAAATTGTCTGCGAGATAAGATTCCGCGGGGTAAGGAATCTTCGGGCGATGATCGAGAATCTTGTCGACCACGGTCTTGATCGCAACCTGCTTGCCGATGCGCTGTGCCGTGCATTTCTGGCGTACCTTTATGTAGAGGTTGCCGTTGATCCTGCCGCAGATTTGCTCGCTCTCAAAAACGCAGGTGTAGGTGTTCTTCACCGGCGTCTGGGTGAAGGTGATGCGACCCGAGATCTGGCAGTCATTATCCGCGAATTTGGAGGTGTCGAACAGCCAGTCGCCAGCGACATCATCCGCGAAAGCAGGCATCGCCGCAGAGAGTGCGACGGTACAGCCGAGAATAGCGGCAAGACGATGGAGCGGTCGGCGAGATTTCATATCAGCTGGACGTGCGCGTAGACGTCCGCGCCGACCTTGAAGTTCGGCGCGCGTGTCGGCGGGCCCAGCGCCAGCATCGCGTCTATCGCCGCTTTCGCACGTAGACGCACGTTCTCCGGCACCGTGACCTCGTGCTTCATCGTCAGGAGCGCGTCGTAGATGTTCTCCAGCGAGATGCGCTTCATGTGAGGGCAGAGGTTGCATGGTTTAACAAACTCCACGCCGGGATTGTCCGCGGCGACGTTATCGCTCATCGAACACTCGGTGAGGAGGACGACCTTGCGAGCGCCTGATTCCTTCACCTGGTTCGACAGTGCCGATGTTGACCCGGCAAAGTCGGCTTCTTCAAGGACATCCGGTGGACATTCAGGGTGCGCCAGCACAATCGCGCCCGGATGTGCCTCACGGATCTGGCGGACATCCTCGCCAGAGAACTTTTCGTGGACCTCGCAATGGCCCTCCCAAGCGATGATCTTGATGTCGGTGTTGGCAGCCACGTTCCGGGCGAGGAACTCGTCCGGGACCATGATCACGGTATCGACGTCCCATTCGGCGGCGATGTGCTCGACGACCTGGGCGGCATTGGACGAGGTACAGGTGATATCGCACTCAGCCTTCACGTCGGCTGTGGTGTTCACATAGGTCACGATCGGCAGATTGGGGTAACGCTGGCGGATCAGCCGCACGTCGGCTCCCGTGATCGAGGCCGCCAGCGAACAGCCGGCCCGCGTGTCGGGAATTAGCACTGTCTTGTCCGGACAGAGGATTTTCGAGGTTTCGGCCATGAAGTGGACGCCGGCCTGGACAATAACCTTGGCGTCTGTGCGGGCAGCTTCCCGCGCTAGCTGGAGCGAGTCACCCCGGAAATCGCCAACGAGCTGGAACACGTCCGGCGTCATGTAGTTGTGCGCGAGAATGACGGCGTTCTTTGCTGCCTTGAGCTTGTTGATGTGGAAGACGAACGGGGCGACCGCCGGCCATTCCATCGGCGTGATGAAGTCCCTCACCAGCGCGTACAGGTGATCGGTCGCAGCTTTGACCTCGTCATTGTAGGCGAGGTCGCGCGCTTCGGCTGCTGAGGGGCGGCGGCGGGCTGCGGGGATATCGCAGCCTTGTCCAAATTCGATAACCCGGGCCATCTTTGGTCCCTCCAGCTCTGACAGGGGCGGGGGTATCGCCCTTGTGCTCAATTCGAGCATAAGGTAGGCCTGAAAAAATGCCTTTCAAGGGAAAGGCGTTACCGGCGGCTACTTAAGCTCAACTTGAGCATAACTACTGTCTCACAAAACGGTCATTCCGTCGAGTAGGAATCGTTCGCCATGTAGGCGCGAAGTCCGGGTGGGTCAGCCGCGGGGCGTCTGAACGCCCGAGGCGTGGCCTTCCCGCAGGGCTTCGCGACGGAAGCGGAAGAGTTCGGCGGGACGGCCGCCGGTGGCCTGCGTGAATTGGCCGAGGCCGACCACGAGACCCGAGCGGTCGAGCGAGCGGCGAAAGTTCTGCTTGTGTAGAGGCAGGCCGAGGATCGATTCCACGACTTTCTGGAGGTCCAGAAGCGTGAAACGTTCGGGCATCAGTTCGAACACGACAGGGCGGTATTTGATTTTGCCGCGCAGGCGGCCGATGGCAGTGGCGAGGATGCGGCGGTGGTCTGAGATCATCGGCTCGCCGAGTGCAGCCGATGGCGCCTTCACGGGTTTGCGGCCGCTGTCGCGGACGGACTCAGGGGCGAGGCCGGCCTCGTAGATGAGTTCGTAGCGTTCCAAAGTGCGTTCTTCGATCCAGGGCTGATCGTCGAGGCCGAAGGCGAGCTGCACGCGCGACAGGCGGGTAGCGGACTGCTTTCCCCCTGCGTCTGCCCAGGCGAGCAGTGCTGGTGCGATGGCTTCGGCAATGAGGGCGGGGCGGCCTTGGCGATGGTCTTCCCACGGGAAATGCCGGTGCCAATCCCGCCAGACGGCGTCGAAGGCCGAGATGTCGGTGCGTTCCGGCGTGAGACCGAGATACCCGACCGAGATTAGACGTGCGCCAGTCGGCGCATCGTTGAGTTCGGCCTGCGGCAACTCCCGTCCGAGGTCGCCAAATGTGTAGAGCTGTTCGACATAGCCGGGCTCGAAGCCTGTCTGGGCGCGCACCCAGTCGCGCAGGCCGAGTTCGAAAGTGCGGTGGCCGCTGGGGTCGAATCGCCCGTGCGGCAGGCCTGCCATGCCATCGGCGTGGCGCGTGGTCAGTGCATAAGGCGCCTTGCCATCAGCGGCGACGATCACGGCAGACAGGCCAACTGCGATAGGCGTTGCCGTCATGATCCGCGTGCTGCCGTGTAGGTCGACGGGATTGAGAAAGCCTGCGCTTCCATCGCGGCTGAACCTCGGCCAATCGAGTCGACGGCGCGGTTCATCCGTCCGTTGCGGCCGAGCAGGGCGTCAGCATGAGCGACGAGGCGGCGGTTCGGCGACGCGGTCGGCGAGGCGTCGCGGATGGCCTTGGCGATTTCGTGTTCGTCGGCGTCCGGGTTGTGGACGCAGGCCGTGATGAAAGCGCTGGCGGTGGAGCGGGAAATGCCAGCCCAGCAGTGGATCAGCATGGGGGCAGCGCGGTCCCAAGGGTGCACGAATTTGATGACGCTTTCGGCGTCCGAAAGGTCAGGTGCGCGCCAGTCGCCAACGTCATCGACGATATCGTGGATCGGCACCTGCAGGTGGAGTTCGCTGCTGAAGCCTTCGAACGTGGGAAAGGTGTCGTAGGGGCTGAGCAGGCTTACGACCCGCGACGGCCGCAGCTGGCGGACAAGCTGCGGGGCGGCGGCGAGAGAGCAGATCCAGATCGACATGGCGCTAGACTAGGTCGGCTTTGCGACAAACGGAATTGGAATGGTGAGCACTTGGCTACCTTCCTGCGTCCATCTCGGCTTGCAGCGCAGCAAAGCGCTCCAGGAACTGGGCCTGGGCGTCCGTGGGGGAGAGCGGGGCCATATCGGGAGCGGCGCCGGGGGGCGGTGCGCCGAAGAAGTCGAGGGCTTCGTCGATGTCGAAACCGGCGAGGCGCGTCGCTTCGTAGAAGGCTGCGGACTGGTCGGCAGCCTTGATGCGGGCCTTTAGCTCCACTGACATTTTGGTCGGGAGGCCGAAGCGGATGTGGATGGCGGCTTCGAGCCTTGCCTCAAACTGACGGTAGTCGACGCCTAGCGCATTCTTGAACGGCGAGATCATGTCGCCGATCACGTATTCCGGCGCATCGTGGAGCAGCGCGCCGAGCCTGTCGGTAGCCGACGACTTCGGCCAGACGTGTGCCAGGAAGTCTTCGACCAGCACGGAATGCTGGGCCACGGAAAATGGCTGGTCACCCTTGGTCTGGCCGTTCCAGCGCGCGACGCGGGCCAGGCCATGCGCGATATCCTCAATCTCGATATCGAGCGGAGAGGGATCGAGAAGATCGAGCCTGCGGCCTGACAGCATGCGTTGCCAGGCGCGCGGAGCGCCCTGAGATACGCCGCCTGTTCGATTGCTGGAGCCGCCTCGGGTCATGGCTCGCCAACTGCCACTGAATTCGTTTGAGCGGCAAGAGGAACTGCCCGCGCGCATCCGCGGTCGATGTGAGCAGGACGCTGCCGCGACTTGCGGCCACAGGCAAAAAAGTCGCTGCCTCACTCATAAAAACTGCGTTGCTTACCTCTGTGAAAGTTTTGCGAGAGGCTTCGTTAATTTCAGTCGTCTATGGTGATCCCAAGTCGCGGGAGAACAGCGGGACATGTGGGACGAGATGGTGGAAGCGGCGCAAAATCCTGCGCTGCACTGGGTGGTTATTGCTATCGCCATACTTGCCTGGCTCTTCAAGGTTCTCAACACAGGCGAGAGCACCCTGATGGGTGACATGTATCACGACGAACTGGACACCTGAGGCGACGGGACCGGGCATAGCCCTGTCCTGCGCATCCTGATGTCCGATAGACGCCGGCAAAGGCGCGGGTGGTGGAGGAGGGGCGGCTTTACAGCCGCCCTTCTGATTCGAGGCTCTGGCTGGGACGATGGCTGGCCAGAGGCATGGCTTGGACAAATCGCGCTGCTGGTCCATATAGCCGATGAATTCCGGAGCCCCCCATGCCGCAGACTTTCGATCTGATCATCAAGGGCGGAACTGTTGCGACGCCGGGCGGGATCGCTCCCTCCGATGTCGCCATAACCGGCGGCAAGGTCATGGAGATCGGGTCGTTCGCGGCCAGTCAGGCTGGCGAGGTGTTCGAGGCCAAAGGCCTGCACGTGCTGCCCGGCGTCATCGACACGCAGGTGCACTTCCGAGAGCCGGGCCTGGAGTGGAAGGAAGACCTGGAATCCGGCTCGCGTTCGGCTGTGCTCGGCGGCGTCACTGCCGTATTCGAAATGCCGAACACCGATCCATCGACGACCTCGCCCGACATGATGCTCGACAAGCTGGCGCGTGCAAAAGGCCGGATGCACACCGACCACGCGTTCTATGCGGGCGCTACTCACGACAACACCGACCTGCTTCCCATAATGGAGCGGATGGACGGCGTTTGCGGCGTGAAAGTTTTCATGGGCGCAAGCACCGGTCAGCTGCTGGTCGAGGACGATGAGGGTGTCGAGCGCGTGCTCAACGCGATCTCGCGCCGCGCGGCGTTCCACTCCGAAGACGAGTATCGCCTGCTTGAGCGCAAGAAGTTGGCGCGGCAGGGCGACTGGACCTCGCACTACGAAGTGCGCGATGCGGAAGCTGCGATCCAGTCGACGAAGCGCCTGCTACGGCTGGCGCGGAAGACAGGCAAGCGCATCCACGTCTTGCATGTGACGACCGAGGAAGAGATGGACCTCCTTGCCGCCAACAAGGACATCGCGACAGTGGAAGTAACGCCGCAGCACCTGACGCTGGTTGGCCCGGAGGACTACATTCGTCTCAAGGGCTATGCGCAGATGAACCCGCCGATCCGCGAGGAGCGCCACCGCGCCGCGCTGTGGCGAGCAGTGAACCAGGGCATCCCGGACCTGATCGGCTCCGACCACGCGCCGCATACGATTGAAGAAAAATCGCGGCCCTATCCGGCCTCGCCGTCGGGCATGCCGGGGGTGCAGACGATCGTGCCGGTGATGCTGACCCATGTGGCGAATGGCAGGATGAGTCTCGAGCGCTTCATCGAACTGACGAGCGCAGGGCCGCAGCGCGTCTTTGGCATTGCGAACAAGGGACGGATCGCGCGTGGCTATGACGCCGACTTCACCGTGGTCGATCTCAATGCGCGCAAGACCATTACCAATGCATGGTCAGCGTCGCGTTGCGGCTGGACGCCTTACGACGGCATGGACGCCAAAGGCTGGCCGGTAGCGACCTTCATCCGTGGCGCGATGGTGATGTGCGATGGCGCGCTGGTGGCGCCGGGGCGCGGCGAGCCGGTGAAGTTCATCGAAACGCTTGCGCAGGCCTGATATGGCGGACCCCCGCAAGGGGCTGAGCTGCACTCTGTTCCGGCTCTATTCGGGTCACGGCAAGTTGCCGTCGATCTTTCGCTGGTAAATGCTGGCCTCCGACCTCGTCACGATCGCGGCGCCGCGCACTGCAAGCGTCGTGGTGCTAACCTGTTTCCTTAGGCCGTCGCGGAAGGCAAGCGGGGCTGAACCAGCATCGCGCCGCGCGACAGGTGGACGCAGCGATCCTCCGATTTTTGATTGGTTTTGCCGCGACGGGGCTGGACATACCGCCCGTTCAAATGGCGTCAGGGTCGCTAAGGCTTCACGCCAAGGCGGAAGCGGGTCCGACCGCTCCCCCAAGGGCACGGACTTTGAAAACTCAGCGCGCAGAAACCTCGTCTCATCTCCCCGACGCGCGTAGAAAAACAGCCGGCTCCGCCTGTCGGGACCGGCTTTTCTTTGCGCGTGATTTCGCTGTTTGCCTCGGCTGGGACGCCCGATAGGGTCCGGACAACCTGCGAGGAAAGCATGACGAACACAAGCATCACTGGCGCGGAAGCGATCATCGGGTCGCTGGCAGATTGCGGTGTCGCCGCCTGTTTCGCCAATCCGGGCACCAGCGAGATGCATCTCGTAACGGCGCTGGATCGTGAGCCGCGGATCCGAAGCGTGCTTTGCCTGTTCGAAGGCGTGGCTACGGGCGCGGCCGATGGCTATGCGCGCATGGCAGGCGTTCCGGCGCTGACATTGCTTCATCTCGGGCCGGGCTATCTCAACGGCGGCGCGAATATTCACAATGCGCGGCGGGCCTTTGTGCCGATGGTCAACCTGATCGGCGATCATGCCGTGACGCATCGGCAGTATGACGCGCCGCTGGCGTCCGACATCGCGGGGCTGGCGGGTCCAAACTCGCGCTGGCTGAAGTCGGTCGATACAGTTACCGATGCGGCGAAGCTGGCGGTCGAAGCATTCGAGGCGAGCTATGGTCCGCCGCCGGGTCCGGTGTCGCTGATCATGCCGGCGGATGTTGCGTGGACGAGCGGGGCTTCGCGCGCCGAAGGAGGCAAGCGGGCCGGGCTGAAGATTGCGAGCGACGATGTGATCGAGGAAGCGGGGCGCGCCATCACCAAGGCGAAACGGCCTGCGATCCTCGTCAACGGCACGGCGCTGCATGCGGGGGGTGCAGAACTGTTGCGCCGGATCGAGGCGCAGGGTGTGAAGGTGGTGACCGACACGTTCATGGCGCGCCATGTTCGGGGTGGTGGCCTCTATGACGCGGCACGGCTGCCCTATTTCGCTGAGATGGCAGTGGAGACTTTCGCAGGCTCCGATCTGCTGCTGATCGCAGGCTCGAAACCGCCGGTTGCGTTCTTTGCCTATCCCAACACCCCCGGTGCCTTCACCCCGCCGGGTGCGCGCACCCTGAACCTGGGCGGGCCAGACACCGACAGCGCGGATGCGATTGCGCGGCTGGCCGACTGGCTCGATGCGCCTGTCGCGCCGCGCGTCGTCAACTGGACGCGGCCGGAACCGGCGACGGGCGACAAGTTCAACCCGCATACAATTGGAATGTCACTGGCGGCGCTGCTGCCGGAAGGCGCGCTGATCTCGGACGATGGCGTGACGTCTGGCCTGCCGATCTATCAGGCTCTGTCGGCTGGTGCCCGGCATGAATGGCTGGGCCATACCGGCGGCGCGATCGGGCAGGGCATGCCGGTGGCGGTTGGCGCTGCTGTTGCGCGGCCTGACGTGAAGACGGTCTGCCTCGCAGGCGACGGTGCGGGGATGTACACGATCCAGTCGCTGTGGACGATGGCGCGCGAAAATCTCGACGTCGTCGTCATCGTGTTCGTCAACCACGCGTATCGCATCCTGAAGATCGAGCTGGCGCGGACGGGTGCAGGCAATCCCGGTCCCGCAGCAGACAGTATGCTGAGCCTCGGCAATCCGGAGATCGACTGGGTGAAGCTGTCCGAGAGTCTCGGCGTTGGCGCGGAGAAAGTGTCGAGCTGTGCGCAGTTCAATGATGCGCTGGGGCGGGCGGTTGCGACACGTGGGCCGCGCCTGATCGCCTGCATGATCCCCTGAGCCAGACGCTAGGCGTCGATGCGAGAGGGCGTCGCGAGGACACGCGGCATCTTGTTCGCGAGATCGGCGACTTTGATCAGCTTTGTCGCCCCGCCCGCAAATCCTGTGGCCATGTAGGCTGCAATATCTTCGCTAGCGAATTTCGCAGTGAGGGCGATAGCGAATAGGCCGGGGAAGCAAGGGCGCTGCTACGGCGGCGACTAGGCACATCGCCGGCATCGCAAGGCAGACAAAGTGCAGCCAATCGCGTCGTCGACCAAGCCATGTCGGCCCTAGTGCAGGTAACCCCGGGCGATTTCGTCGGAGAGTTCCCGGCCCCGCCGCGCGATGGACGCCTCAATGGCCGGCGTCGCGGCCGTGCAGCTGGAGGTCTCACGGTTCTGGCCGCGATAGCCCCGGTTGAACGCATCGGTCATTGCGGCGCGGCGATCACCCGAACCGGCCTCATAGGCCATGAGGTTCAACATGTAGGTGCGCCAGGTCGAATCCCCGTCGCCATTGCAAAGGGTCCGCACGGCATGAGCGCGGCCAAGCACTTCGGCGAGCTCCGCCAGGAGGTTGATGGGCGCCGAGGCGATCGGAGCCTCGGGCTCCTGCGGGTCCTGTTCCTGCGCCAACGCGGGGACGGCGGAGAAGGCCAGGAAGGCGGCGAGCAGGGCGGTGCGAAGGATCATGGCGTGTATGCTAGCGTTCCCGGAGGTCGGATGCAAAAGAGTGCAGCAGGCTTGCCTTTTGCCTCGCAATAGGCGTGAACACACGAGCGCGCGGGCGTGGCGGAACTGGTAGACGCACCAGACTTAAAATCTGTTGGGCCGTAAGGCCCGTGCCGGTTCGATTCCGGCCGCCCGTACCACTTCATTCAAGAATCACAATGTCGACGAGGTCGCCTGCGCCAGCAGCAGCTATCTTGATCGGGCGGCGGATGAGGGCGTTGGCGGTCAGGAAAGGCGATAGCATTGACGAGTCTTGGTTCTCGGCGGCGCGTACCTGGGCGCGGCCTTCGGCGTTGAGGGTGAGGACGGCGCGGAGATATTCCGCGCGTCCGCCGGTTGCGGGGAGTGGCGTTTGGGTATGAGCGCGTTGCGGGGTGGTGTCGCTCGGCGTTGCGGCCGTGAGCGCAGCGATCAGGGGGCGGAGGAAGAGTTGCGCGGTGACCATGGCGGCGGCGGGGTTGCCGGGGAGGCCGAGTGCGAGCGTGGTCTCGCGTACGGAGAACCATGTTGGCTTGCCGGGTTTGACCGCGACCTTCTCGAAGACAGCGACGAAGCCGTCGGCTGCGAAGGCTGAACGGACGACGTCGTAGTCACCGACGGAAGCGCCGCCGATCGAGACGATGACATCGCAGGGCGTCGAGAGGCGTTTGCGGACGTCGGCTTCATCGTCGTGGCTGACGCCGAGATCGACGGGGATGGCGCCCCAGCGGCGGATGAGGGCGATGAGAGCGGGCTGGATCGAGTTGACCACTTGGCCTAATGCGATGTCACTGCCGGCTTCGACGAGTTCGTCGCCATTCGCGAGCACGCCGATGCGCGGAGCTTTGCGCACTGTCACGCGCCCACAATTGCCGGCGGCGGCGAGCGAGATGGCGCCTTCGGTCATCGCGTGGCCGGCGGGAACGAGGACGGCGCCGTAGGCGAAGTCCATGCCGGCGCGGCGGATATTCTCGGGTTTGGGTTGTTCGAAGGTGACAATGACGGCATCGCCTTCGCGCCGGGTGTCCTCCTGGATAAGTATGTGGTCGGCGCCGGGAGGCACGTGTGCGCCGGTGAAGATCCGGACGGCTTCGCCGGCGGAGAGGACGCCTGCGAACGGCACGCCCGCTCGGGATTCGGCTGTTACCTGCAGGCTTGCGCCCATCTTCATGTCGGCGTGGCGGACGGCATAGCCGTCCATGGCGGAGACATCGGCGGGTGGCTGGGAGACGTGGGCGACAACGGGTTCGACGAGGGTGCGGCCGAAGGATGCGGCCAACGGAATTGATTCCTGACCGAGCAGCCGTGCGCCGGCCTGTTCGGCGATCAAGGCGAGCGCCTGTTCGACGGTGGCCATGCGGATCATCGGGTGTCCTTTTCGTTGTCGTTGTAGCAGAATAGCGACGCAAACATTACCGGTGCTTTCAGGGATGACCATGGCCGACAAGCTGACCCATATCGACGCGGACGGACGGGCCCGCATGGTGGACGTGTCCGACAAGGCGAGCACCAAGCGGATCGCGCGGGCCGAGGGGCGGGTGTTGATGTCTGCGGCGGCGCGGGATCTTGCGCGGTCCAAAGGCGGCAAGGGGGATGTGCGGGCGACGGCGGAGATTGCAGGGGTGATGGCGGCGAAGCGGACATCCGAGCTGATCCCGATGTGCCATCCGCTGGCAATCTCGAGCGTGAAGGTGCGGGTCGATGAACTTGAGGATGGGTCGGGGATCGGGGTTGTTGCCGAGGTGGTGACCACCGGGCCGACCGGCGTCGAGATGGAGGCGCTGACGGCTGTGTCGGTGGCGTGCCTCACTGTCTACGACATGCTGAAGGCGGTCGATCGCGCGATGCGTATTGAGGGCGTGCGGCTGCTGGCGAAGTCAGGCGGGGCGAGCGGAGATTTTGTGGCGCAGGCATGAGGCCGAGATCCCAGCGGCGGTGAGCCGAAGGGTGGGCGGATTGGTTGTGGGCCGGAGCTAGGTCAGGCCGATTTCAAATGCACTAGCGGATTGCCATTCTCGCAAAGACGGGAACCTAGGAGTTTGGCGCGATGACGGTGCATGCAGCCCTTGGGTTCCGTGTCTGCGGTGCAAGGTGCCTTCGCCCGGAATGACAGGGTCAGCACGCAGGGTGAGCACACGTTGCGCGCTGACTGGATCCCCGCCTGAGCTGGGAACGCGGCAGGGGCGCGCTTCCAGGGGCAAGCACGCGCTCGTCCTTCGACGGACGCTCGCTTCGCGTGTAGCTCAGCATGAGCGGTTGGCGAGATGCGCCGGTGTTTTTCGGCGATCGGAGTTTCCCGCGTGATGTCATACAATGCGGGGAGTTGATCCTCGCCCTCTGCATTCGTGTGCCGATAACGTGTGGGGTGGTTGGAGATGATTCCGAACATTGAAGCGACGTTGGACGCGAGCCAGACAAACGCGAGCAGCGCGGCCTCTAACAAGAGCTCGCGAGTGATGAGGTGCTCACTCCGTATGTGCGCGTTTGTGTCCATGTCATGAGCGCGATTACACCGTCGTCCGGCGCCCGACCGGTTTGGACAATGCCAATCCGCCGAAATTTTCGGCTACGCCCCTGACATTGCGCGAGAAGCCTTTTTGCTTTCCTCCGGTACTGCACGGAGGCTTTCCAACAAGAAGCGGTGCATATCGCGGCGGGCGATCAGGCCTTCGCGCGTTCCTTGGCGAGACGCTCGGCGCGTTCGCGGGACATGTGGTCGCGGCGGGCTTCGTCGCGCTTGAGCACGGTGTTCTGCAGGAGCCAAGCGACGACGAAGGCCGACATGGCGCCGACGAGCGCGACGAACAGCTTGCCGCCAAAGAGGGCCGGTGTCTGTGCGGGCACGGTGACGAACAGGAAGGCGTTCATCATGCCGATGATCGTGGCGCCGACGTAGTAGCGTGGATTGTCGATGGCGAACGGCGAGAGTAGGGCGAGCCAGATGCCGGTGATTGCCGCGGCCACACCCGCAGCGAGATAGGCGCCGAGGAGCGTATCCCAAATCGCAACGAGCGCCGGGCCCACGGAATTGCCGCCGGTGGAGATGGCGTTGCAAATCATGGCGACGACGGTGCTGCCCCAGATCAGCGTGAGGCCAGCCAGTGGCGCCAGTACGGCAAAGCCGAAGGCCGACGGCAACAGCGTCGCACGGATATGCTGCATCACCGCCTTGCGATGGGCGACCGAGCGATACACGGGCTGGGCAGAGGTAGTGGCCATGCCGCGAGCATCGCCCAATACAAATAAGGCTCACTCGATGTATACGCCTCAATTTGGTTCATTGAAGTAAGCCCCCGTTAGCCGCTTCCCTTTGTGCGGCTGCCCCAGCCGGAGAACGAAAGCGACAGGCCCTGCTACGCGCGCACGGTCGTTCGCCGGGGCAAGACACATCCGATTGGACATAGGTGAACCTGTCGATAGGGTGACGCACGGGCGGCACCCTGCCGGAGTGCGATAATGCTATTTGTGCGGCTCACGGTCATTGTCTGCGTGCTTGTATTTGGCGCGGGTTCCGCTTCGGCGCAACAGGCGCTGCCGCGAGCGCCGGATGGCCATCCGGACTTCCAGGGCGTGTGGACGAGCTGGGGGTTAAGCCCGATGGAGCGGCCGCCCGGGGTGACAGCCCTCGTTGTCGACGACGCGACGGCCGCGAAAATGGTTGGCGCCATCCGTGACCGAGCGCGATCGACAGCTTTCGAAGCCGTGATCGATCCAAATCTCCTCGCCGCCGACTCGCACGAACTGTCGCGTGTCAACGGCGAGTGGCGGACCTCTTGGGTCACCGAACCGAAGGACGGTAGACTACCTCTGACACCGGAAGGCCGCCGTCTGATAGCGGTTGAGGCTTCGCGCGTATCGGCGCTGGAAACGCTCACCGGCCCGGAAATGCGCACGCCATTCGAAAGATGCATCGCCGGCACGGGAACTGCGCCGCTGTGGTCGTTGCCCGTCGATAACGTTCGCCAGATCGTGCAGACGCCGGGCAACCTGATGATCCTCAGTGAGCAGGCGAACGATGTGCGGATCATCGGCATCGGCGCCAAACATCGACCCGAAGCCGTGGTGTCATGGTTGGGCGACAGTATTGCGCGCTGGGAGGGTGATGTTCTCGTGGTTGAAACGACTAACCAGAAGGACATCTTCGCTCCGTTCGGCGCCATGCCTCAATCGGTGCGCGTACAGTCGCGCGTGATCGAACGCCTCAGCCTCGTCTCACCGAACGAGATCATTTACCGTTTTACGATCGAGGATCCGGTGCTGTACAGCGCGCCGTGGAGCGCCGAATTCAGCCTCAGGCGGGAAGACATCAAGATCTACGAATACAGCTGTCACGAAGGCAACAGTTCCTTGCCCGACATCCTTCTCGCGGCGCGCCTAGCGGAAGCCGCCCAGACCTCGGTCAAGTCTCTGGCCAAGCCGCTGCACTAGTTTCACGCGCCGCGCGCGCGTCGAGCCGCCAAGCATAAATGCCGGAACAGGTTCAGGCGAACTGGACCTGGAACTGGTCGACGGTGCGGATGGCGCCCGGCTGCAGTTTCGGCGAGGGGCCCGTGACGCGGGTGTTGGGGGCGAGGCGGGCGAGGACGGCGAGGGTTTCCTCGAGTTCTACGCGCGCGAGAGCTTCACCGGCGCAACGGTGGGCGCCGGCGCCAAAGGCGAGGTGCCAGCGTTGCTGGTCGGCGCGGTGGATGTTGAAGCTCTCGGGGTCTGCATAGACGGCGGGGTCCCGCAGCACGGAGAGGATCGAGACGGCGAGCACGGCGCCGGCAGGGATGAGATAGCCTTCAATCTCCAGGTCCTTCGTGGTGACCCGCGGGATAGCAGAAACGACGGGCTGGTAGCGCAGACCTTCTTCGGAGGCTCTCTTCTTGAGGCCGTCCGGATCAGCGCAGAGCGCTTTCCACTGCTCGGGATGTTGCAGCAGTTCGAACAGTGTCATGCACATGGAGTTGCGGGTGGTGTCTGAGCCGGCGAGGATGAGGCCAACAACTTGCGCGCGGATCTCACCGTCGGTCATGTCGCCCGAGGCGGCGGTAGCGGCGACGTAGTCGGACAGGAAGTCGCCACGTGGATTGGCGCGACGGTCGGCCAGCAGCTTGTCGACATAGGCGTTGAACGCGACGAGGCTCGTCTCGATGTCGGCGCGACGCGAGACGTCGACGAAGCCGATCGATTCAGCCGTGTCGCTGATCCATTTCATGAAGACTGGCAGGTCGGAGCGCGGGATGCCGAGGATGTCAGCGATGATGCGGGCCGGGAGCTGGGCCGCGAATTCCTTGAGGAAGTCGAATGGACCCTTGCCGAGATGTTCATCGATGATCTCGGCGGCGACGGTGGCGGCCTTCGGGCGCATCGCTTCCATCAGCTTGAAGGCGAACGTTCGGGCGACGGGCTGGCGGCGGCGCTGGTGCGCCTCGCCGTTCGCGAACAGCATCACCTGCGCGATGAAGTCGAAGATCGGGCCATCGAAAATGCCCTGCATCATCTTCATTTCAGTCTCGAGCTGGCGGGTGTTTTCCGGCGAGACGACGTCGTCGACCATGCTGGCGCGCAGGCCGAGCACCATCGTGCCCATGCCCATCTGCACTTTCACGAGCGGCGTCTCTTCTCGGAGTTTACGGAAGAGATCATAGGACGAGAACTCAGGGTTCAGCAGGTCCCAGTCCAGCAACGGGATGTCGGCGTAGGATTTCAGGGCTTTTGTTTCGGTGTCGGCCATTTTTTGGCTCCCGGGGAGGACGGCTCGGTCAACTTGACAGTGTCAGGACGTAGCCGATTTGGAGCGGGGTGGGAAGACGCGGGCCGTGAAAATTCTGGAAGGCTGCGTGTTGCCATTGAGCGGGAGGCCCCGGGGGCTGCTGCGGGATCAGCGCGCAGCCCCTGGGGTCCTGCTCTGCGCGCTTTCTCGCTTCGGCGGGACTAGTTGAGGAAGGCGGCGACCGCTTTTGCGAAGGCTGCCGGCTGGTCGAGCATGATGAAGTGGAAGCTGCCGTCGATGCGGGTGAGCTTAGCGGCTGGCAGGCCCTTGTAGGCGCTCTGGAACGTGCCGTCGGCGAGTTCCTGCGACTGGCCCATCGTTTCGTCCCAGGCGTAAAGCACGCTGACCGGCGCCTTGATGGACGGCAGCAGCGGACGCGCATCGTCGGTCATGGCGTCGTACATGGCCTGCGCCATGACGCGGCGGTCGGAGCTGATCGACCAGTTGACGAGGGTGGGGCGGACGGCTTCGGTGAGCGACATCATAGCCATCGTCTGTGTCTGAGCGGCGGCAAACTCGGCGTCGGTCGTCGCAAGGATCTGCGTGCGGGCCTGCTCGGCGAAGGGCCGGGCGGCTTCGGCAGTGGCGGTGGGGCCGTAGAGCAGCGAGTAAAACGGCAGCGCATCGACGACCAGGACACGGCTGATTGCGTCGGGCTTTGCGGCTGCAACTTCAAGCGCGATGAGGCCGCCGATCGAATGACCGATAATGGCGGGGTGATCGAGCTTTGCGGCGTAGGCGGTGATCTCTGCGGCGAGCGGCTTGATGACATCGCCTTTCGCGTTGGGACCGGCGGGCTCGCCAGCAAATCCGCGCACCTGCAGGACGTGGACGCGATGCGTGGGCGAAAGCTGTTTCACCGTTGCGTCCCAGACATTGCCGGACGAGGCGAGACCCGGGACGAGGATCACGTCGGGCCCCGCGCCCGTGGTCGTGTCGGTAAAGCGTTCCTGCGCCAGGGCTGGCATGGTGCAGACAGTCAAGGCGAGGGCGATCGCCGCGATGGCGGCGTTGAGAAGGCGCAACATTTGGAAGTCTCCTGGTTACTCTGCGGCGGCGTTGAAGCCGCCCAGTTCGTCGTCGAAGATCTGATCCACGCGCTTGCCAAAGAGCCGTGCTATGCGGAAGGCGAGCGGCAGGGACGGGTCGTACTTTCCGGTCTCGAGTGCGTTGACCGACTGACGCGAGACGCCGAGTGCGTCGGCAAGGTCGCCTTGGCTCCAGCCCTTCTGAGCGCGCAGCACGCGAAGGTCGTTCTTCATTTGCCACTCCCAAGCGGGAAGCAGCGCGCAATGCCCATGCACATCGCCCAGATCGGGAAGGCGACCCACATCTCTGCGTGCGACACGACGCTGAACATGTCGAGGAAGCCCCAGATAGTGCAGATGGCGAGCGTGGCGCCAGTGGCCCACGCATAGGCGCGGTAGAGGCGGTCGCGCTGGTATTCGTCATCCTCTTCGCGGGGGAGAAGGAAGATGGCGCGGATGGCGAGCAGAAGCGGAAGGGCGGGAGCGATGGCTATGGCCCAGGCGACGATGCCGGTGGGCGCGGCCTGCTTGGCGTACCAGACGGCGAGCATCAGCAGGACGACGTAGCCGAACATTGCGGGCAGGAAGCGGAGCGCGTAGCGGCGGTAGGGCGCGCGCATCTGACCCTCGATGCCGCGCTTCTGGCGCAGGCGATAGGGGATCATCGATAGCCCGATTAGGCCGCCGGTAAAGACGATGACGGCGAGGCCGCCCATGGCCATACCGGGCAGCGATTCCATCTGCGGGGTGATCCACCACATAGCGGCGACGAACAGGCCACTGATCGACAGCATGCTGGCCAGCCATGCGGCCCAGAAAATGGGACCGAGTCCGGTCCGGGGCTCATCTGCGGTGATCTGGGTGGGATCGGCGGCCATGTCAACTCTCCTTGACTAAGTGTCAAGTAAGCTAGACAGACGGCGGTGTCAAGGAAACGTGACAGAAGAACTCCAGGCCGCCCGAAAATGGGCCCGCCTCCATTTCGCGGGGACCATCCGCACGATCTGGAGGCGGGCAGCGCTGGTGTCTCCAGGAGGCCATCGCTGGCGACTCAGGGAGAGACCTCGCGCGTCTTTGTGGGGCTCATCTCTGTGAAATGCTGGCCCGGAAGTGAACCGGCCCGGTCTTTCGACCGGGCCGGGGGAGTCTCTAGTTGGCTTCGACGAGGCCTTGCTCGCGTGCGGCCTCCCGCATGGCCTTTTGGAGTTTCTCGAAGGCTCGGACCTCGATCTGGCGGATACGCTCGCGGCTGACGTTATACGCAGTCGAGAGGTCTTCCAGCGTGGTGGGTTCTTCTTTCAGGCGGCGCTCGGTGATGATGTGGCGCTCACGTTCGTTGAGCGATTCCATCGCGCGTTCGAGCAGCGTCATGCGGGCCCCGAACTCGTCGCTTTCGGCCATGCGCTCGGCCTGGCCGGGCGTCTCGTCAGCGATCCAGTCCTGCCATTCGGCTTCGCCTTCCATGCCGCCGATCGGCGCGTTGAGCGAAGCATCCCCACCCGATGCCATGCGGCCGTTCATGGAGATGACTTCCTCCTCGGTCACGCCAAGGCGCTTCGCGATGGCGGCGACGTTCTCTGGACGAAGATCGCCTTCCTCAATGGCGGAGAGTTCGCCTTTCAAGCGACGCAGGTTGAAGAACAGCTTCTTCTGCGCGGCAGTCGTGCCGAGCTTCACCAGCGACCACGAGCGCAGAATGTATTCCTGGATAGCGGCGCGGATCCACCACATCGCGTAAGTCGCCAGGCGGAAGCCCTTGTCCGGGTCGAACTTCTTCACGGCCTGCATCAGGCCCACGTTTCCTTCGGAGATGACCTCGCCAATCGGGAGACCGTAGCCGCGATAGCCCATGGCGATCTTGGCCACCAGGCGGAGGTGCGAGGTCACCATCTTCTCGGCTGCTTCGGGGTCCTGATGCTGGGCCCAGCGTTGGGCGAGCATGAACTCTTCGTTCTTCTCGAGGAGCGGGTATTTGCGGATTTCGGAGAGATAGCGCGAGAGGCCTTGTTCGGGTCCAAGCGCGATTGCGAAACTTGCCATGGTCTTCTCCTTCTTTTCTCCGCCCGCCTCCTTGACGCGGGGAGGGGAGGCATGCGGTTTTTTTCTATCGTTGCACTGCTCCAGGCCCCCTTTTTTCTGGCCTGGCGTGGGGGCCAGTTGAAGCAGGTCTACGAAGAATGTCTGGCAGGATTATGTCCCGCCCCCCCCGTCCGCCCACTCCCTTAAATGGGGGACGGATGGCGGCGTTAAAGAGGCGGAACGCGTGATCGTTTCTACGCCGATTGCACAGCAGGGCTAAACACCCGTGCCGGCTGGGGGCGATGCGCTGCGATGCGTCATATATCTATGATTTCAGGGGTTTTTTTCAAGGCTGACCTGAAAAGGACTGCTCTTCCCCGGAAACAGGCCTTGGAGCGATCCGCCCGTCTATTGCAAGCCGGGGATTGGGGCTGGCGAGTACCACGTGGTAGCTTTTGCACGCCCGATAGGAGGAAAACATGAAAAGAGTAATTCTGGCCGGACTGGTCCTGATGGTGCCTGTGCTTGCGCCGTGGGCGACTGCGCAACAACCCGAGAAGGTCATCGCCTACCTCGACAAGAACGCCGACGGTAAGTGCGATCTCAATGAGTATCTGGGCTTTCAGGTCGCGCGCATGGCCCAGGTCGACAAGGACGGCGATGGCGAACTGAACCAAGGCGAGTTTAAAGACTCGCTTCAGGGCAAAGCGAAGGCAAACGTCGCCGTGCTGTTCAAGGGAGCGAACAGCGAAGGCGGACGTACTTTGTCGCAGAAAGAGTTCCTCGGCTACCAGGCGTGGGTGTTCAAGACGTTCGTCGACACCGACAAGGACGCGTTCATGTCGCAAGAGGAATGGACTTCGATCATGAGCAAGGCTGATTGATCGAAAATCTGGAGCCGTGATCCAGATTTGAGTCGCACTCTTCAGCGACCAGTGGCACTCTGCAGTCTTCGTGGTGCTCCAAGATGGAGGGGCAGCATGCTTGCTGCAGAACGACTGAGGGCTGGGTGGCTTGCGGTCGGGACGGCGCTAGGGCTCGCGGGTTGTTCCGCGATGCCTACCTTACCGCAAATTGAATTGGCGATGCCGACCCTGCCCGGGTTCGGTCCGCCATCTGTTTCGCCTGCGATGGAGCCGGTGCCGCTTGGCCCGGCGGACCGTTCGGCTATTGTCGCACAGTCGGTTGCCGCAAGTGTGGCGCCGGGAAGCGTCGACAATGCGAAGCCCGCCTTCTTCGTGCAGTGGAAGCCCGATATGACCGGCATGACACGCCGGCCACGGGTCGACACATCCACACCTCTCCCGAAATATCCCGAGAGCGCCGTGCGGGGCAACGACTCCGGCACGACAACGCTGGAATCGTGCGTCACGGTCGATGGCCACCTCGCCGATGTGAAGCTCGCGCGATCATCAGGTTCGGTGGTGCTCGACAGCGCCACACTGGCCTGGGCGCAGAAGGCGAAGTTCGTGCCCGCAGAGTTCAATGGTCAGCCGATGGCCGTGTGCGGCTGGCGACTCGACTACGAGTGGAAGATGAACGAGGGGCGGTAGTCCGGCTGTCCGTCTGCGTTGCGCGCGCTTCCTGCCAGCGATAACCTTGTCGCGTGGTTCGGGGGGTGGCGCATGATCGTGCGCGCGATGGTGTTGGCTGCTGCGGTCATGGCTGGTGCAGGCGCAGCGCATGCTCACGCGCAGGTGTTGGATGCTGGTGATCCGGCTGTCACCGAGAGACCATCCATCAGGCAGAGCATGCGCACTCCAAGCCTCCCGGCGGGGTCGAAGGGAATCCGCGAGCATGGCGAAGTGGGCCTGACCGTTTGCGTGGATGTCACGGGAAACGTTGTTGCAGCTGGTATGTCAAAATCATCGGGCTATCAGCTGCTTGATGAAGCGACGCTGGCTTGGATTCGCAGCGGCTTGAATTTCAAACCAGCGCTCTCAGGCAACAAGCCCGTGGCCGTTTGCAATTACGTCTTCACCTACGTCTGGAACTACGGCAGCGGCAAGAAAGACGTGACAGAAAGCTATGTCGCCTGGAGTGATATCAAGCCCGAGGAGCGGCCGTCGATCGCGACGCAGGTGAACGGACCTTTCTACCCGCCCAAAGCAGTTTTGGGTCGGATTGAAGGGACTGTCCGTCTGTCGCTGTGCATAACGCCTTTTGGCCGCATGGTCAGCGCGACGCCGATTGAGGGCGACATGGACTCAAGTCTCATCAGCGCCACGTCAAGTTGGATCGGTCGGTTCACCTTCAACCCAGGCAAGCAGGACGGACAGACTGTCGGCGTTTGCGGCTTCCCGATCAAATACGTCTGGGAGCTGCCGAGCTAGCTCGGCATCGCGCGCAGGGCGTCGATCAGGTCGAGCATGTCTGCGGGCGGGTCGCGCTCGAAGCGGAGCTGTTCGCCGGTGATGGGGTGGACGAAGCCGAGGATGGCGGCGTGGAGTGCTTGCCGCTCGAAAGCCTTCGCCGTGGCGGTGGCGCGTTCGAAGGCGGGGCCTTTACCGTCCGCGCGGAGCCAGCGGTGCTTGCCATAGGTCTGATCGCCGAGGACAGGCGCCTGGATATGAGCCATGTGAACGCGGATTTGGTGCGTGCGTCCGGTCTCGAGGCGGCATTCGACGAGTGCCGCAGCAGGCTGCGTACCGGTTGCATCGAGGCGGCCGTAGGTCTCGATGCCACGATAGTTTGTGATGGCGATCTTGCCCTGCGCTTGGTCGTTCTCCTGGCTTGAGTCATCGGACCAATGATCGGCGCGGAAGTGCTTCTCCTTCATCACCGCCATCTTCTTCCGGTCCGATGGCGAGCGACCGATATTGGTCTCGATGCGCCCGATCAGCGGACGCGGCGCACCGCGCGTCACGGCGAGATAGGCGCGCTCGATATCGTGGGCGGCGAACATGGCGGTGAGGGCGGTGTGCGCCGCTTCGCTCTTCGCGGCGACCATGACGCCGGACGTGTCCTTGTCGAGGCGGTGGACGATGCCGGGGCGGGCGACGCCGCCAATGCCGGTGAGCTCTGGTCCGCAATGGAAGAGGAGCGCGTTGACCAGTGTGCCACGTTCGGATCCGCCAGCGGGGTGGACGACGAGGCCGGCTGGCTTGTTGATGACGATGAGATGCCTGTCCTCGAACACCACGTCGAGCGGGATGTCTTCAGGTTCCGGCAGGGCGCCGACAGGCTCTGGCAGGTCGATGGCGTAGAGCACGCCGGGGATGACCTTGGCGCTGGCGTCGGTGGAGGGCTTGCCGTTGGCGGTGACGCGGCCTTCCTCGATGAGGACGCGCAGGCGCGAGCGCGACATGCCGGTGCCGGAGTCGGCCAGCCATTTGTCGAGGCGTGCGCTCGCTGCTTCCGCAGGGGCTGTCAGGGTGAAGGTCGGGGTGGCGTCAGTCATGCTTTCGTCGCGATGCGCTGCGAGGTAGGGATTGGGCCAGTATCCCAACGGGAAGGATAAATCCATGACCAGGCTGACACGGCGCGGGGCGCTGGGACTCGGGATTGCCGGCCTAGGGGCCGCGGCTTGCACCACAACGGCGTCCGAACCGGTCTATGCCGGTACGGCCGCCTTCAAGCACGGGGTGGCGTCGGGCGATCCGGCCCAGACCGGCGTGGTGCTTTGGACGCGTGTCAGCCCTGAAACCGAGGGCCCGGTGCCGGTGAGCTGGTCGCTGTCGCGGGATTCGGCGTTCAAGGACGTGGTGAAACGGGGCGTGTTCACGACCGGGCCGGAGCGCGACTACACGGTGAAGGTCGACGTCGACGGGCTGCAGCCGGGACAGATGTACTACTACTGGTTCACGGTCGGCCGGACAGCCTCGCCGGGTGGCGTAACGCGGACGCTGCCGGAGAAGGGCGTAGCCGACTACCGGATGGCGATGGTGTCGTGCTCGAACTGGCCGTTCGGGTTCTTCAACGCCTATCGCGAGATCGCCAAGCGTGGTGCGAAGGGCGAGATCGACGCCGTGATCCACCTTGGCGACTACATCTACGAGTACGGCGTCGCGGGATATGGCGGCGTGATGGGCAAGCAGCTCGGCCGCAATCATGAACCGGAACACGAGGCCGTGTCGCTTGCCGACTACCGGATGCGGCACGCGCAGTACAAATCCGATCCCGATACGCAGGCCGCGCACGCCATCGCGCCATGGTTCTGCACGTGGGACGACCATGAATCTGCCAACGACAGTTATCGCACCGGCGCCGAGAACCATCAGTCCGAGACAGAGGGCGAGTGGAGCGTGCGGAAGGCGTCGGCGATCCAAGCTTATCTCGAGTGGATGCCGGTGCGCGATCCTGTGCCGGGCCGCGCGAAGGAGGCGATGTGGCGCAAGTTCGATATCGGCGAACTCGCGACACTTTTCCTACTGGAGACCCGTCTGGTGGGGCGCAGTGAAGAGCTGACGTTCGACGAGCTGTTCATGGCGCCCGATGCGGAGCGCCCGGCCATCGCGACAGCGCTGAAGGCGAAGATCGCGGATCCGCGGCGCACGCTGATGGGGCCCGAGCAAGAGGCATGGCTGGCGCAGGAACTGAAGACGTCGGCAGCAGCGGGACGCAAGTGGCAGGTGCTAGGTAACCAGGTCACCATGGCCAAGGTGAAGATGCCCGACCTGCAGAAATACCTGCCGCCGGAAAAATACGCGCAGGTGTCACAGGGCGCGAAGCGGTTCTATTCGACTGCGCGCTGGGGCCTTGAGTGGAATCTCGACGCGTGGGCTGGTTTCCCAGCGGCGCGCGAGCGGCTCTACGCTTCGGCCAAGGCGGCCAAGGCGCGGCTGATCACGCTGACTGGCGATACGCACACGTCGTGGGCCAATGAGCTGCATGACGCCTCCGGCCAGAAACGGGGCGTCGAATTCGGCTGCACGTCAGTCACGTCCAACGGGGCAGGGGACAATGTGCCGTTCGAGGAGCTGAACTGGATGATGCCGGAGGCTAACGACGAGGTCCTGTATTACAACGCGTTTTCAAAGGGCTTCACGCTACTTACCCTGAAGGCGGACCTGGTCGAGGCCGAGTTCATCAAGGTATCGACCATCAAGAGCCGCGACTATTTCGCCTCGACCGACGCGAAGTTCATCGCCCGGGAGAACGAGGTCGGCGGAATGGGCGGTTTGCAACGGATTATGGGTGGGGCGAACATTACTGCCGGGTAAGCGGCTCACCCGTTTTTCCCTGAAATCGGACCGATCCCGGGGAAATGGAACCCGCCGGCAAGGCCGTATTAACGCGCGCGGGCCTAGGTTCCACCGTTATTCGGTTGCTGACGGCAGGGGTTAACTTGGTCCACGAACCCGACACCAACGCCCCGGCGTTGCTTGAGCAGCTCGGCGCGCTCGGCATCGCCGGCGTTCGCGTGGATGCAGACGATCAGGTTGTCGAGGCGAACGAGCTGTTCTTCCAGCTGACTGGATTGCCCCCGCAGGGTGCGTCCGGACACAAACTGAATGACGTGCTGGAGAGCGCGGCCGCAGAGCACAAATCCTATGGCGAGGGCACCGTCTATCGCTTCGCTACTTCGCGCGGCGAGCGCTGGCTGCGGCCACGCTGGGGTCGCGGCGCGACCGAAGGCATCGCCACGCTGACCGACGTGACCAGCGAATGGAGCATGCTAGGCAAGTTGGTCTCCGCCATTGACGTGCGCGACCGACTGATGCGCGACGCGGACATTGGGATGTTCCGCTACAATCCGGACGACGGTACCTTCCATTTCTCGGAAGCCCTGATCCGCCGTGGCGAGCCGCTGCCGAGCTATCATATCAGCGAGATTGTCAGAGACCTGCACCAGGATGATATCGACAAGGACGCTGCCGTTCGGGAGCGCCTGTCGACCGAAGGTGGCACCGCGACGCTTCACCTGCGCCGTCGCAAGTCGGATGGCACGTGGCGTCATACGCTGGCGCAGTTCACGTCGGGCCGCAGGCTGCCGTCGGGCAAGTTCGAGATCTTTGGTCTGTCACAAAACATCACCGAGCTGGTCGACGCGCGCGACCAGGCATCCATCATGAACGACCGTCTCGAGATCGCGATGAGCGCAGCGAGCGCCGGCGTCTACGAGATCGACCTGCGTTCGTCCGAGCGCTGGACCTCGCCTCAATACCAGGCGCTGGCCGGGCAGGAAGCGCTGACACGCCACGCGATGACGCCGTTCGGCATGTATCACGACGACGACATTCCGGCGGTGCGCGAGAGCTGGGAGCGCTGCCTGCGCTCGCCGGGCGTCGAGTCGATCGACGCGCGGCTCTATCGACCGAACAATGGCGAGCAATGGGTGCGTCTGTTCATGCGCGTACAGCGCACCGAGCACGGCGTGCCGACGCGGGCGATCGGCCTGATGCTCGATATCCAGGAACAGAAGGCGCAGGAACTTGCCCTGATCGAGGCCAAGCAGCAGGCTGAAGCTGCGACCATCGCGAAATCGAACTTCCTCGCATCGATGAGTCACGAGATTCGCACGCCGCTGAATGGCGTGCTGGGCATGGCGCAATCGCTGGTGAGCGACGGGCTGCTGACCGATCAGCGCGAGAAGGTAGATATCATCCTCGAGTCCGGTCGCACATTGACGGCGCTGCTCAACGACGTGCTTGACCTCTCCAAGATCGAAGCCGGCAAAATCGAGATCGCCAGCACGGACGGCGAGCTCGCTGTCACATTGGACCGCCTGCGCCAGTTATTCCTGTCCAAAGCAGTTGAGCGCGGACTCAATATCGATCTCGATATCGCGCCGGGCTTGCCGCACCTGTTGCACTACGATCCGGTGCGCGTGCGCCAGTGCGTGGGTAACTTGCTGTCAAACGCGATCAAATTCACCGAGAACGGTCGTGTCGGCGTGAAGGTCGGCTCGAAAGAGACCGAGCCGGGCAAGTGGATGATCACGGTGGCCGTGGCCGATACGGGCATCGGTATGACGCCAGCTGTTATGCAGCGCTTGTTCACGACGTTCACGCAGGCCGACGCGACCATTACGCGGCGTTTTGGCGGATCGGGTCTCGGTCTTGCAATCACGCGGCAGCTCGCGCGCCTGATGGGCGGCGATGTGACGGTGGAAAGCGAACCGGGCTCGGGCTCGACCTTCACACTGACCTTCACGGCCGAAGCGGTGAAAAAAGATGTCGCCTCGAACCGGATCGATACGACGTTGCCGATCGTGGGCGAGGATACGCTGCGCCGGCTGCGCGGGATCCGCATCCTGCTGGTCGACGACAACGCGGTGAACCGTCAGGTTGTGAAGCTATTTACGGCGCAGCTGTCGCCTAAGTTCGTGGAAGCAGTGAACGGACAGGAAGCGCTGGACCGCCTGCATAGCGACGCGTTCGATCTCGTGCTGCTGGACGTGCATATGCCAGTTATGGACGGCAAGGAAGCGATCAAGCGCATCCGCGCTTCAAGCGAGGCATGGCGCGCGCTGCCGGTGATCGCGCTGACAGCCGACGCGATGAGCGGCGACCGCGAGCGCTACCTAGCGCTGGGCATGACCGACTATGTGTCCAAGCCGCTGGACCAGCGCGAGCTGACGGCCAAGATCGCAGCCGCGATGGGCGAGCGCCCGCCGGTGGCGGGGATCGCAGCCTAACCTTACGGCTTCAGAACCACGCGGCCGACGATCTTGCCCTCGCGCAGCTGATTGAGCGTGTGCTCGGCTTGGTCAAGCGGGCGGGTTTCGACCGGGATCGGCGAGATCTTGCCGGCGCGGACTAGCTCCATCATGTCGCGCGTTTCGCCGAGTGGACCCGTGTAGGAGCCAACGATCGAGTAGGGGCGGCCCGGGAAAGACGGGATCGGGGCGGCGAACTTGCCGCCGAACAGGCCGACCACCACGATTTCGCCGCCGCGGCGGATGGCGCCGTTGGCGAAGTTGAGTGAAGGCGTCGAACCGACGAAGTCAACCGCCGCAGCAACGCCGCCAGCCGTGTCGAGCTTCAGTTGCTTCAGGCCGTCTGCCTCTTTCGAGTTGTAGACAGCGTGGGCGCCGGCAGCCAAAGCGGCATCAAGCTTCTTCGGATCGATGTCGCAGCCGATGATCTTGTTGTTCGGGAACATGTTGCGTGCGAATTGCAGGCCCATCATGCCGACACCGCCGAGACCGACGATGGCGATGGACTCACCCTCATAGGCGGTGCGGATTTTCTTCAGCGCCGAATATGCCGTGATGCCCGAGCACATGTAGGTGGCGGCGAGGCCTTCGGGAACGCCGGTCGCGTCGAGCAGGTATTTCGGGTGCGGGACGAGGACGTATTCGGAATAGCCGCCGGCGACCTGGATGCCGAGCTGGCGGGGCTTGTTACAGATGTGTTCCTGGTCACGTTTGCAGGTGGCGCACTCGCCGCAACCGATCCACGGGAAGACAACGAAGCGCTGCCCGATCGTGCGGCCTTCGAGCAGGGCTGCTGCATCCGGGCCGACGGCCGAAAGCGTACCTTCGATTTCATGGCCAAGCGTGTGGGGTAGCGTGCGGCCCTTAGACCAGTCGAGCTTGTCGCCGTCGCCGAGGTCGACATGTCCGTCCTGAAGGTGGACGTCAGAATGACAGACGCCAGAGAAGGTGATCCTTACCAGAACCTCCGTGCCCTTGGGGGCGGGGATGTCGGAGGTGACTTCCTCGAGCGGTTTGCCGTAGGCGACGATGGCTTGGCTCTTCATGGGGTACGCATCCTCCGCAGGTGATGGATTGCGTTACCATGCCTGCGGAAGATGGGAAGACCTGTCGCGCGGGAAGGCTATTACTCGACCGGAATCGCAGGCGCGCGAGCAGGGGCTTCAGTGACAGCTGGCGCCCTGAGGCGCGGGGGCGGTCCAGAGCAGCGGCGCAAGACTGCGGTGCGTTCCTCCTGCGTCCGAGCCAGCATGATCGCGTCATCCATTGAGAGTTCCTCGGCCAGAGCGGGGGCGACCAACTCGATCGGCACCCGGGCGTCAGCCGCCGCAGGCTGCAGCTGAGGTGTCTGGGCGAGGGTCGGAGACGACAGCAGGATCGAAACAACCAGTGCAATACCGGCCAGAGCAAACTCGCGCTTCATGTTCATCTCCATCATGGCGATGACGAATGCTCGCGCGGACTCAAGGCAGATTACGGGCAGGAAATGCGGAGAAGCTGGGGCGAGACGTTAACTCGCTTGGCGAGCGTTAATGTTGGGGCATGGCCTTGGTGAGGAGCTGCCACAGCGTCTCGTTGAAGTCCTTGTCGGGCGTGCCTTGTCCTGTGCGGACGATGAGGAGTTTCATGGACGGCACGATGAAAAGCTTGCGATCCATGGCGCCGAGGGCCGCGATCGTATCGCGCGGTGCGGCGTTTATGAGCTGGCCGGCGCGGCGGGGGGAGCTGGGGCCGACATTCACGGTCTCGCCCGATCCGTTCAGCCACCAGAGATGGCCATAAGCAGGATTGGTTTTCGTCCGTACGAACAGCGCGTCCAGCTGAGCCTTCGAGATGATGCGGCCGCCGTTGGGCTTCGTGCCGCCGTTTAGAACGATCTGTCCCATGCGGGCGATGTCACGCGGTGTGGTGACGAGGCCTGTGGGGTTGCCGACATCGGCAAATGCGCCTGGACGTCTTTCCCACGACGTGTCGTGCATGTCGCCAACCTTGGTGAGCCACAGCTGTGTAACGACGTTCAGCTCCATGCCGGAGGCTTTTTCCAGCACGGACTTCAAGAGCGCGTACGCAGGCGTGTTGTAGAGGAATTTCGTGTCGGGCCGGACATCGAAGGTGAGGTCTTCGTTCAGGCCGGAGTTCATCTCGAGCAGGTTGCGGACAGTGATCGCAAGTTCGGGTTCGGGCGAAGCCTTTGACCAGTGCGGGCCGAGATAGGTTGTGACGGGCTGCGAGAGATTGATCAGGCCCTTGTCGATGCCGATGCCGATGAGAATGGCGACAAAGCTCTTCTGTTGCGAGGCGACGTCCTCGCGCAAGGCGCCTGCCGGCGTCGTGCCGTGAACGAAGTTGGCTCTGAAGGCTGTGTCGGCTTCGGTCAGTGGCCAATTATGTTCGTAAATGGTCTCGCCATCCTGTATGATGAGGAAACCGGTGGTTTTCTGGCTCTGAACGTAGGCGACCGTTTCTGCGAGTCCGGCGGCGTTCCAGGCGGCAGTGGACTTCTCGCCGGTGGGCAGGTCACGCGGAGGGGCGACGCCGGCCTCCGTCGCGGCCTTGGGGTGGGCGGGTTCGCGCTCGCGCGGCGTGGCGTCGGTCGCGCACCCAGCAAGGGTGAGGGCACCGGCGATGACGGCGATCCAATTTGGCATGAGCCTCTCCTTTAGGGTCGCTAGAAAGGCTAGCGCGCTGGGGCGGGCGGACAAGGCGGGGCGCCCCAGTCGAGGCAGAGCTTTGCGCCGTCCGCGGGAATGGCGCCTGTCCTGTCGAAGACGCCGTCGAGACGAATGTTGGCGATGGACGGGCCGTCCTTGCCCATGGTGAGCCACATGAAGTGGTCGACCGCGCCGGACGAGCCATCGAAGCCGCGCTCTCCGCCGGTCGTGCCTAGCATGATGTAGTCACGCTTGACCCCATTGCGGGCGGGGTGCTGGCTGTAGCCGTAGCGATGCAAGTGGCCGTTGAGCAGGGTGTAAGGTCGGTTTGCGAGTGCAGCCTCGATCCGAGACAGGCCACCGTCGCCGGTACGTTCGTAAACGGGCTTGTGCATCAGCAGTATCGTCCAGCGGACATCGGGATTGTCTGCGATTGCTTTCTCGAAATAAGCGCTCTGTTCGGGGCCGATCTCGCCGGTTCGAGACTCCTTCAGCTTGGCGTATGGCAGGCTGCCGGCGGAGGCGGGATTGGTCTTGCGGGCTTCCAAGAACTCCGCGCGCATCTTGTAGATCTCGCGCATTTTCGCTTCGGGGTAGTCTTCCGTATCGAGTGCGAGGAAGAGCACGTTGCGGTAGACGAAGCTGTAATAGCGCGGACCGTAGCGCTCGGCCCAGACGCTGCGCTGGCTGACGTTCGTCATGTCGTGGTTGCCGGCGATGTGAAAAAAGGGTGCCGAGTCCTTCAGGCGCCCATCGAATTCGTTCCACTGGCGCGTTAGCTCGTGAACATCCTCCGTGCCGCCGTCGATCATGTCGCCGATGGTGAGGATGAAGGTGGGGCGGAGGAGCTTGAGTTCGGCGAGCGCCACGTCGAACACCCCGGGGCGATAGCCGGACTCGAGATCAGCGACGACCGCGAAGGAAAAATCGTCAGACTGGTCGTCGAAAGACATGTGCGTCCACGGCGTTGGCCCGCCAGCGATGTCGGACTTAAATGCCGGCGCCGTGCAGCCGGCCAGGGCCGCGATAAAGAGAGAGGCGATCCAGCGCTTCATGTCAGTCTCTCGTGAGGCCGGTCGGCGATGCGATGCGATAGAAGCACGAGCGGCGGCCTGTGTGACAGGCGGAGCCGGTCTGGCGGACTTTCAGGAGCACGGCGTCCTGGTCGCAATCGACGCGGACCTCGACGATGTGCTGTTCGTGGCCGGACGTGTCGCCTTTGCGCCACAGAGACTGGCGTGATCGCGACCAGTAGACGGCGCGGCCGGTGTCGATGGTTTGCTGCAGCGCTTCGGCATTCATCCAGGCGAGCATAAGGACTTCGCCCGTATCGGCATCCTGCGCGATGGCGGCGACGAGACCGTGCTCATCGAACTTTGGGCGAAGCTCAATGGTTTCGTCTTGTTCGGAACCGGAGAGAGGCGGAGCGAAGGTCATGCCGGGTTCATACGCTGTGGTGCGGGGACGGGGAAGCGGGTATGCGGGGGGACATGAAGCATCTGGTGGCGATCCTAGTCGTTGCAATCCTGTCTGGCTGCGCGGGGTACGACAAACCTGCGATGCTGAAGTTCGGCGAGGATGTCGAACTCGACCAGATTTATGACATCTCGCATGATGTCCCGAGCTGTCCGCCTACGGGTTGGACCCGTGCCCAGCTTCATGCATTGAAAGCTGCGGATTTCGAGGTCAGCGACTTTTGGGCGCGGCAGCTTCTTGCCAGGAAGATCACCGGGTGTCTGGCGAGCCCGGACCCGGCATTGCGTGACGGGATCGCGTTCGAAGCGCTCTCGCACACGCTGCGGGCGAAGCAGCTGGACGATGAGACGAAGCGGGCTTTGCTTGTTGAACTGTCAGTGCGGCTCGGGTCAAAGGATACGCTGGGCTTCGAGCATCCCTTCGCGGTGCTCGCGCTTGCGGAAGTGGCGCGAGCGGATCGGATCGAGCCATTTCTCACGCGTGAGGAGCGCACGAAGCTGCTGGTCGCGGCGCAGCACTGGTTCATCAACATCTCGGACTACCGCGGTTTCGACGACAAGGAGGGATGGCGGCATTCGGTGGCGCATGGGTCTGACCTGCTGATGCAGTTGGCCTTGAATCCAGCCATAGATGACGAAGGGTTACGTGTGATCGTGTCGGCCGTCGAAATGCAGGTCGCGCCGGCGGGACATGCCTATGTGAATGGCGAGAGCGAGCGACTGGCGCGGCCAATCCTGTATGCGGCTTCGCGTGGCGTGATGAGCGAGCAGGAGTGGACGGAGTGGTTTGGCGCGCTGGCGAAGCCGAGGGCCGAGGTGTTCACGAGCGAGGCTGGACTCGCGTGGCGCCACGATGTGATGGCGTTTCTGCAGTCGCTTTATGTGAATGTCGTGATCGGAAGCGATCCGAATGACGATGTCATGCGGCCGGGGCTTGAGGCGGCGCTGAAGGCGCTACCGTAGGTGTGCGGCGTGGCGTGGCGCGCTGAAGAGCAAAGAGGCAGAGGATGAGCACCGCGGGAAGCGCGCCGACGCTTGAGAAACAGAGCGAGGCGCGGACTTCTGTGCCGGTGTGCGCGATTGCAGCGTCACAGCTGTGTGTTTCGAACAGGCCCATGGCACTGACTGAAACGCCGACCTGCTGGGCCGCCAGGTGATCAACGCATAGAATGGCGCCATGCCGGTGCAGGCGGCGAAAATGCAGATAAGCGTTATGCGCGCGACGCTGCGAACACCGAGCCCGCCGTCGCGGATGAACAGCATCGAGAACAGCAGGCCGAGTTCGAGCGGACCGGCTGTGAGTCAGGCTGAGATCGTGCAATTGAATTCTGGCATGCCCCGGATGAGGTAGGCGAACCAGTTGGCCGGTTTGAGCGCGCCCGCGGCGATCCATCCCAGCATGGCAAAGATCTGCGTCTGCCCCCGGGATTCCAGCGCGGCCGATGTCGATACCTTGACTGTCGGCATGTAATTTCCCCCGATGAGGGGATTCGAGAGTCGCCGCCGACATGTGAACACGCAGCCAGCCTGGCTTCTTGCTCGCCCGATGGGTGTTCTGCGGGCTTTTGTGGTGGCCTGCAATCGTGGCCGACGGGACTCTGGCGCGGCGCTGCGGCTCTGCTAGGCTAGCACGGTAATAGCGTGGGTGGCTGGCGTGAAGCGTTTCATCGTTTGTTTTGACGGCACCTGGCAGAAGTTGCGCCAGCCGAAGCCGACCAACATTGCAATCATCGCGCGCAGCATCGCACACACGCACACGCTGGAGGATGGGACCAAGATCCCGCAGATCGTCATCTACAGCCAGGGCGTCGGCTCGAACGTCGACGCGTTAGGCAAGGACGGGTTCATGGACGGGCTCAGCGAGGGCTTGAACCGGATCCTGGGCGGCGTGTTCGGCGAGGGGCTCGAGGATAACATCGTCGAGACATATCTGCGGCTTGCATTCAACTATGAGGCAGGCGACGAGATCTATGTGTTCGGATTCAGCCGCGGGGCGTTCTGTGCACGGAGCTTTGCAGGACTGATTGGCTGCGCCGGCATTGTCAGCCGCATGCACGCGGAAAAAGCGTGGGACGCCTTCAGGCTCTATCGCGCGCACCCGGGGCCGAAAGCGACCAAGTTCGAACTGGAAGATTATGAGCGCGCGCGTCGGGACTTTCGCGCCAGCTATGGCAAGGGCAAGCGGGCGGCGGACGGCACGCGCGTGAAAAGCGACGAGGCGCCGACCATCACCTATCTCGGCATCTTCGAGACGGTCGGTCAGCGCGGCGTGCCGAGCGCGCTGGGCGGAATGGCGCGGTTCTTCAACAAGCGGTTCGGCTTCCACGACATGACGATCGGCCAGAGCGTTCTGTCGGCGCGGCATGCGGTGGCAGTGGACGAAAATCGGCTCGGCTTTCCGCCGACGCTGTGGGAGGGCGTGGATGAGGCTAACAAGCGGCCGCACTGCCAGCCGGGACGCCAGCACTATGCGCAGCGATGGTTTATCGGCACGCATGGCGATGTCGGCGGGGGCGAGGGCTCTCCGCTCTCGGCGGCGCCGCTGAAGTGGGTGGCCGAGGGCGCGGCAGAATGCGGGCTGCGTTTCTATGGCACGTATGGCGAGGACGAATCTCCGCTCGCGCAG
>CANJXY010000003.1 GCA_947478925.1 Hyphomonadaceae bacterium | reverse complement strand
GGGCACAATGTGCTGGCCATTGTCGTTGGCGAGTCCGGCATAGAGGCGATTGCGCAGGTCGACCTTTGTAGCGAACCAGTTGGGATCGTCGATCAGATTGTTGAGCTCATCCGGGTCTTTCGAGAGATCGTAGAGTTCCTCGATGTCCCAAACACCGTGATACTGAATATATTTGGTGGTTCCACGCTCGATCGCGAACGTGGTTGGCGTGTGCGGGAAAGTCCACTCCCAATAGTATGCGTAGACAAAATCCGGCGCTTTCCACGCGGCGGGGGTGACGGCGCCAGACGCAGTGTCGAGAAAGCTGCGGCCCTCGAACTGACTTGGCGCCGTGACGTCTGCGGCAGCAAGGAAAGTCGGCGCCATATCGAGATTGCGGACCCGTGTGGTGTTGGTGACGCCCTCGGGCAGCAAGCTTGGAGCATACATAAGGAGCGGCACACGCACGGACGGCTCGTAGGCGTTGCGCTTGTCGATCAGGCCGTGGTCGCCGAACAGGAAACCGTTGTCACTGTAGAAGACGATGAGCGTGTTCTTGTCGAGATTGGCCTCGCGCAGATAGGCGAGGATGCGGCCCAGACTGTCGTCTACAGGGCTTAGCGTGCGATAGTATTGCCGTACGTACTCGCGCAGGTCCTGGTCGGAGTGATAGGGGAAGTCTACGCCGTGCCAGGAGTTACGCTGGTTAAGCACCCACATCGGCTTGCCGCGATTGTTGGCCGCGGTGTTGGCCATGCTAGCCGGTAGCCTGATGTCGAGATCCTTGTACTGGTCGGCGTATTTTGCGGACGGCAGCGGGTCGCTGTGAACCGCCTTATGCGAGAGATAGAGGAAGAAGGGCTTCGACGGATCGCGCTCCTGCTTCAACCAGGTGAGCGCGTAGTCGGTGAGTTCGTCGGTGATGTAGCCGCTGCGGCGCACCTCCTTGCCGTCGACGTTCAGCATCTGAACCTCGCCCTTAGCTTTCTGGGCTGGCGTTAGTGCGTCGGTCGGGAAGTATGTGCCTTGCCCCTTGAAGCTTACCCACTTGTTGAAGCCGGGGCGTGGGGCGTCGGTCGAATTGCCCATATGCCATTTGCCGAAGAAGCCCGTCTGATAGCCGGCCTGCTGAAGGTAGGTCGGGAAGAATGTGAGGCCTTCCTCAGAGGAGTTGTTGTTGTCGACGATGCCGTGATTGGCGGTGGTGCGGCCAGTCAGGATGGTCGCGCGACTTGGCGAGCAGAGGGACGTCGTGACGACGGCGTTCGGGAAATAGACGCCATGCTGGGCGAGGAAGTCGATATTGGGCGTGTCGAGACCGGGCGTCAGAAATCCCATGGCGTCGAAGCGCAGATCATCGAGCAGCACAAACACAATATTGCGATGGCCCGAAGCCCGCGCCTTGGACGTAGCCGGGGGCGTCAAAGGAGAGCAGGACTGGATGAGGCAGAGCACCGCCAGCAGCGTAGCGCGCATGCAGATGTTTCTGAGCGAACGCATCGGTGTGCTCCTGACGATGTAACTGCGAGACTATTGCCCGGATGGCGTTACGGCACGCAACACCGTGCGGAAGCCAATATGACTCGATCCGGTATCGGTGGGGCCGGCCTGACGCGCCGGCGGGCGATAGCGCAGGCAGTAATTGTCCGCACAGAGGAATGAGCCGCCCTTGATGACGTGTTTGGCGATGCCCGGTTCAACTGGATCGTTTGCGCGGTCCCGTGGCGGGCCAGTGCCGTCATCGTCCGGTGATAGGCCGGGTGCGTACCAGTCCTTTGTCCATTCCCACACATTACCAGTCATGTCGTGAAGCCCAAAGCCGTTGGCGGGGAAGCACCCCACGGGCGCAGTTGTCGCCCTGTAGCCATCTGCGCCGCTGTCGCTGGCGGGGAAGATGCCTTGCCATGTGTTGGCCCTGGGCTTGTCCTGCTTGGGATCATCGCCCCATTCGTAAGCAGCGCCCTCAATGCCGCCACGCGCGGCGAATTCCCACTCGGCTTCGGTTGGCAGGTCGCGCCCGAGCCAAGCGGCGTATGCCATCGCATCGGCCCATGCGATGTGGACGACAGGGAGATCGTCTAGTCCGTCGACGGAGCTGCCCGGCCCATGTGGGTGACGCCAGTCAGCTCCGGGAACGATCAACCACCAGTCGCTAGGGCTGGCGCGTGCTTCTTCGTTGGGGACGAAGACGAGGCTCGAGGGTTTCAGCAGTTCGGGCGGGAGCCCCGGATAGGCTGCGGGATCGAGCGGCCGTTCGGCGAGCGTTATATAGCGTGTCGCCGCTATGAAACGAGCGAAGTCGCGATTGGTCACTTCCGTCTTGTCGATCCAGAACGCCGCAAGCTTGGTTTCGCGTGGCGGACCTTCTTCGGGATGCATTGGCTTGGCGCCCATAAAAAAGCTGCCGCCGGCGATCCGGATCATCCCCGCAGTGGAGGGCGCTGATGCAGGTAGATCTGACGCAAGGCAGGCGGCGTGATGCGCCGTTGCAACTATGGGCGCTGCCGGGCCGCAGGCGGCGAGCGAGATCGTAGTAATGACGAAGGCCCAGGAACGAAACATGACGATACGATGCCGGGCGGCGCTTGCCGTTGCAACGATAAAGCGGTCCTCAAGGGCGAAGCGCGCACGTTTCATCGATCAGACAGGTGTGACAGATCGATCCCGCATTTCAGCCCTTGATGCGCGCGTCACGCAAAGCCCTGCGACGAACCTTACCTGCATCGTCGCGCAGCGGTTCGATAACGTATTCAACCGAGCGCGGGGTCTTGTAGCGGACAAGGCGCTCGGCAAGGTGTGCGGCCAGTGCTGCTTCGTCGGCTGGGCCTTCCGGGCGATCGATGATTGCGTGAAGGCGATTGCCCGTGTTCTCGTCGGGCAAGCCGATGACGGCCGACGAACGTACGCCAGGAAATGAATCCAGAGCCGCTTCAACTTCGGCGGGATAGACGTTGGCGCCGCCGACCAGCACCATGTCCGACAGACGGTCGGCGAGGTAGAGATAGCCCTCGGCATCCATCCAGCCGAGATCGCCGAGGCTCTCCCAGCCACCGTCGATCGTTTTGGCCTCTGCTCCGAGATAGCGATAGGTCGTGCCCGGGCCTGTCAGCGGTCGGATGAAGACTTCACCGACTTCGCCCGGCGGCAGCGTTTCGCCAGCCTCTCCGACGATCTTCATCTCACAGGTATCGACCGGCCTGCCGACCGAGCCGCGATGAGTGAGCCATGCCGTTCCTTGAATGGTGGTCGAACCCTGACCCTCTGTGCCGCCATAGAGCTCCCAGATCACTTCGGCGCCAAGCCATTCGATGAAACGTTCCTTGAGCCAGGCTGGGCAAGGTTCGGCGAGATGCCAGAGCGTGCGGAGGCTGGAGAGGTCGTAGCTGTTGCGGCTTTCCTCCTGTAGCGCCCAGATGCGGCGCATCATGGTCGGCACCATGTAGACAGTGTCGACCCGCAGGCGTTCGATGGTGCGCAGCGTGTCTTCCGCGTCGAAGCGCGTGGTCACACCAACCGTGCATCCTTTGAACAGCGCGACCATCGCCCAGAGGAAGGGGCCGTTGTGATAGAGCGGGCCGGGGATAAGCATGACGCCCTGCTGAGGAATTTCGAGCGATGGCGTATCCGGGTCGTAGGCGCCGGGGCTTTTCGACACGATCAGCTTCGGACGGCCTGTTGATCCGCCCGACGTCATCGCCTTCAGCGACGCAGCTGTGCGCTCAGGCAGCGAGGTGTCCCAGAGCGCAGCGTCGGGCTGGAAGCCTTCGGCGAGAGAGGGCGTCGGCAGATATTCGCCAGGCTCACAGCCGACGACCAGAGCGGGTTTGCCGAGCTCGACGATCTGGTCGCGCTCCATCTTGGGTAGTTTTGCGGAGATGGGCTGGGGCGTGGCGCCGAGTTTCCAGGTTGCGAAACACGCCTCAAAGAACTCGATGCCATTCGGCAAGGCGATGGTGACGAAGTCGTCTTGTCCTACGCCAAGCTCCGCATAGGCGCGCGCGAGCCTGTTCGTGCGTGCCTCCAGCTGCGCCCATGTCAGGCTTTTGCCGTGATGATCGATGGCCACCCGGTCAGGCTGGATCCCAGCCCAGAAGGCAAGCATGCGAGACAGTGAGATAAGGGCCATGACGAAGCACTCGGCGTATGTTGGATGCCGGGACCGTCAGCCGTTCAATACGCTTTGGCAAGATCGTCACGGACCGGCGCGCACGTCGCACGCCATCGTTCGCCAGGGATGACTGTTGGGGGAGGCCTGGTACCAGCTCCCGGTCTCGAACCGGGGACCTCTAGATCCACAATCTAGCGCTCTAACCAACTGAGCTAAGCCGGCAATCAGGAAGGCGCCTGTAGGCGCGCGAGCAGGCGTATTACCTGTTGACCCGCCACTCGGCAAGCGGGGGATTCCGCAGTGGTCAGGACCGGTGCGATGAGCCGAAAACCTCGCAATTTTGGGCGTTCCGACCCTTTAGTTACCGCCGAACAGGCCTTTCAGTTTCTTCTCGGCTTCCGCTTTCAGACGGTCTTCCACTGACTGGGGCTTTTCCGCCGGAGCCGCTGGAGCCGCCGGGGCAGCGGCTGGCGTGTCGGCGGGCTGCGTCGGTGTGGCCGCGTCGGCGGCGGGGGCTGCGGGTGTCGCGGCGGGCTTGGACGAGCCAAGGCCGAGCTTGGAGCGGAGATTGTCGCCAAGGCCTTTGAGTTCGTCCTGGATCTGCGCCTCGACCTTGGCCTTAGCGCCAGCCGTAGCCTTGTCAGCGAGCCAGCCCCAATCGGGCGCGAACTTCACGCCGCCCCAACCGCCCGACAGCTTCATCGGCAGGCCGTAGCCGTTGAGCCCCGCCTTCTTGTCCGCGAAGACCGGGAAGAGGTTGAGCGACAATTCCTGGCGGCCGATATCGAGGGCGCCGCCCGCGTCGATCGTCATTGAACCGGCGTCGATCTTCATGGCTGTCAGAATGGCGACGCCGTCCTTCATGGCGAAACCCGCGTTGAGTGCTTTGAAGTTGGTCTGGGCCGTCGAGGAGAAGGCCGAGGTCGAGAATTTTTTGGTCGTCAGCGCGGTCGAAGCTGCGGCGCCGAGCTCGGTGAGGTTCACCCCCTTCAGAACGCTGTCGTCGAAGGCGAACTGACCCTGTCCGACGAGCGAGCTCATCAGCGTCTGCAGCGTGCCACCTGAACCGGAGATATCGATATCGAGACCGCCAATGCCTTCCAGCATGGTGAAGCCGGCCGAGGCGGAGAGCAGGTCTTTCACCGCCAGCTTGTCCATCTTGGCCTTCAACTCGATGGCGGGTTTCGTGTTGCTGCCATCCGCGACGAGCCGAGCGCTCCCGGTGCCACTGAACAGTGACGTCTGCTTGAGATCGGCGACCAGTCGTCCGTTCGTCAGCGTGACCGCGATGTTGGATGGGCCGAACGCGAACTTGTCGTAGCGCACGCCAGCGGCTTTCAAGGTCAGCGCGGCGTCAACAAGGTTCAGCGGCGACAGGTCGATGGGCGTCGAGCCCCAGCCCCGTGTCGCAGCCGTGGGCTTCCCGACGGGCGCGCCTGACGCGGAGGCGTAAGGCGTAATGTCGATGGCGCTGGTGGACAGCGTGCCGGTAAGGCGGGGCATCGCACCGAAACTCAATGCGGCTTCGCCCGTACCGGTGATGTTGTCGAACGCGACCGTGGCATTCTTCAGCAGCACGTCGGTCGCCCCGCCTGACGTCTGCCCGGTGAACTTGAATTTCCTGTAGATGTCGCCCGGCGGCAGCGTGGCGCCGGCCGCAGTGGCCAGCTTGCGAAGGTCGGGCGCCTCGATGGTGACGTTGCCGGCGTAGGTGAGGCTGTCCTTCAAGTGCGCTGATCCTGCAAAGAGAAGGTTCAGCAGACCGCTCGTGTGCGAGAAATTCACGTCGATAAACTGCAGGTCTTCGGGCTTGCCCGCGATCTTTGCTGAAATGGTGGCTTTGCCCAGCGCAGCCTCTGCCGGCGCCGCCATGTTCATGGCGCGGGTCAGTTGCGCCAGGTTTGGGGCTTCGGCGCTGGCTTCCAGCGCAAGCGTAACGCCACCGGCAATCCGGGCTTCGCCCTTGAGGTCAGCGGTCAGCAGAGCGCTTTCATGACGGGCGCTGTCTATCTTGATCGCGATGTCGTCGAACGTGCCAGACGCCTTGCCTGACAAAGTCAGCTTGCCCAGAACGCCCGTAATGGTCGCGGGCAGTGGTGTCTTGAACGCTTTGGCCAGCCTGGCTATCCCCGGGATCTCGCCCGTCATCGCGAAATCGAATTTTGGCCTGTCGCCGAGCCCCAGCGTCCCTTTCAGGTCAGTGCGGATCAAGTCGGTCTGCAGCTTGATTTCAACCGGCGAGGCAACGCCTTCCATCATCGCCTTCGGATTTTCGAGTCTGGACTCAATGCGGAACTTCAGATCGTTGGCGAGGCCTTCGGCGTTGAAGGACAGCGGTTTGTCGAGCGCCTGCATGTCGGCCGAAAGGTTTAGGTCACTGAGTGTCTGGATCTTCTTCTCTTTGCGGTCGTCGAAGGAGACGTAGCCTTTCTCGATGCGGACATCGCGCAGGGATGCGCCCAGCGATCCGCCTTGCGCAGGGGCGTTGGATTCAGATGACGGGGTGGTCGCGGCCGGCGTAAAGGTCCAGTTGTTCTTCCCGTCCTCGAGGCTGACCAGTGTGATCGTCGGTTCGACGAGGACGAATTCCTCGACCTCGACATTGCCGAACAGGAGCGGCCACAGGCTGACGGCGGCGCGCAGCTCCTTCATGGACGCGAAGTTGGGCTGGTCGAAACCGTCCGGGTTGGCGACGGTCGATGCGCCTGCCTTGGCTTCGATCCGGGGGAAGACGCCGATGCTGATATTGCCCGTGACCGTCACTTTGCGGCCAAGCGCCTGGGAGCCCGCTTCCTCGATCTTGGCCCGGTAGACCTCCTGCGGGATGAGGTTCGGCACGATGAGCACGGCCGCCACAAGGAGGAGCAGAAGCCCGCCCACCACGCCGCCGCCGATCAGCCAGTACTTGCGCATCGAATCCTCCGGGCCGGTCCCGCAACAAGAACAGGGGTTTAGTGGGGCGCCAACAAGGCCGCCACCGTTAAGGCAGGTTAGGGTCTGTGTTCAGCCGTGATGCTTTACCCTGCGGACCTGACCCCGTATGCCGGGCCTCCACGCTAGCCTGAGGACGGGCAAGGCTTTGACATTAGATTCTGATCTCTCGGCGTATGCCGAACGCTTCGTAACGCGTCCAGCGCGTCGAAAGCCGTTGCCGGCTCACCTGCAAAGGCTTGAAGCCGAAAGCATTTTCATCATGCGGGAGGTCGCCGCCGGGTTCGAGAACCCCGTGATGCTGTACTCGATCGGCAAGGATTCCTCGGTGATGCTGCATCTGGCGATGAAGGCCTTCTGGCCCTCGCGCCCGCCTTTCCCGTTCATGCACGTGGATACGACCTGGAAATTCCAGGAAATGGTGCAGTTCCGGGACCTGATCACCAGGAAGCTCGGTCTCGACCTGATCGTCCATATCAATGAGGACGGGCTGAAGCGGGGGATCAACCCCTACAGCTCGGGCTCCAACCTCCATACGCAGGTGATGAAGACCGAGGGCCTGCGACAGGCAATGGACAAGTACCGGTTCGATGCCGCCTTCGGCGGCGCGCGCCGCGACGAGGAGAAGAGCCGGGCCAAGGAGCGCATCTTCTCGTTCCGGACAGAAACCCACGGTTGGGACCCGAAGAACCAGCGGCCGGAGTTGTGGAGCCTCTACAACACGCGCAAAGCCAAGGGGGAGAGCATCCGCGTCTTCCCGATCTCCAATTGGACCGAACTCGATATCTGGGCCTACATTGCCGAGGAGGAGATCCCGATCGTTCCGCTGTATTTCGGCAAGGAACGCCCGACGGTGATCCGCAATGGCCAGCTCTTCATGGTCGATGACGATCGCACGCCGATGGAGCCGGGCGAGACCGCCGTGCAACGCATGATCCGCTTCCGCACGCTCGGCTGTTATCCGTTGACGGCAGCCATCGAAAGCGATGCTGCAACACTGGACGATATTGTCGGCGAGATGCTGACCGCCCGCACGTCGGAACGCTCGGGCCGCCTGATCGACCATGACGAAAGCGGGTCGATGGAGAAGAAGAAGCGCGAGGGATACTTCTAATGGCCACGAAAGTGACCCCCATCCGCAAGGCCGACGAACTGCCAAAGCAGTCCGTGCGAGATCTCGCTGCAGCCGAGATGGGCGTACTGCGCTTCATCACTTGCGGATCTGTAGATGACGGCAAGTCGACGCTTATCGGGCGCCTGCTGTATGACACCAAGCTCCTGTTCGAAGACCAGCTTGCGACGCTGAAGAAGGATAGCGTGAAGCACGGCACGCAGGGCGAGAACATGGATTTTGCGCTGCTTCTCGACGGCCTTGAGGCTGAGCGCGAGCAGGGCATCACGATCGATGTCGCCTATCGTTTTTTCTCGACCGACAAGCGCAAGTTCATCGTGGCCGACACGCCGGGTCACGAACAATACACGCGCAACATGGCGACGGGCGCCTCGACCGCTGACCTCGCCATCATCCTGATCGATGCGCGCCGCGGCGTGCTGCCGCAAACCAAGCGCCACACCTATATCGCCAACATGCTGGGCGTCCGCCACATCGTGGTGGCGGTCAACAAGATGGATCTCGTCGATTACAGCCGCGCACGTTTCCACGAGATCGTGGCGAGCTATCTCGCGGTTGCTGAGAACCTCGGCTTCGAGACGATCACCCCAATCCCGATGTCGGCCTTGAACGGCGACAACGTGATCACCGCCTCCGGAGCCATGTCCTGGCATCCCGGGCCGACACTGCTCCAGCATCTCGAGACGATCGAGATCACGGACAAGCGGGCCGATGCGCCCTTCCGCCTGCCGGTGCAATGGGTGAACCGGCCGAACCTCGATTTCCGCGGATTTTCCGGCACAATCATCTCGGGCTCGATCAAGCCGGGCGATGAGGTTGTCGTTGCGAAGTCCGGCAAGGTTTCCAGGGTGAAGGCCTTGGTGACCGCCGATGGCGACCTGCCGGTCGCGCAAGCGGGCGACGCCATCACGCTGGTGATCGAGGACGAGATCGATGCCTCTCGCGGGGACGTATTCGCAACGCCAGATGCGCGCCCCGAGCTGTCGAACCAGTTCACGGCCAACGTGCTCTGGATGCACGAAGACCCGCTCACGACCGGAAACGCTTACGTGCTGAAGATTGGCGCGCAGACGGTGCAGGCGACTGTGACGGGTATCCGACACAAGATCGATATCAACACACTCGACAAGACGTCGGGTAACAGCCTGAGCCTCAACGAGATCGGGTTCTGCAATGTGTCGGCGAACCAGCCGATTGCGTTCGACCCCTACAAGATGATCCGTGAGGCGGGCGCGTTCATCCTGATCGACCGGTTCACCAACCAGACGGTTGGCGCGGGCATGATTGAATTCTCGCTCAACCGCGCGACCAACGTTCACCGTCAAGCGATGGATGTGACCAAGACCAGCCGCTCGTTAATCAAGGGACACAAGCCGGCGATCCTTTGGTTCACCGGCCTGTCCGGCGCGGGCAAGTCGACCATCGCAAATCTCGTCGAGCGCAAACTTGCGGCGATGGGCGCACACACCTACTCGCTGGACGGCGACAATATTCGTCAGGGTCTGAACAAGGACCTTGGCTTCACCGACGCCGATCGCGTGGAGAACATCCGGCGCATCGGCGAAGTCGCCAAGCTGTTCGTGGATGCCGGCGTGATCGTCACGGCGTCCTTCATTTCGCCCTTCCGCGTGGAACGCGACATGGTTCGGCAGCTCGTCGAGAACGGCGAATTCTTCGAGGTGCACGTCGATACGCCGCTGGCGGTCGCCGAGCAGCGCGACGTGAAAGGCCTCTACAAAAAGGCACGCGCCGGGCAGATCCGTAACTTCACGGGCATCGACAGCCCGTATGAAGCGCCGATCAATCCGGAGCTGCGACTCGATACGGCCAACGCCACGGCAGGCGCGCTGGCCGATCAGGTCATCGACCATTTGCGACAGGCGGGGATCATCGGATCGGCGGGTGAGCCCCTGAACGATTTCTCGATCTAGGTGACGATAGTCTTGCAGGCTGTTCTGTTATAATGTAACAAACAGAGAGATGGCAGGTTCCGAGGCAGCAATCGTATTAGGCGCAAGCGCGCTCAGCGTTGCAGGCGTGGCGTTCGCGCTGTTCGCCGCGACGATGGCGAAGCGCGTCACCGATCTGGTGGGTCTTGTCGGCGGGATCGTGATTCTTGTTACCGCGATTACACACCTTGCCCCCGAAGCGGTCGCCGCAGGGAATGTCGAGGTGGCCTTCCTGGTGGCGGGAGCTGCGGTCGGAATAGCGCTCGAAATCCTTTTCCACACCCGCAGCAATCCGTCGCCTTCGACCGAGCGGATCGGCGCATGGCTCGGTCTCGTTGTCCTGGGCATCCACTCAACGTTGGATGGCGCAGTCTACACCGCCGTATTCTGGCACGGCGATGAATCGGGCCTGCTGACGTCCATGGGCCTCATCCTTCACGAGGCACCCGAAGGCGTCGTCGCCATGGCGCTGGCGCTCCAGGCCGGCCTCAAACCGCCCGTTGCGGCCATGGCCGCCGTGCTGGCCTCATCCGTAACCACCCCGCTCGGATGGGTGCTCGCCCACGCGATCGGAGAAGCGGGCAGCGGCGTGATGCAAGCCATGTTCGCAACGTCGGCTGGATTGCTCCTCTATGTGGGCTGGCACCTGGTCGCCGGAGGCTGGCGCGCGCTGAAGCGGACTTGACGGCAGCGCACGGATTTCGACAGAATTGAGTGCTGTGCGCACGAGTGTTCCAAACAATGTGAATGCCGATTGTTCACACGCGTTTCTTCACCGGCCATCGCGGTATATATCTCCTGCAAATGCCGGAGACTCTCATGGCCGATCTCTTTGAAAACCCGCTGGGCACCGACGGTTTCGAATTCGTCGAATATACATCTCCCAACCCTCATGAGCTGGGGAAACTGTTCGAGGCGTTCGGCTTTACGGCCGTGTCGAAGCACCGTTCGAAGAATGTGATCCGCTACAAGCAGGGCGATATCAACTTCATCCTGAACATGGAACCGTCCGGCCAGCCTGCGGCATTCCGTGGACAGCACGGGCAGGGTGCCAACGCTATGGCGTTCCGCGTGAAGGATGCGGCCAGGGCCTATGCTGAGGCGCTCAGGCGCGGCGCAGAGCCGGCGTTCGGAAATGTCGGTCCGATGGAGCTGAACATCCCGGCAATTCAGGCCATCGGTGGCGCGTACATCTATCTTGTCGATCGATATGGCGCGCACGGCATCTATGACATCGACTTCATGCCCATTGAAGGCGCCGAGGAAAACACGAACTCGGTTGGGCTCACCTATCTCGACCACCTGACGCACAACCTGTTCCGCGGCAACATGGACAAGTGGGCAAACTATTACGAGAAGATCTTCAACTTCCGCGAGATCCGCTACTTCGACATCGAAGGCAAACAGACCGGTCTCGTCTCGAAGGCGATGACGAGCCCGTGTGGCAAGATCCGCATTCCGCTCAACGAGAGCCGTGACGACAAGAGCCAGATCGAAGAGTTCCTCAAGGACTATGGCGGCGAGGGCATCCAGCACATCGCGCTGGGTACGGACGACATCTACGCAAGCGTTGAAGCGCTGCGGGCGCGTGGCATCCCGTTCCAGACGGCGCCGGACACGTACTTCGAGGGGATCGGCCAACGGCTCGGCGCGCATGGCGAGGATGTCGAACGGCTGCAGAAGAACCAGATCCTGATCGATGGCGCACCGACACAGGGGCAGGGCCTGCTGCTGCAGATCTTCACCGCCAACCAGATCGGCCCGATCTTCTTCGAGCTGATCCAGCGCAAGGGTAATGAAGGCTTTGGCGAGGGCAATTTCCGAGCGCTGTTCGAAAGCATCGAGGCGGATCAGGTGCGCAGGGGCGTGCTGAAGGAGGCCTAGCGTGGGAGGCTGGGTCGCAGGCAGCCGGAGGGTGCGATGGGGGCAGGCGCTCTTTTTGTCTTCGATCTCAGCGTGGGTCTTCTACATAGTCTATGCATTGCTCGCGGCGGGCTTCGAAACCTACTGGCAGGCCTGCGGCCGAGCGGGGATGCTCGCGTTTACTTTGGCGCTCGCTATCCTTGGGTTTCCGATTGCGCTGGTGATTTGCTTGCTTATGGGTGGTCCTGCTCTGCGGGCGGCGGAGCTCCTGAAACTTACGAAGTGGTGGCAGGCTGCGCTTTTGGGCGCATTGGGCGGGATACTCGCGCTGTTGCTGGCACCGATGATGTTTGGACCAGCCGTCGGTTTCGAATTTGATCTCCGAACAGTCCTAAGTCTTGCTGTGCTTTCGCCGGCAGGTGCGTGTGCGGGCGTAACCGCATGGGGTTCGCTTTGGCTGGATGGAAAGTATCGACGCGAAGCGGTGAAGGGGGCTGAGCGCGAAGCGGACTGGCAGGAGACTGAGCATGGGCTTGCCGTTTCTCATGGACGGTTTCCGCATCTGTTGGCAGGTGCGCGTCAGTTTGCTGCCGATAGTGACGGCGGCTTGCCATCGCGATGGCAATGAAGGCTTTAGCCAAGGCAAGTCCCGGGCGTTGTCCGAATGCGCCGAGGCGGATCAGGTCCGGCGCGGTGTATTGAATGCGGTAGCCTAACTCCAGCGGAGATATCTATGCTGTTACTTGCAGCCCCCGTCATTTCGGTCGTAACGGCCGGGCTTCTGATCATCATCCAGATGGCGCTGGTCCTGTCCGTCGCGTTTGTTCGCAGGCGTGAGAAGCAATCGCTCGGCGAGGGCGGCAATGCCGATCTCCTGCGTGCTACGCGCCGACATGGCAATTTCGCCGAGAACGCCGCTATCTTCGTCATTGCGCTTGCCCTGTTTGAACTGATCGGGGGCGAGCGGCGGACGGCGGAGATCTACGCGGGTATTTTCATTCTCGGTCGTTTTGCCCATGCGATCGGCCTCTCGATGAAGAACACATCGAACCTCCCGCGCGTGGTCGGCATCGTGCTGACGGTCGGGGTAGGCGTTGTACTCGGGGTTCGTCTCGTACTGCTGGGCTTAACACTCCTGCAGGCGGGTTCCTGATGAGCATTCCGATCCTCCCCATCGAAGGCAGCTGCATGTGTCATCAATGCCGCATGCGTGTCAGCGTTGCGCCGATCATCACGATGGCTTGTCATTGCAAGGGCTGTCAAAAACTGAGTGCGAGTGCGTTCTCGCTGACGGCGATGGTTCCGGCGGCAGGGTTTGAGTTGATCGCGGGCAAGACGAAGATCGGGGCGCTGCATGGCGCGATCCCCTATATCTACTGCGCGAACTGCCTGAACTGGCTCTATACGGAGCTCTCCTCTGCGCCATTCGTCAATGTACGATCGACGATGTTCGATGTGCCGGCGTGGTCGACGCCGTTCATCGAGAGCAATGTTGGCGAGAAGCTTGCCTGGGCCACGACGCCGGCGAAGCGCAGCTTCGAGAAATTCCCTGATCCGCACCAGTATGGGCCGCTGATGGCCGAATTTGCTGCGCTGCAAGCGAGCGGATGAAGATTGCGCCAGTCCTGACGCGTGATACCTCTTGTGAAACAAAAAAAGGAGGATCGACATGCGTGCAATGATCCTGGCAGCGGCCTCTATCGCAGTGCTGGCGGCTTGTTCGGCGGAATCTGCGCCAGCTGCGGGCGGGACGATGAAATTCTCGGCGGAGATAAGGCGTACGGCCTATGGGGTGCCGCACATCAAGGCCGCCAGTATGGGCGGCATCGGCTATGGCTATGGCTATGCCAGCGCGCAGGACAATGTGTGTGAGATCGCCGACCGGCTGCTGACCGTCGCTGGCCAGCGCGCGAAGTATCTCGGGCCCGGCGAGAACGATGCAAATGTTACGAGCGATCTTTATCACCAACGCATGATCCAGTCGAAGCGGGTTGAGGCCTTGCTGGCTGGCCCCGAAGGCGCTGCCGATACGCCGAGCGCTGAGGCACGGGCGCTGGCCGATGGCTATGTCGCCGGGTTCAACCGCTATCTAAGGGAAACCGGCGTCGACAAGATCTCCGATCCACGCTGCAAAGGCGCTGCGTGGGTGCATGACATCACGACACTGGATTTCTGGCGGCACATGTATGTCGGCCAGACGGTGGACGGATTCTTTGCGCCGACGACGGGCGCCGCGCCGCCCGCTGCCGATCACGCCGCCCTGGCGCCGGATCCGGAGATTGACGAATCCGGCTGGGGCTCGAACGCCTACGGCATCGGTCGGGAGATGACGAAGGGCGGCAAGGGCGTGCTGCTCGGCAATCCGCACTATCCCTGGGATGGTGTGAACAGGTTCTACCGCACGCACTTCATCATTCCGGGCGACATCAACATTGTCGGCGTCAGCTATATCGGCATGCCGATGATCCGGATCGGGCATACCGAGACGTTGGCCTGGAGCAACACGGTCTCCACTGCACGGCGGAACGGTTATTACGAATTACAGCTCAATCCCCAGGATCCGACGCAGTACAGATATGACGGGCAATGGGTGCCGATGACCCGGGATTCTGTATCAGTCGAGGTGATGCGCGACGGCAAGGTCGTTCCAGAGGCGCGTACGCTCTATTCGACACGCTGGGGCCCGCTGTTCGAATCCGAGTCCTACCCGTGGACAAAAGATCGCGCCTACGCCTTGCGTACAGTCGAAGTCGGGCTGCGCGATCCGGACCAGTACATGGCCGTGTGGCGGTCGAAGACCGTTCGCGACATGAAAGCATCTCTGGCCAAGTGGCAATCATTCCGGTTCAACGCGACAGCGGTCGATTCAACGGGCGAAGCGCTCTATGGCGACATGGGGATGGTGCCAAACGTCTCGCAGGCGCTCGTTGACAAGTGCGCGACGTCGGCCTTTGCAAAAAAGCAGTGGAAGGAAACGCGGTTCGCCGTTCTCGACGGATCTCGGCCTGATTGCGATTGGGCGACGGACAAGGATTCATCAGCGCCCGGCATCGCCGGAGCCGAGGAAGGCCCGCACCAGTTCCGCACCGACTATGTCATGCAGAGTAATGACAGCTACTGGCTAACCAATATGTATGCGCCGATCACGGGGCTCAGTCCGACTTTTGGCGACGAAGCGACGCCGCGCAGCCTGCGGACGCGCGCTTCGCACGAACAAGTTGAGCGGCGCGTTGCGGGCACGGACGAATTTGGCGCGGCGAAGTTCGATCTTGAGACGATGAAGCAGGTGATGCTGTCGGATCGCCACTATGGCGGCGAGCTGATGCGCGATGATCTGGTGAAAGCGTGCCGGGCCTCAGGCAAGGCGAAGCTTAGTCAGGCGTGCGATGTGCTGGCGAAGTGGGACCTCAAGGTGAACCTCGATAGTCGCGGGGCGCACCTGTTCCACATGTTCGCGGAGGCCGGCGGCATTCAATGGAAAGACAAGTTCGATCCGAAGGATCCGGTGCATACGCCCGCGAAGCTGGACACGGGCAGTCCCAAGGTCCTGGCCGCGTTGGAGACAGCGGTTGATAGGCTCAATGAGCTCAAGATCCCGCTCGATGCGAAGCTGGGCGATGTCCAGGCAGAAACACGCAACGGCAAAGCCATTCCGATCCATGGCGGGGCAGGGCCAGAAGGCGTGTTCAATGTGATTTCGGTCGATGACAAGAGCCTTGAGCCGGTGAAGGGCTGGACCAGCATTCGCCACGGCGCGAGCTGGATCTATGTGGTGGAATTCACGGATACAGGCCCGAAGAGCCAGGGCTTCCTGTCCTATTCGGAATCTACCGATCCCTCCTCACCGCATTACTCGGACCAAACAGAGCTTTATTCCAAGAAGGGCTGGGACGATCTGTTGTTCAACGATGCGGACGTCGAGAAGGCGGTCGTGTCGCGGGTCAAGATCAGCGAGTAGCGAGCCGATGAGCGAGACGATCCTTTTTGGCTACTGGCGGTCCTCGGCGACCTATCGCACGCGGATCGCTCTAAACCTGAAGGGGGTCTCGTATCGCACGGTGGGCGTGCATCTGCTGAAGGATGAGCAGGTGCAGCCGGCGCACCTCGCGCGCCATCCCTCGGGTCGGGTGCCAATACTGGAGATCGACGGCCATCGCATCGGGCAATCGATGGCGATGATCGACTATCTCGATGAGACGCGTCCTGAGCCGCCTTTGATGCCGCGCGACGCTGCGCTGCGGGCTCAGGTGCGGGACTTCAAGGACCAGATCGTGGCGGATATCCATCCGCTGAACAACACGTCGACGCTGGCGCGGTTGCGGTCGCAGTTCGGGGCGGACGATGCGGCGATTGCGAGCTGGTACGAGCACTGGATCGTGCGAGGGTTCAGGGTGCTGGAGCAGATGCTGCCGTCGAGTGGCGGGTTCTGCGTTGGGCAAGCGGTGACGCTGGCGGATATCGTTTTGGTACCGCAGGTGACCAACGCGCGGCGGTATCCGCAGATTGATCTTGGGCAGTTCCCCAACATCCTGCGCATCGACACGGCATTGCGGAAGCTCAAGGCGTTCCATGACGCGGCGCCAGACCAGCAGCCGGAGGCAAGGCAGCAATGACCAAAGGCAAATGGATCCCGGTGCAGGGTGCGCAGGGCAAGCATTCCAAACAGGCGCATGCGGATATGCCGGAAGGCACGTTCGAGCGGGAAATGTCGAAGGAGGGGTTCTTCGGGCCGGCTGCTTTCTTTCATCATGCCAATCCGCCGACGGGATGGAGCCAGTTTGAAGGCCCGCTGCGGCCGCGCGCGTTTGATTTGACCAGGTTCGATGGCTTCACGCATTCGCCGTGGGATGCGCCGGTTATCCTGCACAACAAGGCGACCGAGGTGCGGATGTGGCATCTGACGGCGCCGATGAATGGCTATGCGCGCAATGGCGACGGCGACACGCTCCTGTTCATCCATGAGGGGCACGGCGACCTGTGGACGGACTGGGGGCATCTGCAGGTGGAGGCCGGCGATTATGTCTACCTCCCGCGCGGCGCGATGTTCAATCTGGACAAGCACACATCGGATGGCTTTCGCATCCTGACGATTGAGGCGACCAACACGCATTTCACACTGCCGGATCGCGGCCTGCTCGGACCGCACGCGCTATTCGATCCGGCCATGCTGCAATCGCCAGTGATCGACCAGAGCTTCCTGGATCGCCAGACCAAGGGCGGTGACTGGAAAGTGTGGGTTAAGAAGCGTGGACAGGTGTCGACCATCACCTTTCCTCACAACCCGCACGACGCAGTCGGTTGGCATGGTGACCTTGCGCCCGTGAAGATCAATGTGCGGGACCTGCGGCCTGTGGTGTCTCACCGCTATCACCTGCCGCCGAGCGTCCACACGACGTTCTTGTCGGACCGGTTTGTGGTGTGCACCTTCTGCCCGCGTCCGTTCGAGACGGATCCTGGCGCACTTAAGGTGCCGTTCTTCCACAACAACGACGATTTCGACGAAGTGCTGTTCTACCACGCCGGCGATTTCTTCAGCCGCGATAACATCAAGCCTGGGATGATGACTTTCCATCCGTCAGGCTTCACGCACGGGCCGCATCCAAAGGCGCTGACCAAGATGCTGAAGCAGGACAAGCCTATGACGGACGAATACGCCGTGATGATCGACACGCGCGACCCGCTGGATGTCGGCGAGCGAGCGGATGCCGTCGAGAACAACGCCTATGTCGACAGCTGGAAGCCAAAATAAGGAAGTGCTGTCCGCCTGCCCGGGCGGCACCGACGCTTGCATCCATCAATGGATGCGCTGCGATCGCCGCATGCTTGCCGTGCGTGTCGTTCCGGACAAATCCGCGCCTGTTGCAAGGCCCGCGGAGGCGCAGTGCTCGCTAACCGTGGCGGACGGGCGGAGCTGTACGATGAAGCTGATAGGTGGCCGGAACAGCTTGCGCGTTGCCTTCCTCGATAACCACGCCGCGATAGTCGGCTTGGATGGCGTCACGACAATCGAGCTGCCGAAGCGTGAGCCCAGCGCAACATCGGAGCCGGGCGTCATGACCTGTACCGATGGCAAGCAGGCCTTTGCCACGCCGGGCGGTGGTGATTCGACAACCCCCGTCCGCCATGCCCTTGCTCGCGTGGCGTTTCAGGATTGTGCTATCGAGCAGAACTGACACACGGACTCCGTTTGCTCCGCGCCGAATTTGGCGGCATAGAACGGACATGAAGCTCGCATCTCTGAAACATGGCCGGGACGGACGCCTCGTCGTCGTTTCCCGAGACCTTACACGCTGCGCGGACGCGTCGCACATAGCGCCCACCTTGCAAGCCGCGCTGGACAACTGGAAGCGGCATGCGCCGCGGCTGGAGATGCTGGCGGAAGAGGTGGAACTGGGCTCTGTGCCGGCCGAGCGCTTCCACGAGAAGGATTGCGCCTCGCCCTTGCCGCGGGCCTTTCAGTGGGCGGATGGTTCGGCCTATGTGAATCACGTGCAGCTGGTGCGCAAGGCGCGCGGCGTCGAGTTGCCGGCAACCTTCTGGACCGACCCGCTTATGTATCAGGGCGGCTCCGATGGCTTCCTCGGCCCGCGCGACCCGATCCCGCTCGGCAATGAAGACTGGGGTTGCGATCTGGAGGGCGAGGTCGCTGTCATCACCGGTGATGTCCGGATCGGCGCCGGTCACGACGAGGCGCAGCGCGCGGTGCGATTGGTGATGCTCGCGAACGACGTCTCGCTGCGCAACCTGATCCCCGAAGAACTGGGCAAAGGTTTCGGCTTCTTTCATTCCAAACCAGCGTCGGCGTTTTCTCCGGTCGCAGTGACGCCGGACGAGCTGGACGGCATGTGGGATGGTGTGCGGTTGAACGGCACGCTGACGGTGCGGGTTAATGGCCAACCGTTCGGCAAAGCGAACACACGTGTCGACATGACGTTCGATTTCCCGACACTGATCGCACACGCCGCGCGGACGCGGGCGCTGTCGGCCGGGACGATCGTCGGCTCTGGCACGGTGTCAAACCGGGGCGAGGATGGCGGCCCCGGCAAGTCGATTGCGGAAGGCGGTGTCGGGTATTCGTGCATCGCCGAACTGAGAATGATCGAAACCATCACCAGGGGCTCACCGAGCACAGGTTTTCTGAGGCGCGGTGACCGGGTCGAGATAGAGATGCTGGATGACAAGGGCCGGTCCGTGTTTGGACGGATCGACCAGGTCGTCGGCGGATAGGAACGCCGAAAGGCAGGAGGATTTTCGAAGATGGCGAACAAGATCTGTTCCGATGCAGCAGGCGCGCTCGACGGCGTGCTGTTCGACGGGATGACGATCATGGCCGGCGGATTCGGCCTGTGTGGCATTCCGGAAAACCTGATCCGCCAGATCCAGCGCTCGGGCGTAAAGAACCTTACCGTCATTTCCAACAACGCCGGCGTCGACGGTTTCGGTCTAGGCGTGCTGCTGAATTCGAAGCAGGTGAAGAAGATGATCTCGTCCTACGTCGGCGAGAACAAGGAGTTCGAACGGCAGTATCTTTCGGGTGAACTCGAGCTGGAGTTCAATCCACAGGGCACGCTGGCTGAACGCTGCCGCGCGGGCGGCGCGGGTATTCCGGCGTTCTATGCCAAAGCCGGCGTGGGCACGCTTGTTGCCGAAGGCAAGGAGACGCGCGTCTTCAACGGCGAGACCTATGTGATGGAGACGGGGCTGGTGGCCGATCTGTCCATTGTGAAAGCCTGGAGGGGCGATGCGCAGGGCAATCTGATTTACAACAAGACTGCTCGTAACTTTAATCCGATGATGGCTATGGCGGGGAAGATAACCGTCGCCGAAGTTGAGGAGCTTGTTCCGACCGGCGATCTCGATCCCGACGCGATTCACACGCCGGGCATCTTCGTACAGCGGATCTTCAAGGGCGCGTTCGAGAAAAGAATTGAACAGCGCACAGTGCGCAAGCGGGCGTAGCCATGGCCGACGCGAGCCTTACTGCCCAGCAGACGAAATGGTTCGCAAGCGTCCGCGAGGGACTCATGCGCGACACCGGCAAGTCACTGGACGAGTGGGCAAAGATCGCGCGGAAGTGTCCGGAGACGAAACCCAAGGCGCGTTCCAAGTGGCTAAAGGACAATTATGGCATCGGCGCCAATCGCGGCGCGGCCATTCTTGATGCGGCGTTTCCCGGCGACAATATGGGTTGGGACAATCCCGACGCGCTGATTGCGGCGCTATGGAAGGATCCCGTGCAGCTGAAAATTCACGATGCGCTGGTGGCTAAGGTGAAGAAACTCCAAGGCGCGATTGTTGGTGAAAGGAAGGCTTTCACCGGGTTCGCGCGCAAGTATCAGTTTGCCGCAGCGCGTCCGACCAGAGATGGCGTGCGGCTCGGCATGGCGGTTGATCTCAAGGCCTCCAAGCGTCTGTCGCCGCCCAGGAAAAACGAGGGCTGGTCGGATCGCAACACGGCGGTTGTCGTACTTACTTCGACGAATGACATCGACACCGAACTCAAGACGCTGCTCAAGGCGGCGTTCGACGCATCATAGGAGACGGGCATGGCCTGGGATCGTGATCAGATGGCGGCGCGTGCCGCTCAGGAGTTGAAGGACGGGTTCTACGTGAACCTCGGCATCGGCATTCCGACCCTAGTGGCCAACCACATTCCGGACGGCGTCGACGTCACGCTTCAGTCAGAAAACGGCATGCTTGGCATGGGGCCGTTCCCGTTCGAGGGCGAGGAAGACCCAGATCTCATCAACGCCGGCAAGCAGACCATAACCGTGATGGACCGTTCTTCCTTTTTCGATAGTGCAACCAGTTTCGCGATGATCCGCGGCGGCCATATCGACCTTGCCATTCTTGGCGCGATGGAAGTCAGCGAGACCGGAGATCTCGCTAACTGGATGATCCCGGGCAAGCTCGTAAAGGGCATGGGCGGCGCGATGGATCTGGTGGCCGGCGTGAAGCGGGTCGTGGTTATCATGGATCACGCCAACAAGGCGGGCGAAGGCAAGCTGCTGAAGGCGTGCACTCTGCCGCTGACGGGCATCAGGGTCGTCAACCGCATCATCACCAATCTTGGCGTGTTCGATGTCGTTGAAGGCGGGTTGAAGGTGATCGAGATCGCGCCGGGCGTGACGCGTGAGGAGATCAACAAGCTGACGCCGGCCACACTGGTGAATTAGGCGCGGCGTTCCCGAATTGGAACCTTAAGGCCATCCCGCACGTTCTTTGCCTGGATTAGATCAGGCGGACCCAACGTGCTCTCAACACCATCGCTGCTTATTCTTGTCGTCCTCTTGGTTCTCATCATCGGCGTGGCGCCATCGTGGCCGCACAGCCGCAGTTGGGGTTACGCGCCTTCCGGTACGCTCGGAGCAATCTTGCTCGTTATTCTCGTGCTGGCTCTGCTTCGCTACGTCTAGACCCGAACGAGCGGGGGCACTTTCCATTTGCGGTTACGTAATTCCGAACGCGGCAGATAGGCCCGCAGAGCGAGGCGCAGCGGTCCGGCTGGCGCGGGAAGCCAGTTGGCTGCTTTCTCGCCCGTTGGCTGTTCGTGCTGGATCAGTATGTCGATTGATCCATCCGCGTTCCTGACCAGATCCTTGGTGCGATCACCGATCGAATAGCGGTCGATCGGGTTCGCGGCGAAGAAGAACCGCCCGTCGTCTTCCGGCTGGTACATGGTCAGCGACCAGAACGCGTCCACCGGAATGCCGCCCGGCGGCAGTCGCCAGACATACTTGCGGGTGCCCGTCAGGTGATCGCCGCCCGGTTCGTAGAGGGCATGGAAATACATCGCCTCCGCTTCAGGCAGTGCCGCAAGGCCGCCGAGCGCAATGGCGGACCGTAGACGATCGGTTGCCGCGTATTCGCCGACGCCGCGCGCCTGATAGCTCCAGCCATCCGAGATGAGCGACTTGAACTGGAAGGTCTCGCGCAGCAGCGCCAATCCCTTCGGCAGATACGCGCGCCATGCGGCGATGAGGTCGGGCGATGGCTCGAAGTCGGGATCGCGGCCGACGCCCAGGCTCAGGTAGAGGCCGACTTCGCCGAGATGCCCCTTATTGCCGGGCGAGCGTGCAATCATCTCGTTGACCACGGCGAGGAAATTCTCCGGATCTTCTGCGCTGGTGCATTTCACCTTGAAAGGGCGCGGCGGCGTCGAGGAGTTGGAATGCACCGAAATCTGCGATTGCAGGGCCTTGGCAGGGGTAAGATCGTCGGGCCCATCGACTACGATGCGGCCGAGCATCCAGACATCGTTGGTGGGCGACTGGATGATGTTCACCCCGTCTGGCGTTGCGCCGTTCCAGTTCGGCCCGATGATCCAGTACTTGCCACCCTGTCCCCCGGTCAGCCGCGTGCCGATTCCAGCAAAGTTGTCGGTGAAGGCGTCCATGAATGTGATGTTGAAATAGCGGCGCGTGTCCGTGGGCGCGATGACCTCGACGGGTCCGCTCGAGAGCTCGAGCTGGGCGGAGGTGTAGATGGTGTCGTTGTTCGGCGCCGTGATCTGTCGCATCGTATGGTCGGTCAGCGTAGCGCGATTGCCGATCTTGTTGAGCCCGGGTTGCGCCGCGCGGTTCTGGCCGGTGCGCGAAATTTCGTAGAGCGGATAGGCGTAGAGAAAGGCGCGCTCAATGTTGGCCTCATTAAGAGGCAGGGCTTTGGAGGGTTGCGTCAGGCAACCGGCAGCGCCCAGGATTCCAAGAGCGCTCGCCCCACGAAGCACATCCCGACGACGCATGTCACCTCCACGCGATACTGCCCGGTAACGATCAACACGCCGGGGCGAGGCTGGCAAGACCTGCGTTGGAGTTCGGGCGATGGCAATTTCGGCGGCAAGCGAGTGCGCCCACGTTGCATGAGCGACGTACAAAAAAGCCCCGGACCTTGAGGGTCCGGGGCAGTCCTCTTCCCTCCTCGGGAAAAGGTGTGACGGGAGGTCGTGCACGTCAGCTAATCAACGCACGAGCGGCGTTAGGGATGCACGTATCTCCCGTAATCAGACGAGATCGAAACGGTCGAGGTTCATGACCTTGGTCCACGCCGCCACGAAGTCCTTCACGAACTTCTCCTTCGCGTCGCTGGCCCCGTAGACTTCGGCGAGGGCGCGAAGCTGTGAGTGCGAACCGAAGACGAGGTCGACGCGGGTGCCGGTCCACTTCACGGCGCCGGACTTGCGGTCCTTGCCTTCGAAGAGGTTGTCGTTGCCGGCGACAGCTGTCCAGTGCGTACCCATGTCGAGCAGGTTGACGAAGAAGTCGTTAGAGAGCGTTCCGGGCCTGGTCGTGAGAACGCCGAGTTTCTGATCGCCAACCTGCAGGGCGCGCAGGCCGCCGACGAGAACGGTCATCTCGGGCGCGGTGAGGTTCAGCAGCTGTGCGCGGTCCACCAGATGCTCTTCCGGCAACATGATCGGCTTGCGCACATAGTTGCGGAATCCGTCAGCTTTCGGTTCGAGGAAGTCGAAGGAGTGAACTTCGGTTTCATCCTGCGTGGCGTCGCCGCGGCCCGGCGTGAAGGGAACCTTCACATCGACGCCACCAGCTTTTGCTGCCTTCTCGATTCCTGCATTGCCGGCGAGCACGATGAGGTCGGCCAGCGAGACTTTCCTGGCGCCTGCATTGAACTCCTTCTGGATGCCTTCGAGCGCGGAGATCACCTTGGCGAGTTCGGTCGGGTTATTGGCTTCCCAATTCTTCTGCGGTGTGAGGCGAACGCGAGCCCCATTAGCTCCGCCGCGTTTGTCCGACGAACGGAAAGTAGAAGCCGAAGCCCATGCTGCCGAGGCGAGCTGAGTCACGGAGAGGCCGGTCGCCAGAATTTTGGCCTTCAGGGCTTCGGCGTCAGCAGCGTCGATATTGCTGGGTGCGCCGGAGATCGGGTCCTGCCAGATCAGTGTTTCCTTCGGCACGAGCTTGCCGCGATAGAGCATCTTTGGGCCCATGTCGCGGTGCGTGAGTTTGAACCAGGCTCTTGAGAAAGCGTCGGCGAACTCCTGCGGGTTGGCGAGGAAGCGGCGCGAGATTTTCTCGTAGGCGGGGTCCATCCGCATAGCCATGTCCGCCGTGGTCATCATCGGCTGGTGCATCTTTGCAGGGTCGTGTGCGTCGACGACATTGCGGCCAGCGTCGCCCTTCGGCTTCCACTGGTGCGCGCCCGCGGGTGACTTGGTCAGCTCCCACTCAAAGCCGAACAGCGTTTCGAAGTAGCCCATGTCCCATTTGGTCGGGTTGGGCTTCCACGCGCCTTCGATGCCAGATGTGATGGTGTCCCCGGCCATGCCGCTTTCGAACGTCGAAAGCCAGCCCAAGCCCTGGTTCTCGATGTCGGCGCCTTCTGGTTCCTTGCCAACATTGCTTGCAGGACCTGCGCCGTGCGCCTTGCCGAAGGTGTGGCCGCCGGCGACGAGCGCCACGGTCTCTTCATCGTTCATGGCCATGCGGGCAAAGGTCTCGCGGATATCGCGGCCCGAGGCGACAGGATCGGGATTGCCATCCGGTCCTTCCGGATTGACGTAGATGAGGCCCATCTGCACCGCGCCGAGATCGCCATGCAGTTCGCGATCACCGGAGTAACGGCTGTTCGACGCTTTGCTGTCAGCAAGCCAGGCTTCTTCGGCGCCCCAGTTCACTTGCTGCTCGGGCTCCCAGGTGTCGGCGCGGCCTCCGCCAAAACCGAACACAGGACCGCCCATCGACTCGACGGCGACATAGCCCGTGAGGATAAGGAGATCCGCCCACGAAAGCTTGGCGCCGTACTTTTGCTTGATCGGCCAGAGCAGGCGGCGGGCCTTGTCGAGGTTGCCATTGTCTGGCCACGAGTTGAGCGGTGCGAAGCGCTGCTGACCACGACCGCCACCACCGCGTCCATCGCCAACGCGATAAGTGCCGGCCGCATGCCAGGCCATCCGAATGAAGAAGGGGCCGTAATGTCCGTAATCAGCCGGCCACCACGACTGGCTGTCGGTCATCAGGGCGCGGAGGTCTTTCGTCACAGCGTCGAGATCGAGGCTGTCGAACGCCTTGGTGTAGTTGAAGTTGGCGCCCATCGGGTCGGAGTTGGACGTGCCCTGGTGCAGGATTCCGACATTCACCTGGTTGGGCCACCAGTCGCGGTTCTGACGGCCACGCGCGTGGGGGACAGGGCACTTGCCAGTATCGTCAGCCATCGAATTCCTCCTGAAGGGGTGATTTCCATCTGGCGGCAAACGCCAGCGACCCCGGAAAGCTAGAACCGTTCCAAAGTGCGTACAAGGCCAAATTGGAACTATTCCAAAAAAGTGAGTAACTTCCTGTATTTTCTAGAAATACACGGTTTCCGGAGAGGCGCTGGCGAGGCGGGTTAGATGGCGCGCTTGGCCCGGATCGAGTCCAATGTTTCGCGGACATAGCTGCCGGGGGCAGCTGCTGCGCCTTTGACCGGCTTGGGCGGGGCGACTTCGGCGCCGGAGCGTGACTTGAGCCAGTCGGCCCAGAGCGGCCACCACGAGCCTGGATGCTCTTTCGCGTAGGCCATCCAACCATCGCTCGAGGGCGGCAGGATGTCAGAGATCCAGTAGCGATACTTGTTGGCGGCAGGCGGATTCACGACGCCAGCGATATGGCCGCTGTCGGCGAGCACGAAAGTCACGTCGCCAGGAAAAAGCTTCACCCCTTTATAGACAGAAGCGAAGGGCGAGATGTGGTCCTTGCGCGCGGCATGAATGAAAGTGGGCGTGCGAACGCGCTGCAGGCTGATCTTCGCGCCTTCAGCCTCGAAGGCGCCGGTGGCGAGTGCGTTCTCGAGATAGAGGCGGCGCAGGCTCGAGACGTGCAGCGGGCCGGGCAGGTTGGTCTGGTCCGAGTTCCAGTACAGCAAGTCGAACGGCTTGGCCTCGTGACCGAGCAGGTAGCGATCCTCGACGTAGCGCCAGATCAGGTCTTCGGGCCGCAGCAGGTTGAATGCATCACGCATCGCTTCGCCCGGCATGACGCCGCCGGCATCGGCGATCATCTGTTCGATGCCACCGATGGAATTGTCATCGATGAAGAGGCCGAGGTCGCCCGGCTCCGAGAAATCCGTCTGCGCGGCAAGCAGCGTGAGCGAGCCCATGCGGTCGTCGTTCTCGTCGGAGAGGCGCGCTGCGAGGATCGAGGCGAGCGCGCCGCCAACGCAGTATCCGGCAACGTTCACGGGGGCCTTGTGCTTGGCCGCGACCCAGTCCAGCGCAGCGCGGCCGCCGAGTTTCAGATAGTCATCCCAGCCGAAATCCTTCGTAACATCGTCGGCTGAGCGCCAGGAGACCATGTAGACCGTGAAGCCCTGATCGCGCAGCCACGCCACCAGCGAGTTTGCGGGCGTGAGGTCGAGCACATAGTATTTGTTGATCCACGGCGGGAAGATCAGAACCGGGCTGGCGTGGACGGTCTTCGTCGTGGGCGTGTAGCGCAGCAGTTCGATCAGCGGATTTGTCAGCACGACTTCGCCCGGTGTGATGGCGACGTTGCGGCCCGGCTCGAACGCGGTCGCGTCTGATTGCGTCACTGACAGACGGCCGCGGCCAGTGTTGAAGTCGTCCTGCAGCTGGGTGAACCCCTTTTGGATCGATTGTCCATCGGACTCGAAGAGGGCCTTCAGCGCTTTCGGATTGCCCAGCAGCATGTTGGACGGCGCCATGGCGGCGGTCGCCTGACGGATGAAGAAAGCGGCACGGCGGCGCTCGGTCTCGGACAGCTCCGGAGCGTTCCAGGCGAGGTTCTCCGCCCACTGGGACGAGGCCAGGAATGTGCGGCGCATGAAGTCGAAGAACGGATTGTCGCGCCAGGCGGGGTCGGCAAAACGCGGATCAGCATCGGCTACCAGGGATGGCATGCCGGCAGACATCTCCTGCAAGGTCGCGGTCTGGCGGCTGAACAGGTCGAGCTGGGCTTCGTTGAAGGACTCAGGCTTGGCCGCGTAGGCCTCCGTCAGAGACTTGAAGGCCGAGGAGGCAGCCTCGAGTTCCAGCTTCCGGGGGGCAGCAGTACCCGCCAGACGGGTTATTTCCGAAAGTTCACGACTGAGGTCAGCTATCCGCGCGCCAAGCCGCTGGAAGCTGACTTCCGAAAAATCCTCACCGGGAGGCGGGGTTGCCGCTCCTTCCGGAGGTTTTTCAGGAGGTTTGCCCCCACGCTCGTTCATTCGGGCAACGACCTTGTTCCTGCGGCGCGCTGAAACTGCCGCTCGCCAAATCGACTGACTTTCCCTAGGTAGTAACTCTGACAAGCGCAATGACGGGTTCCATACGTCCGTCGACCGGATTTTTTTGATGCCTCGGCCCTTTGCGATACTCATCGGACTGGCTGGCCTGTCGATGACGACGGGCTGCGCAGATATCATGCAGCAGTCAGCCGTGTCGCAGATTGCCCCCGAATGGTTTGCGGCAAAGGCGATCGAGGTGAAGGGCGAAGGCTATCCGGAGCTGTCAGACGTTCCGCAAGTTCGGCCTTTCAACGGCACACTGAAGGAATGGAAGACCCAGGCCGACGCGCTGAAGACCGACGCCGAAGCGCTGGAAGCCAGGAACACACCTGAACAAGACGTCCGCACGCCGGACGAGATCCGAGCTACCGCGGCGCAATGGCGCGCCCTCGCGGAGGGGACGGCGGCTCCCGCTGACCCGAAGCCTCCCGGCCAGTAGCCGGTCGCAGCCCTCCTCCGGCCAAACTTGCCCGATAGCGGCCGTATCGATACGGCCTTACACAATGATTTGCCCCACCCGCGGTGATTCACGCGGGCTGAGGCCCAGGACAGGTGAACCGACAATGATGTTGGATTTCCACAAGATCAGGCGCTTGCCGCCCTACGTGTTCGAACAGGTGAACGTCACCAAGGCTGGACTGCGCGCCAATGGCGCCGACGTGATCGACCTCGGCATGGGCAACCCCGACCTGCCGACGCCGCCGCATATCGTCGAGAAGCTGCGCGAGACCGCGCTCAATCCCGACGTGCACGGCTATTCGGCCTCGCGTGGCATCCCCGGTCTGCGCAAGGCGCTGGCTGCCTATTATGATCGCCGGTTTGGCGTGAAACTCGATCCGGGCAAGGAAGTGGTGGTCACGCTGGGCTCGAAGGAAGGCTTCGCCAACCTCGCCCAGGCGATCGCGGCGCCAGGTGACACGATCATCGTGCCGAACCCATCCTATCCCTTGCACTCGTTCGGCTTCATCATGGCGGGCGCGAGCATCCGGTCGGTCGAGGCGCATTCCCCGGAGCAGTATCTCTCCAATCTTGGCCGGGCGGTGCGCCATTCCATTCCAGCGCCGACGGCGATGGTGGTCTGCTATCCGGCCAACCCGACCGCGCAGGTCGTCGACCTCGACTTCTACAAGGAAGTCGTCAAGTTCGCGAAGAAGCACGAGATCTGGGTGCTGTCCGATCTTGCCTATACCGAAATCTATTATGGCGATCCGCCCCCCTCGATCCTCCAGGTCGACGGGGCGAAGGACATCGCGGTCGAAGTGACATCCATGTCGAAGACCTATGCGATGGCTGGCTGGCGTGTCGGGTTTGCGGCGGGAAACGAGAAGCTGATCTCCGCGCTGGCGCGCGTGAAGTCGTATCTCGACTACGGCGCATTCACGCCTGTGCAGGTTGCAGCGGCAGCGGCGCTCAATGGTCCGCAGGACTGCGTGACCGAACAGCGCGAGATCTACCGCACGCGCCGTAATGCCATGGTCGAAAGCTTCACGCGGGCTGGCTGGGAAATTCCAGAGCCCAAGGCGTCGATGTTCGCGTGGGCGCCGATCCCGGAGCCATTCCGTGAGCTCGGCTCGTTGGAATTCTCCCTGCGGCTGATCAAGGAAGCGCATGTCGCCGTGGCGCCGGGTGCAGGCTTTGGCGAGCATGGGGACAACTATGTGCGGCTCGCCCTGGTCGAGAACGAGCAGCGAATCCGTCAGGCGGCGCGCAATGTGCGCAAATTCCTCGAGGCCAATGGCGTAAAGCCCAAGCCCGAGAAGGAACCGAAAGCGAAGGTTGAGCCCTCGCCGATCAAGAAGGTAGCGGGATGACCGGAACGGGAAAGACACTGAGGCTCGGCGTAGCCGGCCTTGGTACGGTGGGCGGGGGCCTGCTGAAATTGATCGAGCGGCAGGAAGAGCTGCGCATTCCGGGCAAGCTGGAAGTCGTGGCTGTGTCCGCGCGTAACAAGACGCGCAATCGTGGCGTCGACATCTCGAAGTTCCGCTGGGCCGATGACCCGATGGAGCTGGCTCTGGCGCCGGACATCGATGTGATCGTCGAACTGATCGGCGGATCGGACGGCCCCGCCAAGCGCACGGTCGAAGCCGCCCTGCGATCCGGCAAAGCGGTAGTGACCGCCAACAAGGCGCTGATCGCCGAGCACGGCATCGAGATTGCCTCCCTGGCTGAAAAACACAACGTGCACTTGCTGTTTGAGGCGGCGGTGGCGGGCGCAATCCCAATCGTGCGTGCGGTCAAGAACTCGTTGTCGGGGGTGATCGTCAGCCGCGTGTCGGGCATCCTCAACGGGACGTGCAACTACATCCTGAGCGAGATGTTGCGGACGGGCGCGGCCTACGAGACGGTGCTGCAGGAAGCGCAGCGGCTCGGCTACGCAGAGAGCGACCCCTATCTCGACGTGTCGGGCATGGACGCCGCGCACAAGGTTCTGATCCTCGCCTCCATCGCGTTCGGCGCGCAGCCGAATTTTGATCAGGTGCAGGTCGAAGGCGTCGACAAGATCGATGCAATGGACATCACGTTGGCCAACAAGTTCGACTATCGCATCAAGCTAGTGGCGGAAGCCTTCCGGGCCAAAGAGGGCGTGCGCTGCCGTGTGGCGCCGGTGCTGGTGCAGAAAGAGCACCCACTCGCGCAGGTGAACGGACCGCTGAACGCTGTCGTGGTCGAGGGCGAGCCGGTGGGCCGCCTGACGTTCACGGGGCCAGGCGCCGGCTCGGGCCCGACGGCTGCGGCGGTGATGGGCGATCTAGCGCGCCTGTTCGAAGGACCGGCTACGCCGCCGCTTGGAAAGCCTGCGCGCGAGCTGGCCGCCTTGATCACGGCAGTTGACAGCGCGGCCGACCAGGGCTCGTTCTTCATCGGCGCCAAGCTGGCCGACAAGCCGGGCATGTTCGCAGCGCTGACCGAGGAGCTGGCCGAGGCAGGCGTATCGATCGACAAGCTGATTCAGGAATCGGCTGGCGATACGGGAGCAGCCCCCGTGGCGATCCTCACCCATCCATGCCCACGCGCGTCGGCGGAGAGGGCGATGGCGAAGATTGCCGAGCTGAAGATTACTGCCGACACACCGCGTCTGATGCGTATCGAAACGCGGGCGTAAGGATGCGTTTCGCGGCTGTCCTCGTCGCAGTCCTGGTTGCAGCGGGATGCTCACACGTGCAGCCGGCCGACGAGACGGATCGCTCGGGCTTTGTCGATGCGGGGCGGGCTATTCCCGGTCTCGTGGTCGACATGCGGTACGCTGGCTCGGCGAATTTCGTGGGGCGGCCGATTGCCGGATACGAAGCGCCGGTCTGCCTGCTGACGCGCGAGACTGTTGCTGCGCTCGCAAAAGTGCAGGAGCGGCTGCGGGAGTTCGGCCTCGGGCTCAAGGTCTACGACTGCTACCGACCCACGCGCGCGGTTGCGGACTTTGTCGCGTGGGCGAAGGACCTTGGCGACCAAAAACGCAAGGCCGAACAGTATCCCTACGTCGACAAGACACAGCTGTTCGCGCTTGGTTATATTGCCGAGAGGTCGGGGCATTCGCGTGGATCGACGCTGGACCTGACGGTGGTTGATGCGCGCACGGCCGCCGAGCTCGACATGGGGTCAGGCTATGACCTGTTCGATCCGGTGTCGTGGCCGAGCGACCAGACGGTTGGCCCGTCGGCGCGGGCGCACCGGATGATGCTGCAGGACGTGATGCTGTCCTGCGGGTTCAAGCCGCTGAAGGAAGAGTGGTGGCACTTCACGTTGAAGGAGGAGCCCTATCCGGAGACGTATTTCGATTTTGTCGTGCGGTAGGCGTACGCCTGCCCCCCCACTCATCTCGACGAATATCGAGAACGAGGGCTGACGTGGCGCTTTGTTCAGGATTGTAGCTCCAGGCCTGCGCCACCCTCCCAACGGTTCCTGGGTGCGACGTTCGTTGGGACGAGCGGGGTTGAGGCGGGGCGTTAGTTTGGGATCTGAGGCAAGACAGGCGTCGCCGCGTTCAAGATCGGCATGCCGGGATAGGTCGGCTTGGCGGCATTGATCCTCGCTTCGAGCGCGGCGCGTTCGGCTTCCGGTTTGGCGTTCCACCAAGGCGCGATGTCGGCTTCGGGGATGACGACCACTGCGCCATTGAACTTCGCAAGTTCCTTAGCAGGATAGTCACTCGCAACGTTTTTGAGGTGCTTGTCGAGGAAGCCAAGGATGAAGTCGTTCTGAGCGCTGATCATTGTGACGGCGGGAGCCGTTCCGAAGAGCGCAGCCTTCACAGTATCTCCAACAAAGAGCGAAGAGTCGGACATGCCGAGGTGCTGCGTGTTCTTCAGCGAGATGCGGTAGACGTCCGGGCGGCTTCCGGCTGTGGCGATGCGTTCATAGGAGAATTCGTTGAAGCTGCGCGGGCCTGTGGCGGGCACGGGACGGTCCATCTCCTTGTAGAGGTTGGCCGGGTCGGAGTGGAACATCAGGAAGGGCGCCGGCTCTTCGGCATTGGTGGACGAGAACGGGAAGTTGCCACCATCCATGTTGACGCCAACCGCGCAGCGCGTGTCGTACATGCAGAGCTCACCCGCGATAGCGCCGCCGAAGGACATGCCGAGTTCGCCGACCCTGGCGAGATTGCCGGCGCGGGCGATCTCCGCGATGGATGCCGGCGGGGCCGTCTGTAGCGTGTCGTGTAGGAAAATGCGGTCCGCTATCCACACTTTCGTGCTCTTGATGGCGATGCGGGAGCCTGTCTTGAGGGCGAACTCCTGAAAGGCGAGCAGGGCGTCGATCCGCTTGTCGAGGGTGTCACCGCCAAAGGCGTCGGCTTGCGAGGGACGGCCAGTCTCGTTCGAAGCTACTTCCTGCAGCGCAGGATCCATCGCCGCAACATCGCCATTCGGGAAGGCAGTTTCCGCACTGTCGTACGTGTGCTGGATCGAGTAGGCGATATAGCCGTGGCTCGCGAGCTCCTCCATCAACACCGTGTTCTGACTGAGGTATGACGTGTAGCCGTGGCTGTAGATCACCACCGGCAGATTCGCCGCGCCGGCAAGCAGGGGTGCATTGATGTACGCGTTCGTCTGCACGTGGCGGATGTAGGTGAAGAAAGGTGGGAAGCCGACGAGGGCGCCAAGGGACCGCGCGGTGCTCTTGGCCTCGGCATCGGAGAAATAGGGAGCGGGCTCGCGGCCTGCAACGTCGCCCGCCGGATACCACACGCGCACAAGCAGGCGGCGCGGTTCGTTGGGCTTCGCAGCGAACACGCCGAGGCGGCTGGCATCGTCGATTTCGAAGGTACGAACGCCGACGGCATATTGGCCGGAGGGTCTGGGCAGCGGGTTGATTGGGAATTCGCGGATCAGGGCGATCACGGCGATCAGGCCGATGGTGATGAAGATCCCGGAGAACCACGGGACTCCACCGGTGCGGTCCCTTCGCGTGATGCGGTTCTTGAGGACGACGCCGCCGAGGCCGAGCAGGAAAAGAGCGCCCATGAAGGCGCCGCCTGCATCCTGCCAGCGATCGGTGAGATAACCCGCGATGCCAATGATGGTGGCGAGGGCAGCGGAGACGATCAGGATGACGCGGCGCGCAGGCGTCTTGCGCGCCCACCAGGCCACTACGAAAACGGCGAGCGCTGCGATCAGCAGGATATCGGTCAGGATCACGGTCGTTCCCGGTGATTTATTCGAGCGTCTGCAATACGCCTCGGATTGTGTCGACCATCTGGTCGATGTGCGTCTTCTCGACGATCAATGGCGGAGACATGGCGATGATATCGCCGGTGACGCGGATGAGCAGGCCCTTGTCGAAGCAGGCGCGGAAGGCCTCGAGCGCGCGGGCGGTGGGTTTACCAGGGCGTGGCTCGAGTTCGATGCCGCCGATGAGGCCGAGATTGCGAATGTCGATCACGTGGCGAGCATCGCCAAGGGAATGGAGCGCATCCTCCCAATAGGGCGCGATTTCGTGCGCGCGTTCGAAGAGGCGCTGTTCCTTGAACACGTCCAGGGTCGCCATGCCGGCTGCGCAGGCGAGCGGGTGGCCTGTCATGGTGTAGCCGTGGAACAGCTCGATCGGCGTTTCAGAGGACGCGAGCATCGTGTCGTAGATCTCACGGCTGGCGGCGACGGCGCCCATGGGGACCGTGGCATTGTTGATCGCTTTGGCCAGGGTGATCATGTCGGGCCTCACTTCGAAATACTGCGAGGCGAAGGGCGCGCCGAGCCGTCCAAAGCCGGTGATGACTTCATCGAGGATCAGCAGGATGTCGTGTTTCGTGCAGAGGTCACGCAGGCGCTGGAGGTAACCTCTGGGCGGGACGAGAACGCCAGTGGAGCCGGCGACGGGTTCGACGATGACAGCGGCGATCGTGGACGCGTCGTGCAGATAGATGAGGCGTTCTAGGACGTCGGCGATTTCAGCGCCGTGCTCTGGCTGGCCCCTGCTGAAGGCATTGCGCGTGATGTCGTGGGTGTGGGGCAGGTGGTCGACGCCGCTGACCATGGGACCGAAGTTCATGCGGTTGCGCGTCATGCCGCCGACGCTCATGCCGCCGAAGTTGACGCCATGGTATGCGCGCTCGCGGCCGACGAGGCGATACTTGCCCGGCTTGCCCCGCGCCTTCTGGTAAGCAAGCGCGATCTTGAGCGCAGTCTCGACGCTCTCCGATCCGGAGTTGGTGAAGAAGATGCGGTCGAGCCTGTCTGGTAGCAGACCGGTAAGGCGGTTGGCGAATTCGAACGCGAGCGGGTGGCCCATGTTGAAGTTGCCGGCATAGTCGAGTTCACCGGCAGCCTTGCGGATCGCTTCAACGATCTTCGGCTGGTTGTGCCCAGCGGCGACGCACCAGAGGCCGGAGGTCGCATCAAGAATCGCGCGGCCCTCGGGCGTGTAGTAGTGCATCTTGTCGGCTCGCACGACCATGCGTGGATCGGCCTTGAACGCCTTGTTCGGCGTGAACGGCATCCAGAAAGCATCGAGCGAGTTCGGGCGGAGTGTGTCTGTCATGAATCCGTTTTGAACACTCGATTGGATTGCCGCAAGAGGTGCGTCGGCCTCATAGACCCACGTCTGATAGGCATATCGCAAATGATTGCAATTCATGCGCTCTGTCCAACACCCCGACATCGGACTAGATAGAGCAACACGGCGCGGGGGCTTCCCGATCTGCCGACAAACACATGAGGGACGTCATGAGGAAGCTTTGGATTGGCTCTGCTATTATGGCCGGGATGCTGGCGGGCGGTTGCGCGATGACACCGGCTGCTCCGGCTATGCCGGCCATGCCCGCGATGGCGAAAATGCCAGCAATGAACCACTATCATGCGATGCTGGCGCCGAGCGCCGGGATTGTGTCGACGGGCAAAGGCATGGGCATGTTCATGTACGATCCCGCAACGCACACGCTGACCTATGATGTGACCTACGAGGGGCTGACCGGTGCTGCGGTTGCCGCGCACATTCATGGTCCGGCCGCAGAGGGCGCCAACGGCCCGCCGGTTGTGCCGTTCCCGTCCGCTGCCAGCCCGATCAAGGGCACGGCGACGTTGACCGATGCGCAGGCTGCCGATCTGGCCGCCGGCAAATACTATGTGAATGTTCACACCGCCGCGAACAAAGGTGGGGAAATTCGCGGCACAATCCTGAAGCAATAGCGACGGGCACAAATGCGCACGCCCTAGAGTGCGGCGCAGCATGACAGCATGGCCCGGCGGACGCGATTTTGCTTTGGTCGCGAGTCCGCCGGGCGTATGCGTTCTGACATGACGATTCGTGCCTCGTAAACATCGGGGACGCTTGCTGAGGGCAGGATTCCCCATGGGTACACTGGCGACTTCCTGCTCGACGCTGGGCTACGCAATGGCGAGCGCGACGATCGCGGCGGCTACAGCGGCGGAGAGCTGGGTCGGGCGCGGAGATGAGAGATCGGCCGAGCAGGCGTCGGTCGCAGCTATGTTCGCCGCGCTGAACGGAATAGATTTTGCGGGACAGGTCGTGGTCGGCGAGGCCGATGGCGACACGCTGAATGTCGGTGCGGCGGTTGGCACAGGCAGCGGGTTGGAACTCGACGTTGCGCTCGAGGCGCTGGAAGGCACGACGCTCACGGCGAAGGCGATGCCGAATGCGCTGGCAGTAATCGCAGCGGCGCCGCGCGGCGGGCTGTTGCAGGCTCCTGATCTCTACATGGAAAAGCTGGCGATTGGTCCAGGATATGAGGCTGGCATTGTCGACCTCGATGCTGATGCCGGCGAGAATGCGATCCGGCTGGCGCGCGCGAAGGGCGTCGATGTGCGCGAAATCACGGCGTGCGTGCTGGATCGTCCGCGTCACGAGAAGATCATCAATGACCTGCGCAAGGCAGGCGCACGGATCAATCTGATTCCAGACGGCGACGTGGCCGGCGCGATCAATACCGCGATGCCGGAGACGGGCATCGACATGTATGTCGGACAGGGCAAGGCGCCGGAGGGCGTGCTGGCGGCTGCGGCACTCCGCTGTGTCGGCGGACAGATGCAGGCGCGGTTCGTGTTTCGAAACGAGGCCGAGAAGCTGCAGGCGCAACGCGGCGGACTCAAGGATGCGGGGCGGCGCTACAATCTCGACGACCTGGTCTCGGGCGATGTGATCTTTGCGGCGACGGGCGTGACCAAAGGCACGTTGCTGGATGGCGCAGTGCGGCGGCGCGGAGCGATCGAAACGCACACGATGCTGATGTCTTCGGCCGATGGCGTGGTGCGGACGATCCGGTCTGTCTCGCCTCTGCGCATCTAGGCATGCGCGTGCAGCCTCAGAGGCAGGTGCGCTGAGGCGTGTTGGGCTGTTTTTTTCTGAGTTGGTGGCGGTCCGCGTGGGCGCGTGCGCACGCTGCGCGCATACTAGACCTGCCCCCTGTCCGCCGTCTGAACGACGGATGGTATTGCAGGGTTTGCGGAATGGGGTGGGGTGCCTAGTGTGGGGCGGGCTTTGGATGGAGTGGTGATGCGGATTGCTTTGACGATTGCGGCGCTGGCGCTGCTGGCGGCCGGGTGTGGGGAAAACAAGCCGCCCGCGAGCGAGGCGCACGTCGCGCTGGCCAAGGCCTGCGTTGAGGGCGGCGGAGAAGCAGCGCTATGCGAGTGCCAGGCGGCTAAGGTGGATGCGCTGGTGACGTCGGGTGAGGTGAGCGCCGAGGTTCAGCAGGCGCTGGTGCTTCAGGCCAGAGGGCAGGAAGACGCCGCGGACGAGATCATGCGGAAATTGCCGCCCGATGACCTTTTCAAACAGCCAAGCCTGATCGCTTCGGCTCAACTTGAGTGCCATGCCCCTGCCGGATAGATGCTTGCATCACTCTCACAAAACAGGTCTACGCCCTTCATGAGGCGCACAATCGTCAGTTCAGCTGGTCTCGCCGCCCTCGTGGCCGTGACCCTCGCCGGGTGCAGCCCGAACGCGCAGGGCATCAAGGTGATCACCGAGCAGTGCATCGCGGACGGCGAAGCTGTCGAGGTGTGTGAGTGCCTCGGCAAGGCTACGGCGGAGAAGCTCGACAAGCCGATGTTCGACATGGTGGTGCTAGGCGCGCAGGGCGCCGAGGCCGAGGTCGCTGGGCGGATGGAAGAGCTGGCGCCGGAGCTGCGCACCAAGTTCGCGGTGATGACTCAGGGCATCGGCCGGCAGTGCGGGGTCGGGGCGGCGGCCGACGCAGGTGGGCAGCACTAGGCACTATCGATCCTTGAGTTGGCCTTGCGTCCAAAAGCCTTCGCGCAGTCAAGCTTTTTCCTGATCTGATCCACATCGCCCGATCGATGTTCAAGTCCGACAGCGGGTCGACGCTGACCTGGCTTTCCATCGCCCAGGCAACGTTGCGTCCCCTGAAGCGTTGGCGATGCCGTTCCGACCGCAAAAAGCTGACGAGGAAACTGAAATCCAAAGATCTTGACGCCATCGCGTGCGTGATGACTGCCGACAGGCCGAGCCTGCATCGCGAGACAGTGCGGAGGAAAGTCAATGCGCTGTTCGAGGCGGGGCTGGTCGCCGAATAGAAAGCAGGAGGCATGAGAACGGCGCTCGATATCACCGCGCCGCACGTGATGACGGCGATCAATGAGTCCTTCAAAGCGGTCAGTAGGTATCAGAAGGACCTGCAGCAGCTGAGCGCAGTGAGAGTGGGCTTTCCCTCAAGCCACCCCGCGGCGGTATCGCTTGTAGTCCTGTCCGAAGCCTAGCGAAGAGCCGGGAACCCTCTCCCCGATCTGAGGGTCCCAACTAGCGCTACCCGCTCCCGGGATGACAAGGCGAGATCTACCCCGGCAAGCCGCCGGTCTGCTTCAGCGCTTCCCACAGAGCGAGGCCGGCGGACATCGCGACGTTCAGGGAGCGGGCGGGAGGGGCGAGGGGAATCGCTACGCGTTCGTCGGCAGCTCTGTGGATATCTTCCGGGGCGCCGGCCGACTCGCGTCCAAACAGTAGGACGTCGTCCTGGCGAAATGAAAATTGGTCAAGGCGGGCAGCGCCGCGTGTCGTGAACAGGATGAGCCGCGAACCGTTCGCGATTTGTGATTCGCGGAAGGCCGACCAGCCGGAATGACGCGAAACAACAGCATTTTCCGCATAGTCCATCGCCACGCGACGCAAGCTAGCGTCCGTAAGCGGGAAGCCGCAGGGCTCGATAATGTCGACTGCGACGCCAAGGCACGCCGCCAATCGGAGATTCGCCCCAAGATTCTGAGGGATGTCTGGTTGAAAGAGGGCGAGTCGCACTTTAGACGGGTCCGTCACAACTGGGGCTTTCTTGCGACACCACGCCACCTGTGGGGGTTCCCCTGCGGCGGTATTAAGGCGTCAAAAGCTCCGGATAGCATGGGAGACTCGTGTGTCGGAACACGGATCCAAGGCCGCAACGGCAGACGCGGCTCACGCCGGAGAAACCCGTCGGGATTTTATTCATATTGCGGCGGCGACCGTCGCGGCTGGCGGCGTTGCCGCGGTCGCATGGCCGTTCGTCCAGCAACTCGCGCCTGCAGCCGACACCCGCGCGGCCTCGACCGCTGAGGTAGATGTCTCGAAAGTGCCGGAAGGCAGCGAGATCCGGGTGCTGATCGGCGGTCTGCCGTTCTTCATCCGCCACCGCACGCCGGTCGAGATTGCCCGCGCCAAGGCTGACGATCACGCCCAGCTGCGCGATCCTGCCACGGACGACAGTCGCCTGCACAAGATGTTGGATGGCAAGCTTAACCCGGCGATCCTGGTAACTTCGGGAACCTGCACGCACCTTGGGTGCGTTCCGGTCGGCCCGGCGCAGGGCAACACCGGCGATTTCGGTGGCTGGTACTGCCCCTGCCACGGCTCGCACTACGACACCTCGGGACGCATCCGGAAAGGTCCGGCGCCGAAGAACCTGGCGATCCCGAAGTATGACTACACGTCGGCCACCATGATCAAGATTTCGCTGTAGTCGGGGGACATGGGAACATGAGCGGACCGTCGACCTACGAGCCGAAGAACGGCTTCACGAAGTGGATGGATGAGCGTTTGCCCATCCTGCGCTTCAACCATGACCTGATGGAATTCCCGACACCGAAGAACCTCAACTACTGGTGGACGTTCGGGGGCATCCTGGCCGTCATGCTGGTGGTGCAGATCGTCACCGGCATCGTGCTGGCGATGCACTATGTTGCCGATACGTCGAAGGCATTCGACTCGGTCGAGCGTATTCGCCGTGACGTCGATTTCGGCTGGCTGATCCAGGGCATCCACGCGAACGGCGCGTCGATGTTCTTCCTGGCGGTCTACATCCACATGTTCCGCGGTCTCTATTACGGCTCTTATAAATCGCCCCGTGAGGTGATCTGGATCCTCGGCGTCGTGATCTACCTGATCATGATGGCGACGGCGTTCATGGGCTATGTGCTGCCCTGGGGACAGATGTCGTTCCATGGCTCGGCGGTCATCACCAACCTGATTGGTGCGATCCCGCTGGTCGGCGACACGGTGAAAACCTACCTGATGGGCGGACCGGCGATCGGTGATGCGACCCTTAACCGCTTCTTCTCACTGCACTACCTGCTGCCATTCGTCATCGCAGGCATTGTTGTCCTGCACATCTGGGCGCTGCACGTTCCGGGCAACAACAACCCGACAGGCGTTTCGGTGAAAGATGTGAAGAAAGACACGCTCCCGTTCCACCCATACTACACTGTGAAGGACGGCTTCGCGATCGTTGTATTCTTCATTCTGTTTGCCTCGTTCGTTTTCTTCATGCCGAACGAGCTCGGCCACGCAGACAACTTCATCCAGGCGAACCCGGCCCAGACGCCGTCGCACATCGTGCCGGAATGGTACCTGTTGCCGTTCTATGCAATTCTGCGCGCAATCACTTTCGACATCGGCCCGATCGAGGCCAAGCTGCTCGGTGTGGGCGCGATGTTCGGTGCGATCCTGATCCTGTTCTTCGTGCCGTGGCTCGATACGTCGAAGGTGCGCTCCATGCGCTACCGTCCGTTGGCGCAACAGGCGTTCGTGCTGTTCGTGCTCGCATCGGTCGGCCTCGGCTTCTGCGGCGCCAACGACCCGGACAAGTTTGTGTTCAACTACGGCCCGGACAAGGTCGCGCTCGTCTACACCGAAGCGGCCACCGGCAAGGTGATCCGCGAAGTGTCGGACAATTACGAGGCGCTTGTCGCGAAGAAAGCCGCGCTGGCTGAACCGGCCCGCAGCGAAGCTGCGATCGAAGTCAGCTCGGAAGGCTTCAAGTGGCTGTGGCTCTCGCAGATCCTGGGGCTGTACTATTTCCTGTATTTCCTCCTGATCCTGCCGGTTCTCGGAATCCTCGAGAAACCGAAAGTGCGTCCGCCGTCGATCGCGGAAAGCGTCACCAAGAAACATGCAGCGGTCCCGGCGTCCCCGGTGAACCCTGTGGCTGCGGAATAGGGAGAGACACATGCGCTTCGCCAAGCTCGCCCTATCCAGCCTTGCGGTTATCGCGGTTGCAGCGTTCGGCGTCACCGCCATCGCGCAACAGCCCGCCGCCCCGGTAACGCCGCCTCCCGCCGCTGACCAACCAGCCGTCACGCCTGCTCCGACGGCCGAGCCGGTTGTCGTCGCTCCGGCCCCGACGCCGGTCGCAGAAGTGATCCAACCGGAAAACCCCGAAGCTGCTGAAGCTGCCCTCCATGGCGGCGGCGCATCGCACCATCTGCTGGAGCCGAAAGGCGGCTGGCCGCACGAGGAACTGTTCGGCACGCTAGACCAGAACGCGATGCAGCGCGGCTTTAAGGTCTACAAGAACGTTTGCTCGACCTGCCACGGTCTGCGCCTTCTCTCGTTCCGCAACCTCGGCGAAGTGGGCGGCCCGTTCTATGACGCACGCTTTCCCAACCCGAACGACAACCCGATCGTGAAAAAACTGGCGAGCGAGTTTTCGGTCTCGAAAGTCGATCCGGACTCGGGCTCGATGGTTTCGGTGCCGGGCATTCCCTCGGATCGTTTCCCGAGCCCGTACGCCAACAACATCGCAGCCTCCGTTGCCAATGGCGGCGCCATTCCGCCGGACCTGTCAGTGATCGCGAAAGCGCGTCACGGCGGCGCGGCGTACATCTATTCGCTGATGAATGGCTTTGTGACACCGCCGGCTGGCCTCAAGGTCAATCCGGGTCAGAACTACAACGTTTACGTCGCCGGTGATACGGGCGGTCAGTGGAGCGGCGATCCGCGTCACAAGCCGCCGGGTGGTTTCCTGGCGATGCAGCGGCCGCTGTCGGATTTCGACATCAGGCTGCAGCGAGACTGCTCCGAGCACACCGCTGGCGGCATGAACTGCGACAAGAACACGTTCGACGATGGTCGTCCGACGACGATGGAGCAACAGGCGCATGACGTCGCGCTGTTCCTGGCGTGGGCCGGTGATCCGAAGCAGGTGGCGCGCAAGCAGATGGGCGCGGCGGTCATCCCGTATCTGCTCATCTTGGCGCTGCTAGCTTTCCTTTCGTATCGCCGCCTGTGGCGGAACGTGGAGCACTAGTAACGATTGGGCGCGCGATGAAAATTGCGCGCCCGCCCGTTCAATCCTAAACTCGACGCTTAGGCCGGGCGCGTCTCATAGAGGCGCTGCGGCGTTTGAGATACGCCGCGAGGCGTATGCCGGGATCTGGCCGTCCTTCGGGGCTGTTGGACGGACGGATCCCGGCTCTCGCGTCTTGCGGGTTTCCCTGTCGTTTTCGAGACTTCGTCATGCGCCTACCGCAAGGATTTCGCCTTCACGCAGCGCGTGTCGTGGATGCGGGGCTGGTGCGCGATGTAATGCTGCGTTGCTGGACCGGAACGGTCGCCACGAATTCGTCCGCCTACCGCGAAACGGTCGAGGACATCGCCGGACAGATCGCACGCGGCGGGGCGGTGTTGCTGTTCTCAGGTGATGTGGCGGTTGGCGGCGGACGGTTCCATCCGGTGCCGGGGCCTGCGGGCGACAGGCGGTCATGGGCAGAGATCAAGCGTGTGGGTGTTGCGAAGGAGCTACGCAAGCTCGGCCTCGGCGCACCGCTGGTGGCGGCGCTGGAAGATGCTGCGCGTGAGGCAGGCGCCGCGGGCGTGCAGCTGGGTGTGCGCGAGGATCAACCGAGGCTGGTGACGTTCTGGGAGAGCCTCGGCTACCGGGTTGCGGATGACGTGCAGCTGCACACGGTAAACCTGCTGACGCCGCCGCCCGTCACGATGCGGAAGTGGTGGTAGGCTGCGTTCTCACGGGGGGCTGTTTCATCCCTTGTTGTCGACCTGCTGGCCCCGACACCTCGATTGGATAGAGTGCGCGCCAATTGCCCCGCACTCCGGAATCGAGATTTCGCATGACCAGATGGACGCTCGGGATCATTGGCGGGTCGGGATTGTATCAGGTTCCCGGTATTGAGGGCGGACGTTGGGAGTCGATTGCCTCGCCCTGGGGCGTGCCGTCGGATCAGGTTTATCGGGGCAAGCTCAACGGGATCGATGTGGTGTTCCTGCCGCGGCATGGCCGAGGGCATCGGTTGGGGCCGACGCAGCTCAACTATCGCGCCAATATCGATGTGCTGAAGCGGGCGGGGTGCACCGACATTCTCTCGCTGTCGGCATGCGGATCTCTCAATGAGGAGATGGCGCCGGGTGATTTCGTGGTGGTCGATCAATTCATCGACCGAACGTTTGCGCGCGAGAAGAGTTTTTTTGGCGAGGGCGTCGTCGCCCACGTGTCGATGGCGCATCCGGTTTCATCGCGGCTGGCGGGGATGGCGGCGGAGGAGTCTGCAGCGCTCGGGGTTCGCACACACAAGGGTGGGACCTATCTGGCAATGGAAGGCCCGCAATTTTCGTCACTCGCGGAGTCGAAGCTCTATCGTTCGTGGGGGTGCGCGGTGATCGGGATGACCAACATGCCGGAGGCCAAGCTGGCGCGCGAGGCGGAGCTGCCCTACGCAACGGTGGCGATGGTGACGGACTATGATTGCTGGCACGAGGAGGTCGCCGCGGTGTCCGTGAGCGATGTGCTGAAAGTGCTGCATGGCAATGCGCAGAAGGCAGCGGCCCTGGTCTCGCGCGTAACGCTGCGGATGGCGGCGGGCCCTCGTACGCCGGATCCAGACGCGATCGACACATGCCTCGATCATGCGATCATCACGGATCGAGAACACCGGGATCCTGCGCTGCTGGCGCGGCTTGATGCTGTCGCCGGACGGGTGTTAAGGGCTTGACGGACCTTGGTTTGTCCGCCGACATCCCTGCCGCAAGCGGGAACCAAGCATAGATGATACCCGACAACATCCTGTTGTTCATCGTGCTGACCACGCTCGTCAGCATGGCCCCTGGGCCGAACGTCATGTTCATCATGTCGCAATCTGCCCTGCGCGGACGTCGCGCGGGCCTGATGGCTGGCTTCGGCATCCAGGTCGCCAATGTCTTCTACTTCGCCCTGACGGCGCTGGGTATCGGCGTGCTGATGTCGACCTCGGAGCTGGCTTTCTTCATCGTGAAGTGGGCGGGGGCGGGATATCTTGCCCTGCTGGGTGTGATGGCGATCCTGCGGTCGTTGCAGCGCAAGCTGCCACCCGACCCGGCGCAGCCGTCACCGGTGATCGCGGTCGGGCGCGGCGCATTCTTCGACGGGCTGATGATCGGGCTCGGCAATCCCAAGACGATCTTCTGGTTCCTGACCTTCCTGCCACAGTTCATTGACACCAAGACCGATGTGCTGGGGCAGACTGTAGTGCTCGGGACGGTCGGCACGATCGCCGATCTGGGCGTGCAATGGCTCTACACACACATCGGCGGGGCGCTGTCGCGGTTCCTGGCGAAAGACCACGTGCGGCGGTGGTTCGAACGCGGCGTTGGCATGGTGTTCGTTGCGCTCGCCCTGATCGTAGCTTTCGCCTACAAACAACACTGAACTGACAGACCTCACTGGAGCCCACATGAGCGCGCCGCGTCTGCATATCGGAGACAGGAACTACTCGTCATGGTCGATGCGCCCGTGGCTGGCCCTGCGGCATGGCGGAATCGCGTTCGACGAGGTGATGCATGCGCTGCCCGAGTTGGGTGGCAAGCCGGTCTTCGGCGCGATCTCGCCCAATGCGCGGGTGCCGGCGCTTGACCTGGGCGAGGGCGTGGTGATCGCCGAGAGCCTTGCGATCTGCGAGTGGGCGGCCGAACAGCAGCCCACACTATGGCCCAGGGAGTCCAACACGCGAGCGCTGGCGCGCGCGGCGGCGGCCATAATGCATTCGGGCTTTCCCAACCTGCGCAACGATGCACCGATGAACATTCGCCGCCGGACGGACGCAGGGCGGTTGACAGCCGATGGCCTTGCCGACGCGGAGAAGGTGGATGCGCTGTGGCGGGGTTGGATGGCGCGCTCGGGCGGGCCGTTCCTGTTCGGGCAGTGGTCGGTGGCGGACGCGATGTATGCCCCGGTGGTGACGCGGTTTGTCACCTACGCCATTCCGCGATCGCCCGAGGCGCAGGGCTATCTCGACCGGATGTGGGCCGAGCCGCACTTTGCTGCATGGGTAGACAGCGCTGAGGCTGAAACGCGAAAATTGCCAAGATCAGACGAGGCGTGAAGCAACTGCAATCCTGTTGAAACGCGTCTCCTCTTGTGGTTTTGTATCGATATTCGATATGGCTTAGGGCGACATGGAAACGACGCGGTTCTACCTGGTGGCATCGATCCTGGTGGGCGCGAGTGTCGCGGTGTCGGGCTTGTCCGCTGCGAGCGCCCAGACGGGCGCACTGGCGCGCAAGGCCATGCTGGGAGTTGCGATCGAGACGGTGGCTGGCGGCGCCCGCGTGCTGCAGGTCAATCCCGGATCCACGGCCGCGCAGGCGGGCATAAGGACTGGCGACGTCATCACGGCCGTAAACGGGGCGACGGTCACTGACACCACAGCGCTGGTAGCTCGCGCGGATGAATTGCGGTCGGGACAGCCGGTCAGCCTGTCTTACCTGCGCCAGGGCAAGGCGAGCTCTGGCGAGGCGCTTGCTGTGGCGCGGCCGATGGAGAGCTATGAGCGCGCCAAGGCGACCTATGGCGCGGTTGCGTTTCGTGGCGGGTTGCTGCGCAACATCATGGTGACGCCCGATACTGCGAAGAAGAACGGGCCGGTCGTCTACGTGCTACAAGGCTATTACTGCGCCACCATGGAAGGGCCGAACGCCGCACATCCCTATCGCGCGCTGGCGCAGGGATTGGCTGATCGCGGCATTGCAACCTACCGGGTCGAGAAGCCTGGCATGGGCGACAGCCAGGGCGGGCCGTCGTGTTTCGACATGGATTTCGACGCCGAGTTGTCGGCATTCCGCGAGGGACTAAGAACGCTGATCAACACATATGGCGTGGCGCCGAGCCGTATCGTGCTGCTGGGTCACTCGATGGGCGGCGTCGAGGCGCCAGTGCTCGCGGCCGAGACGCCGGGTCTGCGGGGTCTGGCTGTCTACGGTACCGTGATGCGAAACTGGCATGACTACATGCAGGACCTCTTCAGGCTGCAGAGCCTTTTCTCGGTGGGCGCGGATCCGGCGGACAACGAGGCGCTGGCTGAGGCGATGCGCCCGATCCTGAATCGTATCTTCATGGAGGAGGCGCCACTGAAGCAGATCGCCAGTGAAATCACGGGAAGCGAACAGCTGCTCCGTGAGGCTCTGTGGTGGGATGGCGAAGATCAGATACTCGGACGCTCCGTTGCTTACTGGCGCGGCGTCGGTCAACAGCGACTGGCGGCTGCCTGGCGCGACGCCAATGCGCCGACACTCGCCGTCTACGGACAGGTCGACTATGCCGCCATCGATGATCGGGATCATCGTCTGATTGTCGATGTAGTGAATCACTATCGGCCGGGGCCCGCATCCTACGCCATGCTGGCGCGGACCGGGCATGGTTTCGGTCTGGAAGGTGCGCCGGAGGAGGCGCGCGCCGCCAACCGCGCAGCAGGTGGTCAGGTAGCGAATGCTGCCTACAATCCGGAACTGACCAAGGTTCTGGCGGACTGGATAGCAGGCCTGCCGGCGCCGAGCTGAGGCGTCTTCCGCGCGTCGTGGACATGCTCTAACCAGACATGACCAGGCCGAGGGCGATCCATGGAACTGAAAGACGCAATCCGCACGATCCCGGACTTCCCGAGGAAGGGGATCATGTTCCGGGATGTGACCACGCTGATGGGCAATCCGCGCGCTTTCCGACAAGCGGTAGACGAACTGGTGCAGCCATGGGCTGGCGCCAAGATCGACAAGGTGGCGGGGATCGAAGCGCGCGGGTTCATTCTCGGCGGGGCGGTGGCGCACCAGCTGTCCGCCGGGTTTGTGCCGCTGCGCAAGAAGGGCAAGCTGCCCCACAGTGTCATTACCGAAAGCTATGAGCTCGAATACGGCGTGGATGCGATGGAGATGCATACCGACGCCATCGAACCGGGTGATCGCGTGTTGTTGGTCGACGACCTGATTGCGACGGGCGGCACTGCGATGGCAGCAATCAAGCTGCTGCGGAAGGCCGGCGCCAAGCTTGCCGGAGCCGCTTTCCTGGTGTGCCTGCCGGAGCTGCAGGGCGACACCAAACTCACGGCGCAGGGCATCAATGTCAGCTATCTCGTCTGGTTCGCTGGACACTAGCGAGAAGCCCAGCGATGCTTGGGTCCAGGGGCAGGTAACAACCTAAATCAAACCCGGTGTCAGCGCGGATCGAACGACTTAGGGAACTGCCTTGCCCCGCGTTTTTGCCATGTGTTGAGTGAACCTGGCCAGCCAAAGCGCCTGAGGGACCAACCTTACCGGCTACAAGCCTCCTTGCTGGGAGCGGTGATGAAGGCACGCATGTCCGAGCGTTTGGCTTGGCGGAGACGCCGCGCGTCCGCTGGAAACATGTCTGATCCGTTGCGTACGGCGCTGGCGGTCTTCTTGAATTCCACGATCACAACTGCGGTCCATTGGCCCCCCGATTTATCACGCTCCAAGATGACGCCTGGGCCAATCAGGCGGCAGGGCTACACCCATGGGCGACCGGGCATGGCGTGTCAGCGAGCGACGAGAACCTTGCCATCCCGCATGAAGGGGGAACGACAGCTTGTGGAGCATGGCGGTTAGCTGGGCCGGCTATGTATCCCAACCAGTTACCACCAACCCGGCGGCGCAAAAAACGCGCCCGGTGCTGGTTTGCTGGGAATCGGCGGATTTTTACCTTTCCGGAACGCACGCTGGTGCAGCTTGGCAGCCGGTTGGCGGCCCCCCAGCCATTGACCCGACGCGCCCGGAACGCCACCTATGGCGGGCACGACCAATTGGAGTTTCCATGACGAATCGCCCCGAATTCTTCCATCTCGACGAGGATGACGAAGACGAAGCCCCCGAGGGCAAGAAAGAGGAAGCCGCCTCGTCGATGATGGAAAAGGCACTTTTCGATTCGCGCACCATCCTCCTCACCGGCGACATCAACGACAAGATCGCGCGTTCGGTATCGGCGCAGCTGCTGGCCTATTCGGCAGTGAGCGACAAGCCGATCCTGCTGGTGCTGTCCTCGCCCGGCGGCCACGTCGAGAGCGGCGACATGATCCACGACATGATCAAGTTCGTGCGCGCCCCGGTGAAGATTCTCGGCACGGGCTGGTGCGCCTCGGCGGGCGCGCTGATCTATTCGGCGGGGAAGAAAGAGAACCGCTTTTGCCTGCCCAACACCCGCTTCCTGCTGCACGAACCCCGTGGCGGCGTCGGTGGCCAAGCCTCCGATGTGGAGATCCAGGCGCGCGAGATTATCAAGATGCGCGAGCGCCTGAACAAGATCTTCGCTGCAGCGACTGGCCAGACGGTCGAGCGGATCAAGAAGGATACGGATCGCGACCACTGGATGAGCGCGGAAGAGGCCGTAGCCTACGGTCTTGTGGGCAAGATTGTGACGTCCCACGCCGAAATCCTCTGATCGCAGGCGGATTTCATCGTTCCATCAGGGGTAGGTCTGGGGGCATAGTCTCCGACCATGAGCTGGCTGGAGCGAATACAGCAACTGGTTGACCGGCCCGGTTGGCGCAGACATGCGCCGGCCGCTGGTTCTGTTGTGGCGCACCTTGCCGTTGTCGCGCTGATCGCCGGTATGATGACAGGCGTCACGGCTGAGAATGCGCCGAACCATAAGCCGTCAACGCGGTTCATGTCGGTCGAGCTGGTCCAGCTGCCCGAGCAGCCGGTGGAAGCTGGGGTGACCCCCCCGCCGCACGCGAAGCCAGACGCAACGCCAACCCGATCTGCACCGACCCTGCCTGCAGACAGGCGCAGGGCGAATGCGCCGACCGCGCCCGCGGACAGGGGAGCGGCGTCCGCAGATGATGACACGTTCTATGTCCCACCGTCCTCGCAGGCGCAGCCAGGTGTTGCGCAGGGGCTCGCCAGCCTGATGGGCGATGATCCGTGCGTGGCGACAATCGGCCCAAAGGCGCGCGAGTGCGCGGGGCGTGAACTGGCCAAACGCACCGGACGGATGGACTCGGCGATGGCCCGGCCAAAGGAACAGCTCGCGCAATATTTCGGTGAGTTCATGCCAAAATGTACGATACGCGTCGGGTGCGAGGGCGGCGAGTGGATCTCCTCGATCGGCACACGCGGCGTCGGCAAGGCGCCGCCGGGTTCGGCCGGCGACAGGGGTGTGGGAACGCCGATGGCGGGTGGCGCCGCGAGCTTGGGCGGCGCCAACACGATTGTCGGACGGCTGGGCTTCAACCGCGAACACACCGATCCGGGGTTCGGGGATTAGCGTTCGCTAGTCGAAGATATCGAACAGGTCGAACCCGCCACGGCGCTTGCGTCGACCATCACGGCGGTCGTCCTCATCATCATCACCGTCGTAGCGATAGCGCTTCTGGCTATCGTCATACTTGTGGCTGCGCTTCCAGCCATCGGGGTCACGCTCGAAGCTTTGCACTTCGCTCTGGAAGCGTCGGTGGGCCTGCACGGCCTTTTCGGATTCAGCGCGCTCGGCCACCAGCAGCTTGTCGAGTTCGCCCCGATCGAGCCACACGCCCTTGCACGACGGGCATATGTCGATGTCGACGCCCTCGCGCGTGATCTTCTGCATTTGCGAGTTGTCGTTCGGGCATAGGAAAAGCGGCACGCGTTGCTCCCTGTGGACAGTTATGGAGGACACATGGGATGTACGTTGGGTTACACAAGCTGCTTCCGTGTGAGGCGGATAATAACTGTGTGACCAGAGCCGGAGCGTAACCTGAATTACCGCCACGCCTTTCATGCCGGCAACTTTGCAGACGTGGTGAAGCACGTGGTGCTGGCGCTGTGTCTTGACCGGCTCAACGCCAAGCCAGCACCGTATCGCTATTTCGACACGCACGCGGGCATCGGCGCGTACGATCTCGAAGGCGACGAGGCCGAACGCAGTCCGGAATGGAAGGATGGCGTGGGGCGCGTGTGGAATGCAGAGCGCAGTGCCCCTGACGATGTACGCGCTGCTTTGGCGCCGTGGCTGAATGTGATCCAGGGCATGAATGCGGCCGGGCTGCGGCACTATCCGGGCTCGCCGATGATCGCCTCGCGCATGCTCCGCGACCTCGATGCGATCCGCCTGTGCGAACTGCATGAACCGAGCGCGCAATTGTTGCGGGAGGCAATGGGGCGCGACAAGCGCATGAAGATCGAACAGCGGGACGGGTTCGAGGCACTGCCCGCCTATCTGCCTCCGCCGGAGCGACGCGGGCTGGTGCTGGTCGATCCGCCATTCGAAGTGGCACAGGGCGCACGCAAGGCGGACTTCGACTGGATGCTGAAAGCCGCACGCGGCGCGCTAAAGCGCTGGCCACAGGGCGTTTATGTGTTCTGGCGTCCTGTCAAAGATGTTGCGGCGGTTGCCGATTTTGACGCTGAGCTTGCCTCCATGCTGATCGAGGATGGCGGGCTTGCGCCGGAGAAAATCCTCGCGGTGGACCTGTGGGTGCGTGAGATCGGAGAAGGTCCGCTGTCGGGCGCCGGCGTCGTGATTGCCAACGCGCCATTCGGCGTCGCCGAGCACCTGCGCGCTGCCATGCCGTGGCTATGCGAGCAGATGAAGCAGGGGGCGGGCGCGGGCTGGCGCGTGGAGAGCCCGGCAATGGCATCGTGACGTCAGCTCGCGCGTCCGCTGGTAGCTGCAAGCCAGATTGCGATACCAGCGAGTGTCACCGCAAAGATACGACGCACAATGACCTCGCGACGCGGGTCGGCGAGCGCCTTCTGGAAGGTAGCTGCAAAGACAACGATAAGCGTGTGCGCGGCGGTCGCGATGGCGAGATAGATGACCGTCATCAATGCGATGGCGCCAGCGTCAGCAGTTGAAGCGCCGGCAAAGCTCGGGATCATCACCAGATACACGGCCGCCGCCTTGGGGTTCAGGAGGTTGACGAACAGTCCGCGCCTGAAGTGCCTTCCCGCTACGCCCCGAGAGCCGTCGTCTTTCTCGCCGTTCCAGGCTTCCAGGGCGAGGAAGAGAAGAAAGAGTACACCGCCCCAGCGCAGGAACTCGTAAAGCGCGGGCCATGCGATGATTAGTGCAGCCGCGCCAGTTGCGGCAATCAGCGAAAGCATCGCAAGGCCGGATGCTATGCCGGCCACGGCCATCAGGCCGGCGGCCCGCCCTTCGCGCGCCGACAAGAGTGCAAGCCACGTCATGTTCGGTCCGGGCGTGATCTCCATAACGATGGCGGCGACCAGGAATTCTGCATAACTCGCCTGCACAGGATCAGCTCGCGAAATCGTAGTGGCCGCCTCTTTCGAGTGCCGCCTTGTAGCCAGGGCGGGCATGGATGCGGTCGAGGAAGGCAGCGACCTTCGGGCGTGAGCGGGCGTCGCCGCGCTGAGCTGCAGCTTCGAGCGGGAAGCTCATCATGATGTCGGCGGCGGTGAAGTTTGCGCCGGTGAACCATTGAAATTTTGTGAGCTCGTCCTGCCAGTAGTCGACATGCATCTTGATCTGAGGATCGGAGATACGCGCCTGCGCCGTCTTCATGATGCCGTTGACGAGACCGCGTATCAGACCCGGCGCGTTTTGCGGGATTGCTGTGAAGATCAGTTTGAGCAACAGCGGCGTCATTGCGGAACCTTCGGCATAATGCAGCCAATAAGTGTAGCGCAGGTGTTCGTCCGTGCCTTTGGCGGGGATCAAGCGGCCGTTTGAATAAGTCTCGACGATGTAGTCGATGATGGCGCCAGTCTCGGCGATGTGGCGTCCCTTGTCGGTGATGACCGGGGATTTTCCGAGTGGATGGATCGCCTTCAGCTCGGGTGGGGCAAGCATGGTCTTTGCGTGACGCTGGTAACGCTTCACCGCGTAGGGAATTTCCAACTCTTCCAGCAGCCAAAGCACGCGCTGCGACCGGGAATTATTGAGGTGGTGGACGGTGATCATGTACGGCTCCATGGCGTGTGGCGAGTGAGCCGTACCCGGATGAGGTGTCAATCATTTCGGAGACATCGGCTCCTGACCGGTCCCCGTATGCGCCTTCATCAGTTTGCCACGCTCGGTGATGAAGATTGTAATCAGGGCGAGCGTGCCAACGACGGCGTGACCAATGAAAATTGGCGTCACCGTACCGTCGAACTGGCGCGCCACAAGTCCGCCAATCGAGGCTGAGACGAAGGAGGAGGCGAAACCGATCAGGGCGGCGCCTGAGCCGGCCAGCGCCCCGAGTGGCTCCATGGCGATGGCGTTGTAGTTCGGCCCCTGGAAGCCGATGCAGAAGAAGGCGAGGATCACTAGCGTGTAGAACAGCGGGAAGGGGATCGGCCCTTGTAGTGCGATGACGGCGTGGACGATGCTGACGATCACGAAGCAAATCAGCGCGAAATGGGATATCGGGCGCATGCCGATGCGTTCGACGAGGCGCGAGTTCACCAGGTTCGAGATCGACATGGCGACGGCAGCACCAGCAAACCACAGGGCGAACCAGTCTCCGGTCGCATAGACTTCGTGATAGAGTTGTTCGGACGAGGAGATGTAACTCATCAGTCCGCCAAACAGGAGACCGGACGCGATGGTGTAGCCGAGCGCTTCTCGTGTGCGGATCACCTTCCAGTAATTGCGGAACATGGTGTGCACGTTGAGCGGTACGCGGCGCTCCATGGGCAGCGTCTCCGGCATGCGCACCAGCACCCAGACGAACATGACCATGCCGAACACGGCGAGAACCCAGAAGATGCCATGCCAGCTCATGGTCTTCAGCATCAGCTGGCCGAAAAACGGGGCCACGATCGGGGCCGACATGAACACGATCATCACCAGCGACATTACTTTGGCCATCTGGCGGCCCACATAAAGGTCGCGCGCCGCCGAGACGGCAATGACGCGCGAGCCGCCCGCGCTGGCGCCCATGAACGCTCGGGCCGCAATTAACAGGTCAAAGTTAGGCGCGTAGACGCACATGATGGCGGCCACAATGTAGAAGAACAGTGAGATGAACAGGACGCTGCGTCGCCCGAAGCGATCGGTCAGGGGGCCGTAGAACAGCTGCGAGACGCCGAAGCCCAGCATGTAGGCGACGATGATAAGCTGGCGATCGTTTTCCTCGGCCACTTTGAAGTCGGCACCCATTTGCGGCAGAGCCGGCAGCATGATGTCGATCGCGAGCGCATTGAGCGCCATCAGCATCGCCGTCAGCGCAACGAATTCGGGCAGCGACAGTCGGCGGGCAGGCGCTGCAGTCGCCGGTTGCTGGGCCATATCGGACACGGGGTGAATGCTCACGTCGAGGATTGCGCGGGGTGTAGCGAGGTTCTTCACCAAAGGGTAGGCCGCGCCCTTGCGTGATCACCTAAAAGTTTGGGAGAACGAAGCTCTTTCGTCGGGTCGCGGCGCAGGTCTATGTTGTGCGCAGTGGCCGGAGGGGTTTCATGCATTTTCGTGTGTTGGCTGGCGCAGCGCTGGCAGCGTTTGTTGCGGCAGCGACGTTGGCGGTGGCTCAGGAAACCCCGCAGTCGCCGGGGGCTGTCGCCAAGGACGAAAAGCCCAAATGGGACGTTGCGGCGCCGCCGCTTCCCACGCGCACGGTCAACATCAATGTTGATGAAGGCACGTGGATGGATGTCGATGTAAGTCCGGACGGCAAGGAGATTGCCTTCGACATGCTAGGCGACATCTACACAATGCCAATTGCCGGCGGAACGCCCACGCGGATCGCGGAAGGCATCCCCTTCGAGATGCAGCCGCGCTTCTCGCCGGATGGCAAACGCATCGCCTTCACCAGCGATCGGGGCGGCGGCGACAATATCTGGGTGATGAATGTCGATGGCTCCGACAAGCGGCCGCTGACCAAGGAAGAGTTCCGCCTTCTGAATGAACCGGCGTGGAGCCCAGACGGTCGCTTCGTCGCAGCACGCAAGCATTTCACTACGGGGCGTTCGCTCGGGACCGGCGAGATCTGGATTTATCACGTCGGCGGCGGTGATGGGTATGTCGCGGTCAAACGCGCAAGCGAGGCGCTGCAGAAGGAACTGGGCGAGCCGGTCTACGCGCCGGACGGCAAGGCGATTTATTACACGCGCAACGTTTCGCGCGGGAACACGTTCGAGTACGCGCAGGATTCCAACACCAGCCTGTTCGAGATCGAAAGATACGAATTCGCGACCGGCAAGGTCAGCACCGCGGTGAACGGAGCCGGCGGCGCGACGCGCCCGACGCCTTCACCCGATGGCAAGAAGCTCGCATTTGTGCGGCGTGAGCGAAACCTCTCCAAGCTTTACGTCAAGGATCTCGACTCCGGACAGCTGACGAAGCTGTATGATACGCTCGATCCTGACCAGCAGGAGACGTGGGCGGTCAACGGTCTTTATCCCGGCATGGACTGGACGCCGGATTCGAAATCCATCGTGTTCTGGGCAGGTGGCAATATCCGCCGCGTGGACATGGCTGGTCGAAGCAACGTCATTCCCTTCCGCGTCAACGATACGCGCATAGTGATCGACCCGCCGCAACCGAAGACGGAAGTGGCGCCGGATACGTTCCGCACCAGGATGCCGCGTTTTGTGACTGTGTCGCCGGACAACAAGCGCGTTGTGTTTGAAAGCCTCGGCAAGCTCTATGTGAAGCAGTTACCGAGCGGCGCACCGACGCGGCTGACGCAAACCAAAGGCCAGGAGATGGAGCTGTTCCCGTCTTGGTCGCGTGATGGGCAGAGGCTGGTCTATGTCGAGTGGACTGACGCGGGGCTCGGCCACATTCGCACCTTGGCCGCCGCTGGCGGCGGCGGGAAAGTCGTAACGGCGGAGCCGGGCCACTATCGCAGGCCGCGTTTCTCGCCGGATGGGCAAACCATCGTGTTCGAGAAAGGACAGGGGGGTTATCTGTTGTCCCAGCTCCGCTCGGATAATCCGGGCGTCTATGTTGTACCGTCAGTCGGCGGCGCGATGACGAAGGTCTCGGATGATGGCGGCTCTCCGCAGTTCGGTTCGGCCAACGACCGCATCTTCATGACGCGCGGCAAGGATGAATCCGGCGAGCTGGTGTCGACCGACCTCAATGGCGAGGCCGTGCGCACGCACGCTTCAGGCGAGATGGTTGCAAGTTACGAAGTCTCACCGGACGGCGCGATGATGGCGTTCCGCGACAACTTTGCGGCTTATGTCATGCCGCTGGCTGCGGGGCCGCAGGACGTGGGCGCGGGCAAGGGCGGTTCCGCCATGCCTATCGTCAAGGCAAGCCAGGGCGGTGCGACGTATCTCTCTTGGACCGATGGGGGGCGCCAGTTGAACTGGAGCCTAGGCCCGACACTCTATTCGGCCTCGCTCGATACAATGGTCCCGACGTCGCCACCGAAGGACGGTGAAAAGCCGACTTATAAGCCGCCGGAAACGGGTGTTGATCTGTCCATACCGGTGACGTCGGCGAAGCCGACCGGCACGCTGGTCCTGACAAATGCGCGCATCGTGACGATGGCCGACGCCAATGGCGGCGTCATCGAGAACGGCGTGATCATCATCAACGACAACCGCATCACGCGGGTCGGCCCCTCGGCTTCCGTGCCGGTGCCGGCAGGCGTTCGTACGATCGATCTCAAGGGCAAAACCATCATCCCCGGCATGATCGATGCGCACGCGCATGGTCCGCAGGGCGATGATGACATCATTCCGAACCAGAACTGGAGCGCGATTGCGCACCTCGCACTCGGCGTGACGACGGTGTTTGATCCGTCGAATGCAGCAAGCGAGGCGTTTGTCTCGGAGGAGATGCAGCGTGCTGGCCTGATCCTTGGGCCGCGCACATTTTCGACGGGTGAGATCGTCTATGGCGCACGCAGTCGCGGGACACTGAACGACATCAAAGACTATGACGATGCGCGGGCGCATGTGCATCGTCTCAAGGTGCAGGGTGCGGCGGGTATCAAGAACTACAACCAACCACGTCGTAACCAGCGCCAACAGGTTGTTGCGGCCGCCATTGCCGAAAACATCCAGGTGGTGGCCGAAGGCGCTTCGCTGTTTGCGCAGGACATCGCGCTGATTGGTGATGGCAACACCGCGCTTGAACACAACATCCCGCAGCTTGTCTTGTACGAGGATGTCATCAGTTTCTTCGCGCAGACCAAGGTCGCCTACACGCCGACGCTAGTGGTGACGTATGGCGGCCTCGCAGCCGATCCCTATTGGCGCCTGCATACCGATGTGTGGCGTCATCCCATCCTGTCGAAGCATGTGCCGCCGCATATCCTGCAGCCGAACAATGTGAGGCGAACGGCGGCGCCGGACGAGGATTTTGTTGATGCGAAATCGGCGGCGCAAGCAAAGAAGCTGTTCGACCGCGGCGTGGTCGTCACCATCGGGGCGCACGGCCAGGAAGAAGGCATGGGCACGCACTGGGAGTTGTGGTCCTTCGTGCGCGGTGGGTTCTCTCCCCTCGATGCCCTGAAGGTCGCCACCATCATGCCGGCTCGCAAGATCGGCATGGAGAAGGATATCGGTTCACTCGAAGCCGGCAAACTCGCCGACCTCGTCGTGCTGGACGCCAATCCGCTGACCGACATCCGTAATTCCGACAAGATTTCGGGCGTCATGGTCAACGGGCGATTGTATGATCCCGTGACGATGAACGAGATCGCGCCGGGTGCGGCGAAGAAGATGCCTTATTACTGGGAGTAGCGAGTACGGAAGAGCCCGCCTCCGTCCCTCGAGGCGGCCCTTCGGGCCGCCAAGGGTGAGGTCGACGCTCTGACCTACACGTTGAACCGGAAGTGCATGACGTCACCGTCCTGGACGATGTATTCCTTGCCTTCCTGGCGGGCTTTACCGTTTTCCTTCGCGCCGCTTTCGCCGTTGAACTTCACGTAGTCGGTGTAGGCGATCGTCTCGGCCCTGATGAAGCCCTTCTCGAAGTCTCCGTGGATGACGCCGGCGGCTTGCGGGGCAGTCGTGCCCTTCCTGATGGTCCAGGCGCGAGCTTCCTTGGGACCGACGGTGAAGTAGGTCTGGAGGCCGAGGAGTTCGTAGCCGGCGCGGATGACGCGGTTGAGGCCGGGTTCTTCGAGGCCGAGGCTGTCGAGAAATTCCTTCTGCTCTTCGTCCGAGAGAACGGCGGTTTCGCTTTCGATTTTGGCGGAGATCACGACGGCGGCTGAGCCTTCGGCGTTCGCATGAGCGACGACGGCATCCGAGAACTTGTTGCCGGTGGCGGCGGAGTTCTCGTCGACATTGCAGATATAGAAGACCGGCTTAGAGGTCAGGAGCTGGAGCATCCTCCAGGCCTTGACGTCTTCAGGCGCGATCTTGGCGCGGCGCGCGGGTTTGCCCGCATTGAGTTGTTCGAGCGCCAGCTTGAGGAGTTCGAGCGTCTGGATGGCTTCTTTATCGCCGCCCTTGGCTTTCTTCTCGACGTTGAGACGGCGCTTCTCCAGCGAGTCCATGTCGGCGAGCATCAGCTCGGTTTCGACGACCTCGAAGTCGGCGAGCGGATCGATCTTGCCGGAGACGTGCGTGATGTCGCCATCCTCAAAGCAGCGCAACACGTAGGCGACAGCGTCGACTTCACGGATGGTGGCGAGGAACTGGTTGCCGAGACCTTCGCCCTTGCTTGCGCCCTTCACGAGACCGGCGATGTCGACGAAGTTCATCCGGGTCGGGATGATCTCCTTCGATCCGGCGATCTTGGCCAGTACGTCGAGCCGTGGCTCAGGCATCGCCACGTCGCCGACGTTAGGCTCGATGGTGCAGAACGGATAGTTCGCCGCCTGCGCCGCGGCCGTGCGAGTGAGGGCATTGAAGAGGGTCGACTTGCCGACATTTGGCAGGCCTACGATTCCAGCTTTGAAGCCCATCAGTTTTCTTCCTTGTCAGTCATTTGTATCGCTCTGGGGCTTGCGCGGATCACTCTTCGGGGCGGGCGCAAGGCGCATCACTTCGGTCTGGAATCGTTCGTCATTGTTCGCAAGCAACAGGGGCAGGGCCTCTGCGCACGCGTCGATCAGGGCATTGAGCCAGGGCTGGTCAGCCTTGGCAAAATCCGAGAGCACATGAGCGTGGACGAGTTCCTTGTCGCCGGGATGCCCAACCCCCATGCGCGCGCGGCGGACGCCGGCATCAGCCTGCGCCACGATGGAGCGAATACCATTGTGCCCCGCGGCGCCGCCGCCTGTTTTCATGCGGAAGCGGCCGGGGGCGAGATCGATCTCGTCGTAGAAGATGATTGTGTTCAAGGGCGTGATTTTGTTGAAGCGCATCGCTTCGCCAACCGAGTGGCCGGAATTGTTCATGAAGGTCTGCGGCTTCAGCAGCATGGCCTTCACGCGCGTACCGTCAGGCGCGATGAGCGAGCCATCGGCGACTTCGCCCTGGAATCGATTGCGCCACGGTCCAAACGCGTATTTCGACGCAAAGCGGTCCACGGCCATGAAGCCGATGTTGTGTCGGTTGCCGGCGTACTTCGCGCCGGGGTTCCCAAGGCCCACGATGAGCAGCATCAGAGCCGTCCAGACAAAAAATCCTGAAGTCAGGATGCGCCGACGCACCAGGGGTGCGCCGGCGTCAGATCCTTACTTCTTGGTGGCCGGCTTGGCGGCAGCCGCCTTGGCGGGGGCAGCAGCGCCCTTGGCGGGAGCGGAAGCAGCAGCGCCTTTGGCCGGGGCCGCAGCAGCGGCCGGAGCGGCGGCGTCGGCAGCCGGCTTGTCTTCGGCCACATCGTCCTTCGCTTTCCGGCCAGCGATGGTGATGACGGTGAAATCGCGGTCTGCGATCGTTGGGCGGACGCCTTCCGGCAGCGTGATCGCAGAGATTTTGAGCGAGTCACCGATGTCGAGCGCCGACACGTCGGCTTCGAGATGCTCGGGGATCGCGTCGGCCGGCGCGTAGAGCCAGATTTCGTGACGCACGATGTTCATCGCGCCGCCGCGTTTGACGCCTGGCGACACGCCCTGACCGGTTACGTGCACCGGAACGGCGACGCGGATCATCTGGCCGGGCTCGACGCGGTAGAGATCGAGATGGGTCGGCTCGTCGCTCACCGGGTGGAACTGGATGTCCTGCGCGAAAACCAGCTGGCGCTCGCCTTTGTATTCCAGCGTGATGGTGTGCGAGATGAACTTACCTGACTTCAGCGCGGCAATGATGGTCTTCTTGTCGATCGAGATCGGAACCGGGGCTTTCTCGCCGCCGTAAAGGACTGCGGGCACGCGGTTGGAGCGGCGAACTTCGCGGGCGCCGCCGCGGCCGGTGCGCTCACGCACGTCGACATTGAGAACGATCTGGGGCTTGGACATTTCAGTCTCCTTTCGTCCTGATGCCCTGTCCGCTATCGGCGGCTGGCAGCCTGACTACACAGGCAGCGCCTATCGCTGCCTTTCGGGAAGCGGGGCTTATAGGGGAGCGATCTGGGGCCTGCAAGCAGGGTTTCCGGGCATTTTCTTGCACCATGGATCGTTAATGACGGGCGGATTCCCCTTCAGCGCGTGAGCCATCGGCTTCCGGTCAAGACTGCGGCATAGTTCCACTTCCTGACCGGCTGTCCGGTCCTGAATGGCCGCTGATGAGCAACACGCGCCAGTATAGCCTCGTCGTGCAGCCGCCGCCCCCGGTCGTGGCTCGTTCGCGCTATCCCTTTGTTCCCTATGGACTTGTTCCGCTGATCGCCCTGATCGCCCTGATCATCGTGGCGCTGTTTCCGTTCGCGTTTGGCGAGGTCGAATCCATTGCGGGAAGGGCTGCCCAGACGGCCCTCGACCGGTCGGGCGCCGACTGGGCTCATGCCAGCGTTTCCGGTCAGTGGATCGTGCTCGAGGGCAAGCCGCCCTCAAAGGAAGCCGCCAACGAAGTCATTGCCCTGGTGAGGGCGGAGCGGGCCGACACGCTTTTCGGTCCGGCAGCACCAGTCACATGGGTGATCGACCATTTCACCTGGACGGAGGATCCGCTGCGTCCCGGCGTCAACATCCGCCCGCAGCTGGGTGCGCCCCAGCTCGCCGCTGATCCGGCCGCCGCTGCTTGCGACCAGTCAATGGCGACACTGCTGTCGGGCGCCCGCATCGAATTCGAAACCGCCAGCGCCGAAATGGGACGCGGCAGCGCCAGTCTTCTGGACTCCATCGCGCAGGCGGCATCGGCCTGCGAGGGCGTACTGCGTGTCGAAGGCCACACCGACGGCGTCGGTACGGATATAAGAAACACACCGCTCAGCCTGCGTCGCGCCGAGGCTGTGCGCGCAGCCCTGATTGCGCGCGGCGTCGCCGCAGAAAGGTTGATCGCCGAAGGCTTTGGTGACAGCCGCCCTATCGCAAACAACAGCACGGCCGATGGCCGGGCCCGCAATCGCCGGATCGAAATCCGATCCGTTCGTCCATCGCCGACCTGACGGTTACAGTACATGTGGTTCTTGCTTCTCCAGATATTCATCCTGATGCTGCTCGCAGCGGCCCTTGGCGGCGCCCTGATGTGGTGGTGGCTCAGCCGCAAGCATGAGTCCGTGGCCGACAGCCGCGAGCGTCTGCTGGCGCAGGCCAACCGCATCGAGACCATGGCGACGCGCGATGATGTCTCGAAGGTTATTGCGGCAATCTCTGGCCAGAAGCCGGTTGACCTCGGGCCGGTGGAACAGGCGATCTCTGCCATCCGCATCCCGGAGACTGATCTCTCCCCCGTGCAGCGGCGCATCGATGCAATGGAGACGCGCCTTGCAGCGCTCTCGCTCGATCCGGTCATGCGCGCTGTCTCGCAGGTGCAGCCGGCGCTGTCAGATCGTCTGGCGCAGCTGGAAACGATGCTGCGCGAGCTGAAGATCCCGGAAGTCGATCTGGGCCCTGTGCATTCGGGTCTTGCAACGCTGGGCCTTTCGGTCAGCGCGTTGGAGCCCAAGGTCAACGATATTGGCGCGAAGCTCGAAGCTGGCCGCCGCAACGACATGGACATTCTGGCGGCGCGTTTCGCCACGCTGTCGAACACCATCGCCGCTCTGCGGATGCCGGATATTGCTCCTGTGCAGGCGCGCATGTCGGAAATCCAGGCGGCGATCGCCAATATTCGCATGCCGGACCTGTCGCCCGTGCAGACACGGCTCGCCGAGGTGCAGGCTGCCGTCGCCAACATTCCGCAACCGAACCTGCAACCGCTGCGCGCCTCCCTGTCGGACCTCGAAGCGTTCGTTGTTGCGCTCGACAAGCCGCCGCAGGATCTGGGACCGCTCTACAACCGTCTCTCCGCGCTCGATGCAGCGCTGGTCAGCGTTCAAGCCGACGTGCGCGAAGCGCGTGCCTTGAAGCCGATTGACCGGCGACTCGCGGGTATCGAAGAAGCACTTGGCTCCATGCCGGGCCCAGACCTGTCGCCGGTTCTGGGAGCAGTCCGTGCGATCGATAGCCGTAACGACCTGGTCGCGGTCGAAAACCGTCTGACCGCACTGGAGTATGGTCTCGCGGCGCTGCACCACATGCTGCGGTCCCGCGCCGAAGGTCCACGCGGCGAGACGGTGGAAAGCCGCGTCGCGCCGCCGCTCCAGGTGGTGCGCGCTGTCGAGCCGCAGCCTGCGCCGGCACGCCCGGACCGCGACGCCGATCCAATCAACACATTCCGCCGCGCCGATGATCAGGCAAACCTGCTGGTCGAGCCCGCGTTTGGGCAACCGGACGATCTCGAGGCCATCGATGGCGTCGGGCCAATGCTGCGCGCCCTGCTGCATGATCTCGGCATCTACTATTTCTGGCAGGTGGCCGAATGGTCCGCGCAGGAGATCGACTGGGTTGAGAGCAAGCTGATGCATTTCCGTGGCCGTATCCGCCGGGATGACTGGGTCGGCCATGCACGCGTTCTCGCTGCGGCGCCAACGGCCGCGAAACGTCCGATGACACCGCGAACGCGGGGCGTGGGTCCCTAGATGTCTCCTAGCCGAGGCCGTGCCACGCTCGCTCACCGTGGACGTGCATGTCGAGCCCCTCGATTTCTGCTTCGGGGCGCGCGCGAATGTTCACCAGAAGGCCGGTGAGTTTCGTGATCCCGTAGGTCGCGCCAACTGACCATAGCACCACGGTGACGACGCCCTGGGCCTGAACCCAAGCCTGCTGTGCGGTGGACGCGTCGCCCAGTCCGGGCGCGAGCGGGCCGACCGTTGCAAGCAGCGGCAGCACAAGCGTTCCCAGAATGCCGCCGACACCATGCACGGCAAAGACATCCAGACTGTCATCGATCTTCAAGATGCTGCGTATGACATTGACGGCATAGAAGCAGATGACCGAGGCGCTGAAGCCGACAATCACCGCCCCAAGCGGTCCCACCGATCCTGCGGCCGGTGTGATAGTGGCAAGGCCTGCGATGAGGCCTGTCACCGTTCCGATTAGTCCGGGGCGCCCAAACCTGATCCATTCGATCGCCATCCACGTCAGCGCTCCCGTCGACGCGGACAGGTGCGTGACCAGCATTGCGTTGCCAGCCGACTGGCCGGCGCTCAATGCCGAGCCAGCATTGAAGCCATACCAGCCGACCCACAGCATCGCAGCGCCGATCATAACCAGCACCGGGCTGTGTGGCGGCCGCATCTCGTGGGGGAAGTGCTTCCGCTTGCCTACCAGCACGGCGACCAGCAACGCCGACGATCCCGCCGTCGCATGCACCACAAGGCCGCCGGCAAAATCCCGCACGCCTTGCTCATACAGCCAACCGCCCGGCGCCCAAACCCAGTGGCACACCGGCGCATAGACCAGCAGCATCCACAGGCTCGAAAAAATCAGCACGAACGCAAAGCCAGCGCGCTCGGGATAGGCCCCAACAATCAGTGCGGGCGTGATGATCGCGAACGTCATCTGGAACATGAAGAACACAGATTCGGGTATCGTGCCGGTCTCGCTGTTTGCAGTGACACCGGACAGAAAGGCCTTGTTCAAACCACCCCAGACCCCGTTCGCGGCGCCGCCGTCGCCAAATGCGATGGAGTAGCCCAGGAAGAACCAGAGCAGGGACATCAGGCAGGCGATGACGACGCACTGGCTGAGAACCGACAGCACGTTCTTCGACTGCACCAGTCCGCCGTAGAAAAGTGCTAGTGCCGGCAGCGTCATCATCAGAACGAGCGCTGTCGCGGTCAGCATCCAAGCCGTGTCGCCGGAGTTGGTTTCGGCGAAAGCCGCGGGAGCGGCGAACAGCGCGCAAGCTACGCCCACGGCAGCGCGGCGGCCGTATCTCAGAAGGGTCATGGGGTCCTCACAGATTCACCAACTGATGCGGTGTTGCCCGCTTATTAGGCGAGACGGCGCGATTCAGGGCGACGAAGGCTGGGCGTTCAGCCCGTGTGTCGCCTGACGCCTAATATTCATGCAAAAAAAGAGCAAAATGCTCAAAATCTCATCGCCCTTTCGGCTTTCATCCGGCGGCGCGCGTTTGCTGCCACCGGCTCAGCGCCTACAATTTGCGCTCGATTGACAGACGTAGCTAATATGCTACAAATGTAGCGTCAATCGAACTGGAAGGGTGATTCATGTCGCCAACCGCCACGCGGACCGAGCTCTCGATACTGAAACATCTCTGGTCAGGTAACCGGATGAGCGCGCGGGAAGTCCACGACGCCGTCAGCACCGAGACGGGGTGGAGCTATTCCACCACGCGGACGCTGCTCACTCGGATGGAGGAAAAGGGGCTGGTCGCCAAGGCGGACGTGCATGGCGTCGCGGTCTACGCGCCGGCGCTGTCGCGGGTGACAGTCCTGGGGGCGTTGGCGCGGGAACTGACGCGCGATGTGTTCGACATCAAGGGCGCGCTGCCGGCCTCGATGTTCGCCGATAGCCCGCACCTCACGGGCGATGAGCTGGCCGAGCTTGACGCCATTCTCAACGCCGAAGGGTCCAACTCCAAAGACGGGGATGAAAAACAATGACACTCCTGATCTGGCTTGCTGCTTCATCGCTCCTCTGGGGCGGACTTCTCTGGATCGCCGGGCGTGCTCTGCAACGCTCGACCAATGTGATGGGCTCCGTGCGCCAATGGATCTGGCGTGGAGCGACAGCCCTGTTGCTCGCGCCGTGGATCGCAGCGCCTTTTGTGGTTCTGTTCAAGCTGGGCCTCGCCCCCGCCGAAACCGTTGCAACAATCACGCTCGCAGGGTCGCCGGCAGCCGGGATGATCGTCGGGTTGCGGGCGTTTGACACGGCCGGCGTCCAAACAGCGATGGTCGCGAATGGCGGTGGTGTTCTCGCATGGCTGGGGCAGGCGAGCCTGCCGGAGCTTCTGGTCGCGGTGTTCGTCGCGGGATGGATTGTCCGGTTCGTCCTGGCGCAACTCGCGCTGCG
>CANJXY010000002.1 GCA_947478925.1 Hyphomonadaceae bacterium | reverse complement strand
TGGACGCACCATCGCATCATGACGCGCCTTCACGAGAAGGGGCTTATCAATGATGGCTCGTACCTCGAATTCCTACACTCGCACACCAGCGTTGTGTTGCAGCCCGAGTTCGATGATCGCCGCTATTCGGGCATCAATCCCTACGCGCTCGGCTTCGCGATGATGCAGGACATCGAGCGTATCTCGCTGACGCCGACAGACGAGGACCGTTCGTGGTTCCCCGACATCGCCGGCAATCGCGATCCCTATGGCACGCTGCGCGAAGTGTGGGCAAACTTCCGGGACGAAAGCATCGTCTCGCAATACCTGTCGCCCCACCTGATCCGGAAGTTCGGCCTGTTCCAAATCACCGACGACCACAGCGTCGACGAGATGGAGGTTTCCGCCATCCACGACGAGCGCGGTTATCGCGAGGTCCGGCGGGCGTTGTCGCGGCACTACGACGTCGCGCGGCGCGATCCGGATATCCAGATCGTTGACGTTGACCTGGCAGGCGACCGCCGGCTGGAGCTGCGCCACAACGTGTTGGACGGCGTGACGCTTGAAGAGAAGGACGCCGACCGCGTGCTCCAGCACCTCGCCGATCTCTGGGGTTATGAGGTGCGACTGGTCGAGGCGGATGATTCGACCGTCTATGCCGAGCACAAGGCGGAGCCGATGCGTCCGTTCGCCTGAACCGCGTAAGGCGTGCTGTGTCGGTCTTTGACGCGGCCGCGCAATCTCGATCGCACGCCATTGTGTGCGTTTCCCTAGCGATACTCCCGATTTGCCGCCTCTCCTGGCGCCTTTCCATTTCGCCTCCAGAAACGCTAGGCTGGCGCAAAGGTCGGGTCGCGCGGGGTTTGGGCGCGGACAAAAACGACCACGAGGGAGGATAGTATGGCTTCGCGTGTCGCCCGTTGGGCGTTTGCGGTCGTTTACGGCATCGTGGCGCTGATTGCTTTGTGGGGAGGTGTGGTCCAGCTGACCCCGCCTGCGCCATCGCCAAGCCCGTTTGATCCGAACCCGGTGACGCTGGTGAACCCTGCGATGTTCACCGCGGCGATGTTCTACTTCCTCACGGCGGCGGCCTTCGGCGCCTGCGCCTTCTTCGCTGTCCGCGACACGCTGTCGGACAAGCCGGGGGGGCTGGTGAAAGGGCTCAATACCGCCTTCTCGACCTTCCTCGCCATAGTGGGCGTCTATCTGCTCTGGTATGGCGCACAGCTGCTGATGCTGGGCGGCTCGTTTGCCTACGCGCTGTCGGGTATCGCACTGCTGGCCTCGGCCTTCTTCCTGTTCAGCGGCAAGCCGCTCGGCGCGCTGATCTATGCCGGCATCCTGGCTTTCTGGGTCGCAGTGTCGATCCTTGAAGCGGGTCTGGATTTCATCGCCCTGTTGCCGCGTCTCGCGGCGTGGGCGGTTGTCGGCCTTTGGTTCCTGTCGCCGTGGCATCGCGCGGCAATGGGCAAGACGGCCGAGACGCCAGTCAACGCTGGCGGTCTCTTCGTGGGGATCGCAACGGCGGCGGCGGCTTTGCTGCTCGTGGTCGGCGCATTCCAGACCTATCCGGTCGTCGAGGGCACAAAGAATGCGGCTGCGACAGGCCCGGCTGTCACCGACTGGCGCAATTACGGCGGCGTGCCGGGCGGACAGCGCTTCGCTCAGATCGACCAGATCAATACCGGAAATGTCGGTAAACTGGAGAAGGCGTGGGAATTCCGCACTGGCGTCGGCTATGACTTCAAACAGACGCCGCAGATGGCCAATGGAATGGTCTATATCTGCACGGCCGGCTCGACGCTGATCGCAGTCGATGCTGATACGGGCAAGGAGGTCTGGCGTCATGAGACGCAGACGAACGTACCCGGCGGCATCAACAAGGCCTCCACCTTCGCTCGCACCTGCCGCGGCCTCGGCTATTACGAGGCGCCGGCGACCTATACTGGCGAATGCGCCAAGCGCATCGTCGCGGGCACCGTGGATGCGCGCCTGCTGGCGGTCGACGCCTTGACGGGCCGCCCCTGCGAGAGCTTCGGCTTCAGCGGCGCAGTTAACCTCGTCTCGGGCCTCGGCTATTCGCCACTCGGCAACTTCATGGTGACGTCGACGCCCCTGGTGGCGGGTGACAAGATCGTGGTCGGCGGCTGGGTGACCGACAACCAGCAGATCGGCAACCCGTCCGGCGTCCTGCGCGCCTACGACGTCGTTACTGGCCAGTTCGCGTGGGCGTGGGACATGGGCAATGCCGGCTATCACGGCCTTCCCGACGAAGGTGGCGAATACACGCGTGGGACCCCGAACGTCTGGTCGAACACCGCGTATGATCCCGTGCTGAACCTGGTGTACGCCCCGACCGGCAACTCCTCGCCCGACTATTTCGACGGCGAACTTCGCACCAAGGAAGCTGAAGAAAACGCCAGCTCCATCGTCGCCATCGATGCTGCCACGGGCGAACGGCGCTGGGTCTATCAGACGGTTCACCGCGATATCTGGGATTATGACGTCCCCTCGCAGCCCGTACTGGTCGATATCCGCAAGAATGGAGAAGGCGAGCTGATCCCGGCCGTAGCGCAGGCTACCAAGCGCGGCGAGATCTTTCTGCTCGACCGTCGCACTGGCGTTCCGATCTACGAAATTCCGGAAGTGCCCGTGCCGCAGAACCCGGCCGAGGGCGAGAAAGTTACAGCGACGCAACCGATGTCGCCGTTGCCGAACTTCCGCGAGGACCGCGTCGAGAAGGACATGTGGGGCATGACCCCGCTGGACCAGCTTCACTGCCGCATCGAGTTCAAGAAGATGCGCTATGAAGGGCACTTCACCCCGCCCATGCCGGGCGGCGGCGGCTATGGCCAAGCGCGGGATACGTGGGGCGGTTCCTTCCAGTATCCTGGCAATGCCGGCGGCTTTAACTGGGGCTCCGTCTCGGTCGATGCCGACAATGGCCTGTTGATCGGTGCACCCATGCTGATGGGAAACCGCATTGTGCTGCGCAGCCTCGAGGATCGCGACGCCGAACAGAAGGCCCGCGCCGAACGCGCCAAGCCCAAGGACGAACATGACGCCGGCCCGCCGGCTCCTGTGCGTACGCCAAGCCCCGAGACGATCGAGCACAACAAGCGCTTCGATCAGAAGCGCGTGCTCTATCGCGGTGACACGGCGCCGTTCATGTCCGACTGGCGTCTGCCGCTTCCATTTATCCAGGATGCGGACCACCAGCTGCTCAGCACCAACCTGCCGTGCTTCGAGCCGCCATACGGCCAGCTCGGCGTCATCGACCTCAACACCAACAAGTTGCTCTGGAAGCGTCCGCTAGGGTCGATGAAGGAGTCGGGCCCGTTCGGCATCGCCACGGGCCTGCCGTTCATGGTCGGCACGCCGCTGCAGGCCGGCAATATGACGACGCGTGGCGGCCTGATCTTCCATGCCGGCGCGATGGACTCCACCATACGCGCGTTCGACGAGCGCACGGGCGAGGTCAAATGGTCGTTCGACCTGCCGGGCAGCGCTCACGCCACGCCGATGAGCTATGTCGGCAAGAACGGCAAACAGTACGTCGTGATTACCCTGCCGACACCCAGCTGGCGCTACCCGCGTCCGTCGGCCGGCGAGGAGAACGATCCTGATCCGAAGGGCGGCTACGTCATCGCCTTCGCTTTGCCCGACGGCACGAAATAGGACCCAAAGCAAAAGGCCCGGAGCATCGCTCCGGGCCTTTCGATTCTTGGGTCTACAGTGCGGTCTTACCAGCGGTCTGACCTGCGACGGCAGATGTGGCCGGAAAGCCTATTTGATCTTGCCTTCTTTGAACTCAACATGCTTGCGCACGACGGGATCGTACTTCTTCAGCACGAGCTTTTCGGTCTGGGTGCGGGGGTTCTTCTTCGTGACATAGAAGAAGCCCGTATCCGCCGACGAATTCAGGCGAATCTTGATGGTTGCGGATTTTGCCATGGTCGGTCTCGGACTGGTCTTGAAAATCGGAAGCGTGCTTAGACAGTCGCTAGGCGTTCGAGTCAAGCCGGACGATGGGCGGCGATTCTAAGTTTCTGTAAAACATCAATTTTTCTTCGATGAGGCCAAGCTGGCAGGGGGGTAAGCAGACGGAACCTGCCGATGGCTGCGGGCCGGGGTGGTGATCGCGCCCGGGACTGTCTAACGCTTCAGCTGGACTTGTCGGAGGGGTTATGGCGCTCGCAAAGGACATACGGGCGGCAAAGACGGCCTGTCGCCTCGTGCACGTGGTGCGCGCTGCCTTTGATGAGGAGGGCAATGCCGGCTACGTTGTGGCGACCGGGCGATCCTGGTTCGTGCTTGAACTGGTGACGGCCAGCGCGCGGTTCGACGGTATGGCCTGCATGCGCTACGCCGACGTCACCAGCGTCGACCCCGAACCCCACACCGGTTGTCTGGAGCGCGCGCTGGAGGCGCGCGGCGCTGTCCGCGCCACGCAGGCGCCGGTGGATCTCGGTTCGCTGCAGTCGATCGTCGAGAGTTCGGCAAAGGCGTTTCCCATCATCACTTTGCACGTGCCCTCCGACGAGATCCGCTACGAATGCTTCATCGGCAAGGTCATCGCCATGAACCCGGAGACCGTGGATTTCTGCCACATCACACGTGATGGGCAGTGGGAGAACTTTCTCCGCGAAATTCCGTTTGCCGAAATAATGCGCGTTGATTTCGGTGGCGACTATGAGGAAGCAATGTTTCTGGCAGCGGTGTAGGTTGTAAATCTAGCTGATGCGCTCCCGTACGTGACCGCTCTGCGTCCAGTAAAGGTAGAACGGGTCCGCCTGCTCATTGCCCGCAAGCTTAACTTCGATCTCCGAAATCACGAAGCGCGTGACGTTTGGTAGATCGAGATCTGCTACCTCCGCCAGCGTGAACCAGCGCAGGTCAGCGAGTTCGCGGCTGTCCGCAGGCGCGCGGTCGTCGATCAGCGCCTCGCCGGCGTTGGCAATGAAGAAGCGTGCGTCGAATCGCTTGTGGCGCATTGGCGGGGTGATGGCGCGCCCAAGGAACTGGAAGTGGCGCAGGCTGGGCGTTGCGCCCTGCTCGAAATAGCTGCGCCAGCTGGGCGAAGCATCGCTTGTGACGGCGCCGCGTTCGCCGACTACGAGGCCTGTCTCTTCGAACATCTCGCGCACGGCAGTGAGCGCGAATTCACGCGCTGGTCGCCGAGCGCCAAGACCGATGCGGCGAGCACAATCTTCAGGAAGGTCGCTCGCGATCGGGATGCCGGTGTCTTCGTCATCGACGCGTCCGCCGGGGAAAACGTATTTATTGGGCATGAAATCGTGCCCCTCGGACCGGCAGCCCATCAGGATGCGCGGACCATCGGGCTCGATCCGATAGAGGATCAACGTTGCCGCATCACGCGGCACGGCCGGGTCAACAACCAGGTTGACGGGGTCTTCGCGCAGTAGATCGTCCTCACCAAGCGCGCCAGCCTTCGCCGCAGCCTTGGCCGCTGCGACTTGCGCCGGATCATCATCGGGGTCGAACGGTTTGCTCATCTGCCCTTCCGCTTCGCGTTCTTACCGTAGCTCGGTTTTCCGCCGCCGCCCGGCTTGGTCGAATGCCGAATGTTAGGCGGCCGACCGCTGCCATCAAGCGGCCGTTTGCGCGCAGGGCTTCCACGACGGTCGTCTTCGCGGCGTGGCGCTTTGAGGTCCGTCCGGCGTGGACGCGGGGGCGACTGCATGGAGAACAGCAAGCCGCCGGTGACAGGCGTTGCCTCCATCAGTTTCACCTGCACGTTCATGCCCATCTCGTAACGCTGGCCGGAACGCTGGGCAACAAGTGCGGAGCTGGTGTCATCGTGGACCCAGTATTCCTCACTCAGGCGAGATGCCGGAATGAAGCCGTCGGCGCCATTTTCGGCAACGCGCACGAACAGTCCCGCGCGGGTGACGCCGGCGATGCGCGCGTCGAAGATCGCGCCGACACGGTCGGCCATGTAGATAGCGAGATAGCGATCCGTCGCCTCGCGCTCGGCCGCCATCGAGCGCCGCTCCGTCATCGTGACGTGCTCCGCCATTTCTTCGAGTCGCACCGCATCCTGATCGCTCATGCCATCGGGACCGAGGTCCAGTGCGCGGATCAGTGCGCGGTGAACAATGAGATCAGAGTAGCGGCGGATAGGCGAGGTGAAATGTGCATATTTAAGAAGGTTGAGCCCGAAGTGTCCAAGGTTCTCATGTGCATAGCGGGCCTGCGCCTGTGTGCGCAGAACCATTTCGTTGACGAGGTGCTCGTTCTCGGATGAACGCGCATCGGCCAGCAGCTTGTTGAAGCGTGAGCCGGTGATCTTTTCGCCGCGTGTCCATTTGAGGCCGATCGTTGGCAGGAAGTTGGACAAGTTGTTGATCTTCTCTTCGCTCGGCTCCTCGTGCACGCGATAGACCAGCGGCGTACGCTTCGACTCTAGTGTCTCGGCCGCGCAGACGTTCGCCTGAATCATGAACTCCTCGATCAGGCGGTGAGCGTCGAAACGTTCGCGCAGGCTGATCGAGGCGATCTTGCCGTCAGGTCCGATGCGCACCCGGCGTTCAGGCAGGTCGAGATCCAGAGGCGCACGTAAATTACGCGCCTTCGAGACGGTGTGGTAAGCGGCCCACAACGGCTTCAACACGGACTCCAGAAGTGGCCCGGTTTTGTCGTCCGTTTTGCCATCGATGGCGTTCTGCGCCTGAGCGTAGGATAGCTTCGCCGCCGACCGCATCCTGCCGCGGATGAAGCGATGCTTCGTCTTGTGGCCGCCCGCGCTGAAGAAGATCTCCACCGCAAATGTTTCGCGCAGCTCGCCTTCCTTCAGCGAGCAGAGGTCCGCCGACAGGTGTTCCGGCAGCATCGGCGACACGCGATCCGGGAAGTAAGTCGAGTTACCGCGCTTGTAGGCTTCACGATCGAGCGCTGTGCCTACACGGACATAGGCCGACACGTCGGCGATGGCGACGATCACGCGCCAACCGCCATGACCATCAGATTCGGCATAGACGGCATCATCGTGATCGCGTGCGTCTTCGGGGTCGATGGTGATTAGCGGAATGCTGGTGAGGTCTTCACGCGGCGACTGAGCCGGCTTGGCCTTGTTGGCTTCGTTTACGACAGCCTCAGGGAATTCATCTGGCACGCCATGTGTGTGCATCGCGATTATGGATGCCGCGCGGGGATCATCTAGCCGGCCGAGGATCTCGATGACGCTCGCACGGCGCGGGCCGTAGCCGCGGGCAGGCCGCGCCTGGATGCGTACGAGATCGCCATCGGCGGCATTTTTTGCATCCGACCGCTCGACGATGAACTCGCTCTTTTCCTTGCGCGAGGTCGGCTCGACCGTGCCGCCATGGCGGTTCGCACGATAGACGCCGATCAACGAGGTTTCAGGCGTCGCGTCGACCTTCCGGATCGCGCGTGCGCGCCAGATGCCGTCCCGGCCCTTTTCGATCTTGCAGAGGGCGCGCTCGCCGACGCCGAGCGCCAGCGGAATGCCGCCCTTGCGGTGGTTTGCGCCTGAGGGACCGGTGAACATGATGTCCGGTCCGAAAGGACCGTCTTTGCCCATGGTGCGGCCAATCAGTTCGCCATCGCGGTCGATACGCTCGAAGCGCACGATGCCCGTGGGGGGCGGCTGTTCGGCTGGCGAGAATTCCCGCTTGGCCGTGCGCACCAGCGCGCCATCTGCTTCAAGTTCGTTCAGTATACGGCGCAGCTCGGGCTTGTGCTCAACCGCAACATCAAGACCGCGCGCAATATCACGCTTAGCACCGTGGTGCGGATTCTTCTCGAGATAGCCGAGGACCATCTCGCGGGTAGGCGGGCCCCCTGTCGCGGGAGCGCGAGGGGGGCGGGGTGGTCGGCTCATGCCTTCTCTTTTGTCGCCTTCTTGGCGGGTTTTGATTTTGCCGGCGCCTTCTTGGCGGAGGCTTTCTTCGTGGTCGTTGATTTCGTTTCTCCAGTGGATTTGGCGACAGCCTTCCCAGTTGCCTTTTTGGGGGCTGGCGCCTTGGCCGCGGCCTTCTTTGCGGGCTTCCTGCCCTTCGATTTTGTGGAAGGTGCGGCGGCTGCGCGGGTGTCGACCAGCTCGATCGCCTGTTCAAGCGTAATCGTTGCCGGGTCTGCGCCGCGCGGGATGTTCGCGTTGATCATCCCATGCTTCAGATAGGGACCGAATCTGCCGGAAAGAAGGCGTATCGGCTCTCCATCCGTATGATTTCCCATTTCCCGTAGCGGCGGGGCGGCTTGGCCGCGTCCACGGCCAGCACCTTTTCCGGCGCGTTTCTCGGCAATGAGGGTGACTGCGCGGTTGAGCCCGATCTCGAAAAGTTCGTTCACATCCGGCACGTTCGCGTAGGTCTTGATGTGCTGCACGTAGGGGCCATAGCGCCCGAGATTGGCGATGATTGGCTCGCCGTCTTCGGGGTGCTTGCCCACTTCGCGCGGTAGCGACAGCAGCTTGAGGCCCTGTTCAAGGTCGAGATCTGGCACCGACCATCCGTTGGGAATGGACGAACGCCGCGGCTTCTCGCCCTTCTCGATCGGGTCCGGGCCGAGCTGCACGTAGGCGCCGAAACGGCCGTTCTTCAGCAGGACGGGAATGCCGTCCGGGTTGGCGCCGAGCACCTTGCCGTCCGGCGGGATGTCGCCGTTGCCCTGCTTGTCCCCGCCGAAGGGGCGGGTGAAGCGGCACTCGGGATAGTTGGAGCAGCCGACGAACGCGCCGAACTTGCCGAGCTTCAGCGACAGCTGGCCTGTGCCGCATGTCGGGCACACGCGCGGATCGACGGCGTTGCCTTCCGCATCGTTGCGCGGCGGGAAGAGATAAGGCCCCAGCACATCGTTGATCGCATCGATCACGTTGGTGACGCGCAGCTCTGCGGTAGCGCCGATTGCGGCCGAGAAGTCTGTCCAGAAATCGCGGAGGAAATCCTTCCACGCTACTTTGCCGTCCGAAACGAGGTCGAGCTTCTCTTCAAGCGCCGCCGTGAAATCGTATTCGACATAGCGCGCGAAGAACTTCTCGAGGAAGATAGTGACCAGGCGGCCCTTGTCCTCGGGAATGAAGCGCTTCTGTTCGAGCTTCACGTAATCGCGGTCGATCAGCGTTGACAGCGTAGAGGCGTAAGTTGAAGGGCGGCCGATGCCGAGCTCCTCCAGGCGCTTCACCAGCGAGGCCTCCGAATAGCGCGGCGGCGGTTCGGTGAAGTGTTGCGTGTGGGTGGCTTCGACCAGTTTCGGCGTGTCGCCCTGGCTGATCGGCGGCAGGCGGCCGCCATCCTCGTCGTCGCTCTCGTCCTTGCCTTCCTGATACAGCTTCAGGAAGCCGTCGAACTTGATCACCTGACCCGTGGCGCGAAGCACGGCGCGGCCATCGTTGGACGGCATTTCGACAGTCGTGCGCTCGATGAGAGCGGCTTCCATCTGTGATGCGACGGCGCGCTTCCACACGAGTTCGTAAAGCCGCGCCATGTCCGGCTCCATCGACACGTCGCCTGGGCGACGGTTGAAATCGGTGGGACGCACGGCTTCGTGGGCTTCCTGCGCGTTCTTGGCTTTGGACGTGTAGCGGCGCGGGCCGTCGGGCAGGTATTCCTTGCCATAGTTGCGGCCAATGGCGCTGCGCGCCGCGGCATAGGCTTCTTCCGCCATCTGGACGCCGTCGGTACGCATGTAGGTGATCAGGCCGACCGTCTCACCGTCGATCGAGATGCCTTCATAGAGGCGCTGCGCCACCTGCATCGTGCGGCTGGCCGAGAAGCCGAGCTTGCGTGCAGCTTCCTGCTGGATCGTCGACGTGGTGAAGGGCGGCGGCGGATTGCGGCGGTGCGGCTTGGCTTCGACCGAGGCGACCTTGTAGCTGCCGGTCTTCACGGCCGCGAGCGCGCGGGCGGCGGTCTCTGCATTCGGCAACGAGAATTTCGTCAGTTTCTGTCCGTCGAGCTCGGTCAGGCGCGCTTCGAACTCGGAGCCGTTCACTGCGAGTTTTGCGGCAACGTCCCAGTATTCCTGACTGATGAACCGTTCGATCTCGATCTCGCGGTCCACGATGATGCGCAGCGCCACGGACTGGACGCGGCCGGCCGAGCGCGTGCCAGGCAGCTTGCGCCACAACACGGGCGAGAGGGAAAAGCCCACGAGATAGTCGAGCGCGCGGCGGGCGAGATAGGCATCCACAAGCTGCTGGTCGATCTGGCGCGGGTTCTCGATCGCCTCGGTCACCGCCTTCTTGGTGATGGCATTGAACGTGACACGCTGAACGGTCTTACCCTTCAGCACCTTGCGTTGGGTCAGCGCCTCGAGCACGTGCCACGAGATCGCCTCGCCCTCGCGATCAGGGTCGGTTGCGAGAATAAGGCCGTCGGCCTCCTTCACCGCGTCGGCGATTTCCTTGACGTGTTTGGCGGACTTCCCGTCGATGTCCCAGAGCATCGCAAAGTCTTCGTCCGGCCTCACCGAACCGTCCTTCGAGGGCAGGTCCCGGATGTGGCCGTACGACGCCATCACCTTGTACCCGGGGCCCAGATACTTGTTGATGGACTTGACCTTACCAGGCGACTCTACGACGACGACCTGCATTTTTCCTCATAGATTCAGGTGACTTGTGGGGAGGTTGCGGCCGGAAGTTGGGGGCGGCGACCTGGAATGTCAATTCGCGGAAAGGTGACGCCCGCGCCTCCCCCGTAGGGGGAGATAATTTGCAGGATGTGAAGACGGGGCGTCGAAGCAGCTGGAAATCCAGCTCTGGCGGTCAAACCGCCCACGACGTCGTGCTCTCCACATGCGTTACCGCTTCCCCGGCCAGTTCCAGTTCGGCCTGCGCTGCGAGCACCCGTCGGTGCTGCGGATCCATCGCGCCGACGATCTCGTCGATCCGCATCGGCTTGGGCTAAAGCGCCTCGCGCCGAGCGCGCGACAGCTCGCCCGGCGCCTCCGCCGTCTCCACAATGATGGTCGCTAGCGACAAGTCAGAGATTATGCGGTTGCGCTGGGAAGGTCCCGCGTTGGCGACAGCCTCAACCAGTTTGCTCGCTCTCCCCCTGCAAGCGCGCGCCGCTTCATGCGGCGCCGTTTTCGGCATCAGGCGGCGCGGCATCCTTCTTTTTGGATCCGATCTTGGGTTCGGTCCCGACGAGGATGCGCTGTATGTTGGCGCGATGGCGCCAATAGATCAGCACGGCCAAAGCAGCCGTTACGATCCATGCGTTGCTGTACGGCACGATGAAGTAAGCAATCAACGGCGTAACCAGCGTCGCCACCAGTGCGGCACATGACGACATACGGAAGAGCGCAGCCGTCAGCAGCCAGATCGCGCCAAACGCCAGCCCGACCTGCCACATCGCGGCAAACAGGAGGCCGACATAGGTCGCCACGCCCTTGCCGCCCTTGAACTTCAACCACACCGGATAGCAGTGACCAATGAAGGCGGCCGCCCCTGCGCACAACCCAACGGTGTAGGGCGTGCTCCACAGGTCGACCCGGAGACCTAAGGGTATGTAATTCTGGATGAGATGCTGCGCCACGCCCCAGCCGATGAAGAAGGCCGCTCCCGCCTTGCCCGCGTCAAGGAGCAATGTCGCCAGTGCGAGATCCTTGCGCCCGGTGCGCAGCACGTTCGTCGCGCCGATATTGCCCGAGCCGATGGAGCGGATGTCCCCAAGGCCTGCCATTTTTGTCAGCACCAGGCCGAACGGAATGGAGCCTAGCAGGTAGCCGATCACGGCAAACCCGATGGAGAGCGCAAGCTCAACCGTCTGTGGTAGCGTCATGCTTTAAGTCCCTAGCCCCGTTCGAACACGGTTGCGCCATTCACCCACGTTCGCAAGACTCGGCCCTCGAGCTTCCGTCCGTCGAACGGCGAGTTCTTGGAGCGCGAAGACAGATCATCGCGATCGCACGCCCATGGCGCCGCGGCATCGAACAACACCAGGTCGGCCGGCGCGCCCTTTGCGAGGCGTCCTTGCGGCAGCCCGAGCAGGTCGGCCGGGCCAGACGTCACGGGCTTCAGCGCAGTCGTCAGCGGGATCTCTTCGCGGATGGCGAGGCTCAGCAGCGCCGGCAACAGCGTCTCGAGCCCCACCGCGCCGAAGGCCGCATCGGCGATCGGCAGTCGCTTATCCTCAGTCGGCTGCGGATCGTGCGCTGACACAACGGCATCGATCGCTCCGCGCTTGAGGCCATCGATCAGCGCCTGTCTGTCGTCTTCCTTCCGGAAGGGGGGCTGAACCTTGCAGTAGGTGAGATAGTCCCCGACATCGAGCTCGTTGAAGAACAGCGAGTATGCCGCCACCGAGCAAGACACCTTCACGCCCTCTCTGCGCGCACGTTCAATCGCGCCAAGCGAACGGCCAGTCGAAATGCAGTCGACCAGCAGGCGGACGCCCGTCGTCTCGGCGAGCATCAGGTCGCGTTCGAGTGCAATCCACTCCGCTTCCGGCGGCGTGCCCCTCAATCCAAGACGTGCGGCGAACGCGCCGGCATTCATCACCGTGTTGTTCGACAGCGCCGGCGTATCCGGCCGCGACGCAACCAGGGCATCGAAGCTCGCCGCATAGGTCATTGCCCGACGCAGCACGCCTGCATCCTCCACGGGTCTGTCACCGTTGGAGAAAAACACCGCGCCGGCTTCCTGGATGAGGCCGATCTCCGACATCTTCAGGCCATTGAGGCTGACCGTCAGCCCGCCCGAAGGAAGCACTTTCACTTTGGCGACGCTCTCGCCGCGCTGCTGGATGAAGTCGACCAACGCCACCGAGTCGATCACCGGATCGGTGTCGGGCATCACCACGAATGTTGTGACGCCGCCCGCCGCCGCCGCATCTCCCGCCGTCGCCAGGGTCTCCTTGTTCTCAGCCCCGGGCTCGCCTGTCTTGACGCGCAGATCAATGAGACCAGGCGCCAGAACCCTGCCTTTGGCGTCGATCTTCAGGTCGCCCGCCGTCGCCTTGGTGACGCCGGCGCCCACGTCGGCAATCACGCCGGACTCGATCACCACGCCGCCTTTGTTGTCCAGACCCGAGGCTGGATCGATGACGCGTGCGTTATAGATGACTGTGCGACCGGTCATGTCTTCGCTCCGGCCTTGTTCGCGATTTGAGCCCCGAATTCCGGCGCGTTCTTCACCAGCGTTTCCAGCACCGCCATCCGCACGGCGACGCCCATCTCCACCTGTTCGGTGATCAGCGATCGCGTCTTGTGATCGGCGATGCCGCTCTCGATCTCGACGCCACGGTTCATCGGCCCCGGATGCATCACGTACGCATTCGGCTTGGCATTGCTCAACTTCTCTTCGTCGAGCCCCCAGAAATGGAAGAACTCGCGGGCGGAGGGCAGGTACGCGCCATCCATCCGCTCCTGCTGCAGGCGAAGCATCATCACCACGTCGCAGCCAGCGAGGCCCTTGCGCATGTCGGTGAACACTTCTGCCCCCCAGTCGGCGGCGCCCGGAGGCGTCAACGTACGCGGCGCAATCAGGCGAACCTCTGCGCCAAGCACGTTCAGACACGCTACGTTCGAGCGCGCGACACGGCTATGGAGAATGTCGCCGCAGATCGCGATCCGCATCCCACCAATGTCGCCTACGCGGCGGCGGATGGTCAGCGCATCGAGTAAGGCCTGCGTCGGGTGCTCGTGTGTTCCATCGCCTGCATTGATCACCGCGCCATCCACTTTGCGCGAGAGCAGCTTCACCGCGCCCGAGGATCCATGTCGGATCACCAGCAGGTCTGGTCGCATGGCATTCAGCGTCATTGCCGTGTCGATCAGCGTCTCGCCCTTCTTCACGGACGAAGTTGCGATCGGCATCGTCACGACGTCCGCGCCGAGCCTGCGCCCAGCGATTTCGAACGATCCCTGCGTCCGAGTGGAGTTCTCGAAGAACAGGTTGACCAGCGTCCGCCCTGCCAGAACATCCGCGTGCTTCACGCGGCTCCGGTTGAGCTCGACATACCTGTCGCCCAATTCCAGCAATGTCTCGATGTCGAGCCGGTTCAGGCCCTCGATACCCAGGAGGTGTCGATGGGGAAAGGCGTAGTCCGCCATGCTGCTGTCTCGCGATTTTGGGGGTCATAGCGAGGGAGTCGCCGAAGGGCAAGCGCGCTTCGGCTTCGCCGTTCCCCAAATGCCGAAACGCCCCGCCTTTCGGCAGGGCGTTCGTAGAGCAGTGGTTAAGTCTACCGTGGCGAGGTTTGCGGTTGCGTCGGCGCCGCAGGTTGGACAGGCGCCGTCGTCGCTGGGGTAGGTTTGACAGACGTCGGGGAGGGTGACGCTGGAATGCCGAGATCCTTCTGCGTATCGCGCACCTGATCGCTCAGATTGTCGGCAGCTTGTCCCAGTTGCTGCAGTTTCTGCTCTGCAACAGAGCGCTGTTGCTGCAGCTGCGACTCCGCCGCCTGTTTGGCTGCTGTGTCGTCCCGTGTCTGATAAATGTAGAAGCCAAGTCCAGCGATCGCCAGTACGAGCACGAGAGACAGCAGCATCATCGCTCCCGATCCTCGTTTTTCGCGTGTCACCTGAACTGTGGGCTGGGGCGCCGCTGTTTGAACAAAGGCGCCCAAGGGTTCGGAACTGACGATCTTTCCGTCCTGCGTCACTTCGACGATTCGTTTTTCGGTCAGTTCTGCCGGGCGCGCTTCATTACGAATTACAGCCATGTGGTGTCACCTCTGGCGGAGCAACGCGCAGGAGTCGTGCGGTGTTCCCCTGGAGAAGGAGCTGCATGCTTCGTTGCGGCGCCGTGGTTGGCGCGCTCACCATCGCATGGCGACTTCAGCGGTAGGCCAGACGGTCAATTGCCCCCTGCAGGATCCACCCCGCGGCTATCATATCGATCACTTCGTCCCGCTTTGCACGATTGACATCCGCGTCCAGCAGCGCTCGCTCAGCCCCGGCCGTCGATAGCCGCTCGTCCCAGAACGCCACCGGCACATCGCGCCGCCCGATAATGTTATGCGCCAGCGACCTCGCCGACTGCACACGCGGCCCATCTGAACCATCCATATTGACGGGCAGCCCCATCACGAGCCCGACGCATTGCCGCGCATCGTAAAGCGCGAACAGCCGGTCGAGTGACGGAGCCAGCTTCTTGCCCCGCTGGATCACCTCGAGCGGGCTCGCAATGATTCGGCTGGGGTCGCAGGCCGCCACGCCAATCGTCTTCGCCCCTGGGTCGAGCCCGAGCAACGCGCCGCGCGGGGGAAGGTCCTGTAGCGTTGCAACCAGCATGATGCTGGCGTAGCGAAAATCCCTGCGACTGTCATGCGTTTCGCTCGCGCACCCGTGTGCACAGCCCATCTTGCCAACCCGGTCGGCCTGATCCCTAGTCCGCGCAACACCGTCAGGAGACGCCCATGCGCTTCGTTCTTCTCGCCGCCGCCCTTGCATTCGCCGCGCCCGCGTTTGCGCAGGACGCCGTCAAGTTTCCGGAGAAGCTGACCACCCCCGGGTTCCAGGCCGTGATCGCTGACGCCGGCCCCGCTTACATCGCCGGCCAGCCCAGCGAGCAGGCGCTGCGCGACCTTGCCGCCAAGGGGGTCACCACCGTCATCTCCCTGCGCACGCAGCAGGAGATGGATAACCGCAAGGCCGTCCCGTTCGACGAGGCTGCCCTCGCGAAAGAGCTCGGGCTCACCTATGTCCACGTGCCGCTCGGTGGTCCCGACACGCCCTATACGCCGGCCGCTGTCACCAAGGTTGCCGATGCGATCGCGGCCTCGAAAGGCGACGTCCTGCTTCACTGCACTGTCGGCTGGCGCGCGAGCCAGATGTGGGCGGCCTACCTCGTGAAGTATAAGGGCCTCTCAGAAGATGAAGCCATCCGTCAGGCCAGCGCCGTCAACTTCAACGGCTATACGCCGCCAGACGGCAAGCGCCCATTCGAAGGCCTGCTGGGCAAGTAGGCCGCGTTAATCCCTGAACGCTGCCACCTGTTCGCTGGTCGCGAGCAGCGCGCCATCGGGCGACCACAGCTTCAACTCGTGATCGAAGTATCCGCCCTCGCAACGCCGGCAGTGAACCTCGCTCAGGATGAAGCGGTTGCCGACGGCCGCGATCTCTGCGGGCGTTGCATGAAAGTGCGTCGTCATCGAAACCGTCGACGACATCGTCGGGCGCTTCCGTTTCCACATCACGCGCGGCGGTGCGAGGTCCGCCAGTGCGGCAAGCATCAGTATGTCGAGCGGTCGCCCTGGCCGGTCCCGCATCCACACCAATGAACTCGCCGGCTTGGTTGGATCAAGATCCGGATCGAGCGGACCCGGCGTTGTCCAACGTGACTGAAACATCGCACCAAAGCCCGACGGCGGCACGAACTCGCCAAGTCCGGGTGTTTCTGGAGGGAGCGGATTTGGCATCACTGCATCGGTGAACCGCGTCGTCTCCCGCCGGACGCCGAATGTCGCCTGCGCATGTGCACAGACCTTTCCGTTCTGGCTCAACTCTGATCGCCAGAATTGCAACCGCGCACCGGAGCGGAGCAGGCGGGTCGAAATCTGGAACGGACCCTCGCCGATCGCGTCGGTGAATAGCACGCTTAACGACAGCGGATCGCCGTTTGCCTCGGGTTCGACCATCGCACCCTTGAGCAGGGCGGCGCCGGTCCACCCGCCGAACTGGCTGCCGAACCCACGATAATTCGGGTCGACCTCCCCGGTCCAGGTGGTGTCGCCTGCTGCGGTCAGATGGATGGAGTCGTCAAAGCGGATCATGTTACGCAGAAACAGCGCAGGAACGGTCAGGTCAACGCGACGGTTTGATTAGCTGGCCTCAAAGCACCGAGACTCCCGGAGCTTCGTCAGGAATCGCGATCATGCCTGCCCCGACGCGGCGCCAGAATCAGCCAGAACACCGCGCTCGATCCCATCCCGATTGCCAGCACGACCAGCGGCAACCACGGCCAGTATTCCTGGCGGAGCGCGCTGGTTGGCTCCAGCGACAGAAGTCCAGCCGACAACGCAAGCGCCGGAATAGCGCCGGTCAGCGCCATCGCGGCAGGCCTGCGTGGAGGCGGGGTGTCTACCACCATTTGTCCGGTCTGGCCTTGAATCCGGCGGCGTCTTCTATGGCGGCGGCGACCTTGAAGCAGGATGCTTCGTCCAGCGCTTTGCCGATCACTTGCAAGCCGAGCGGCAGGCCCTGTCCGTCCAGCCCAGCCGGAAGGGCAAGCGCGGGCAGGCCAGCCAGGTTGGCGGTGACGGTGAAAATGTCGTTGAGGTACATCGCGACCGGATCATCGCCCTTTTCGCCATAGCCGAACGCTGCGCTCGGCGTTGCGGGCGTCAGCAGCGCGTCACAGTGTTTGAACGCTTCCTCGAAGTCCTGCAGGATCCGCGTCCGCACTTTCTGCGCGCGAAGGTAGTATGCGTCGTAATACCCGGCGCTCAGCACGTAGGTGCCGATCAGCAGGCGGCGCTGAACCTCTGCTCCAAAGCCCTTCGCGCGTGTCGTTTCGTAGGTCGATGTGAGCGAGCCGTCGCCCGACTGACGCGCGCCATAGCGAATTCCGTCATAGCGGGCGAGGTTAGACGAAGCTTCAGCAGGCGCGACGATGTAGTAGGCAGGCAGCGCATACTTCGTATGCGGCAGCGAGACGTCGACGATCTCTGCGCCGGCCGCCTTCATCCACGCGATGCCCTGTTGCCAGAGCTTCTCGATTTCCTCCGGCATGCCATCGACGCGATACTCCTTTGGTACCCCGATCTTCATGCCCTTGACCGATGCGCCGACCGATTTCGTCCATTGCGGCACGGGCAGGTGCAGGCTGGTCGAGTCCTTCATGTCGCCCGAGCACATGACTTCGAGCATAAGGGCGGCGTCTTTCACCGTCTTCGCCAGCGGTCCCGCCTGATCGAGCGACGAGGCGAACGCCACCATGCCATAGCGGCTGGCGCGGCCGTAGGTTGGCTTGATACCGACAATACCGGTGAACGCCGCCGGCTGGCGGATCGAGCCGCCCGTGTCCGACGCCGTCGCGGCGAGGCAGAGATCAGCCGCAACAGCCGTCGCCGAACCACCCGACGAACCACCCGCGGTCAGCTTCACATCCGATCTCTCGCGGCGCCACGGATTGGTCGGCGGGCCGAAGCGCGACGTCTCGTTCGACGAGCCCATCGCGAACTCATCCATGTTGAGCTTGCCCAGCATCACAGAGCCCTGATCCCAAAGGTTCTGCGTCACGGTGCTTTCATAGGTCGGCGTGAACTCGCCGAGGATGTTGGAGCATGCTGTAGTCCGAACGCCTTTAGTGCAGAACAGGTCCTTGATGCCAAGCGGGGCGCCTTCGAGTTTGCCACCCTGACCTTTTGCCAGCTTGGCATCGGACGCCTTCGCCATGTCGAGCGCTTTGTCCGGCGTCACGACGACATAGGCGTTCAGCGTCGCGTTCGATGCATTGATGCTGCTCAGGAACGCCTGCGTGATTTCCTGCGACGAGAATTTCTTCGCCTTCAGTCCATCGACCGCGTCGGAGAGGGAAAGCTGGGTGAGGTTGGTCATCTAGAGGGTCTTCTCGAAGAAAATGCTTAGTGGGTGTTCTGTGTGTTTGCCGTAGGCGTTGCGACGGTCGAAGCCGTTGGTCTCGTAGAGTCGCAACGCTTCGGGTTGTCGCGGTCCGCACATGAGGACAAGTTTCTGCGTGTGGCGCTGACGCGCAATCCGTTCGAGACTGTTCAGCACCAGCCGTGAAAGCCCGCGCCCACGATACGCCGGCAGAACCAGCATGCGTTTCACTTCGAGCGCACCGAGGCCATCGACCGGCGCATGCGCCATCAGTGCGCCGCACGCCGCCGCCTTGCTATTCACACGCGCAATGACGAGCACCCCATGGCGCGCCAGTTCTTCGCTCGTAGTTGGAATGATCCCGTTCTTGGCATCCTCAGGATAGATGCGATTCACGATCTCTGACATGGCGTCGGACAAAGCGATGGCGTCTGCGGAAAGAGGGTCTTCCTCGGCGACTGTCACGTCCGACGTGAGAGGTGCGCGCTCCGCAAGCATTCAGTGCGATCTCGTAGAGGGATTGGTCTGCATATCGTGACCATAGGCCGCGAATAGCTCCAGTGCGCGGTCGAGACCGATGCCGTTGCGCTCTTCACCAATCAGCGGATGGCCCGGATTCGCCCCCGGTTGCGGACCAGCGAGCAGGAGAAGCGGTGGTCCGCCATCTTCCTGCTGGAATGCGATGCCCAACAGGTTGGACGTCTCCGGATATCCGGCAATGCGGTTCACCAGACGCGCCGAGAACTGCGTGGTGTTGCACAGCGCCCCGTCCTTGCGCGCGGCGACGTAGGTTTCCATGTCCGCCCGCGAGACGCCTGCCCAGACTGTATACATGAAGGCAGCCGGCGCTGCGCCCTGGATCTGGAGCGGCAGGCGCATGCGCATCGCGTAGTACTGGCCCTGCCAGACGCAGAAATTTTCGGACAGAAAATTGCCTGTCAGGTCCAGCGCATCATCCGGCGCATAGTCGCGTCCGCCGGTCCAGCCGACCGGAACGAGCATGTTGATCGGAAACAAGCCGACATGGCGTTGGCCGCACGAGCATTCGAAGCCGGCGCGGTTGAATTCCAGCCAGCGCGGATCGTCAGCTGTGTTGGGCGCCGCCGTAGACATCTATTCCACCACCTTCGGCACCACGAAAAACCCGTCTTCGGTGCGGGGCGCGTTGGACAGGACCTGGTCGCGGATGTTGCCGTCCGTCACCACGTCATCGCGCATGGGCAACTCCATGGCCACCGGCGTCGTCATCGGCTCGACGCCTTCGACATCGACCTCATTGAGCTGCTCGATCCAGGCGAGGATGGTGTTCAACTCCGTTGCCATGGGCTCCAGCCGGTCCTCGGGAACGGCAATACGCGCCAGGCGCGCGACTTTGCTGACGGTTTTCTTGTCGACGCTCACGAATGGGTCCTCGGACTTTTCAAGAGCCTGCCCTAGACGGCCTCGCCTGCCAACTCAAGCTCTGGACGCGTGGTGTCGTGCAGCGAAGGTGAAATCAGGCTTTTCCGCCCGAAATCTGGAGGCGGTCCGGCGAGACACCGATCCGGGCGAGAGCGCGGCTCCATTTGGTGTCCAGCGACGGGTCGTAGACCAGCGCCACGTCCGGCTCGCCGACCAGCCAGACATTGTCCATCAATTCCTGCTCCAGCTGTCCCGCGCCCCAGCCTGAATAGCCCAGCGCCAGCACGAACCGCTCCGGCGGCGAATCCGATGTCATTGCGTGCAGCACGTCGCGGGTTGCCGTCAGGCAGACCCCCTCACAAATGCTCAGCGTCGCGCCGTCACTGTCATAGTCTTCCGAGTGAAGCACGAACCCGCGCTCGCGGCTGACCGGGCCGCCGATCAGGATGTGGGCATCCTCTGGCGCCTCGTGACCGTCGACACCGAGTTGGTCGAGCAGGTCGGGCAGGTTCTCATCGTCACTCGCCTTGTTGAGGACGATGCCCATCGCGTGATCGTTGTTGTGGGTGCAGATCAGGATGACCGCACGGCTGAACCGCGCGTCTTCGATCGCGGGCGCCGCGATCAGAAGTTTTCCGGCGAGGGAGCCTTCCAGCAGTGTGATCTCTCCTGATCGGGCCAAGCCGTTATGCTGGGCTTTCGGAGGTCGCAAGGCAAGCGGGTATCGGTTCGGACATGAACGGATTCGCCTTCGGCCCTGAAATCCACTACATCCCCTCCTGTTCCATTCCCTTCGGAGGAGACTGCCGCATGACAATCAAGGTGGGCGACAAGCTGCCGGAAGCAACCTTCAAGGTGATGAAGGAAGGCAAGCCGGCCGACATGACGGTGGCTGATCTCACGTCAGGCAAGAAGCTCGCTCTGTTCGCTGTGCCGGGAGCCTTCACGCCGACCTGCTCGGCGCGCCACCTGCCGGGTTACAAGGAAGCCGCAGCGGAGATGCGCGCCAAGGGCGTCAACGCAATTGCGTGCGTGTCGGTAAACGACGTGTTCGTCATGAACGCCTGGGGCAAGGACCAGCAGGTCGGCGACGACGTGATCATGCTGGCGGACGGCAATGGCGCCTTCGCCAAGGCTGTTGGCCTGGTGATGGACGGCTCGGGTTTCGGCATGGGTTCGCGCTCGCAGCGTTACTCGATGGTTGTCGAGGATGGCGTAGTGAAGCAGTTGAACGTAGAGGCCCCGGGCGAGTTCAAGGTTAGCGCAGCCGACTACATGCTCGGCCAGCTGTAGTCCTTTCACGCAACTGCAATAATCCGGTGCGGGGCCTTTTGGGCCCCGCATTGATTCCGGTGGTATTGTCCCCCATCTTTCCCCATTATTGCCTGGCGTGACGCCAGAGGAGTGGGTGGGATGGATTTCGACTTCAACCAGAACGTGTGGGCGATCATCCCGGTCGGACTTGTCATCCTTGGCGTGCTGCTGATCTTCAGCGCCGTAAAAGTGGTGCCACAAGGCTATATGTTCACGGTCGAACAGTTCGGGCGGTACACGCGCACGCTGTCGCCTGGCCTCGCCTTCATCATGCCGTTCGTGGACCGCATCGGCCATAAGCTGAACATGATGGAGACCGTGCTCGACATCCCGCAGCAGGAAGTCATCACCAAGGACAATGCGCAAGTTTCCTGTGACGCCGTTGTCTTTACCCAGATCGTTGACGCGGTGCCGGCGGCTTACGAGGTGAACGACCTCATCCGCGCGATTACCAACCTGTCGATGACCAACATCCGTACCGTCGTCGGCTCGATGGACCTCGACCAGGTTCTGTCAAACCGTGACGACATCAATGCGCGTCTGCTGAAGGTGATCGATGCAGCGACGCATCCGTGGGGTGTGAAGGTCACGCGGATCGAGATCAAGGACCTGACGCCGCCGGCCGACATCACCGAAGCGATGGCGCGGCAGATGAAGGCGGAACGTCTGAAGCGCGCGCAGATTCTCGAAGCCGAAGGCGATCGCGCGTCCGCCATTCTCAAGGCCGAAGGTCTGAAGCAGTCGCAGATCCTAGAAGCAGAGGGTCGTCGCGAGGCCGCTTTCCGCGATGCCGAGGCGCGTGAGCGTGCTGCCGAAGCGGAAGCCAAGGCCACCGAGGTCGTCTCGCAAGCCATCGCCAAGGGCGACGTCAACGCGATCAATTACTTCCTTGGCCTGAAATACGTCGAAGCCTTCGCCAAGCTCGCGAGTTCGCCGCAGCAACGCACGGTCATTGTTCCCGCCGACTTTGCTGGTCTTGTTGGCGCGATCGAAGGCGTGAAAGCGCTGACCGATAATGTGCGGGCAAACAACGCAGGCATTACGCCGCCCACCGGCGGTAGCCCGTTCGTCACGCGAGGATAGCGATGGAGGCGATCGTAGGTTTCCTGGATGGACTCACTGTCTGGCACTGGCTCGGCTTGGGCATCATCCTGCTCGCGATCGAGGTCGCTGTGGGAACATTCGATCTGCTGTGGGTCTCCGTCGGCGCATTCCTTACCGCTCTGTTTGCCTTGCTCGTGCCGTTGCCTGTCGGCGGTTGGCAAGGGCAGATGGTGTTCTTTGGCGTGGCGGCGATCATCTTCGTTATCTGTGGGCGAACACTGTTCAAAGGGGTTCGCCGCAAGCAGACCTCGCATCCCCATCTCAATGACCGTTTGGCCAACATGGTGGGCCAGCACGGCGAGGCGGCAACCGCCTTCGTCGACAGGCGTGGCAAGGTGAAGGTCGGCGATACCATGTGGCTGGCGGCTCTGGCCGATGCCGCGAGCATTACGATTGGCGATGCCATCGTGGTGACCGGATCCGAAGGCGGCATACTTACTGTCCGACCGATCAGCGCCTAGGACCCGGCCCCTAGGACTTTGCCAGCTTCTGCATGCCTTTGGTCACGATGATCTTGGCGAGGTTCACGCCGGGAATGAACATGTTCGCCGCCTCGACACCCGCATCGAGCAGGAAGTCGCGGTCGACCAGCTTGCCGACATAGCCTTCAAAGGTTGTACCCCCTACGCGGGTCTCGCCCGTCACGGCATCGACTTCGACGACGGCTTCCTTCTGCTGCCAGCGATACCGCATGGCGTAGACGGGGCGATAAACGAGATCGATGGCGTCTACCCGCATCGTCTCCTCGATGATCCGGTCCGCCTCGATCTTTCGGATGGAGCGCGAAATCACTTCGCGCGTCAGCATCGATGCCCGCGCCTCTGGCGGTACCACGACCGCGCCGGCCTTGGCCTGTTCATTGAGCTCTTCGGCCGTGACCGTCGCCGTCTCGATGCCGGCATAGGTTTTCAGGGTGCTGTCGTACTTCTTCGTGATGCCGTCGAACAGCCAGTCTTTCTGGCTCGATTCGCGGCAACACTCCGTCACTGGCACGGTCGCCTCGCGATGAACGACCGGGAAGTTCTGCGCGCCGAGCGTCACCGACTGCACCTCGGCGCCAACCTTCACCTTGTGCTGCTTCACGCGCTCATAGACATAAGTGGTCGATGCGCTGATCCGCCAGAAGGGCTGCAGCCGTAGCTCGCGGTAGATGACTTCGAAATCTTCGTCTTTGGGCTTCTGGAGCAAGCCGCCCAGCCGGGCGAAAGCGCCGAAAGCTTCCGTCCGCTTGGCCGCGGAACGAGCCTCCGCCTGCGGCGCGCCCAGCTTGTCCGGCAGAAGCAGAATGCGTTCTTCAGCAAGTTCGACGTTCATGCGTGCCCCGGCATCCAGGCACATAGTCATAACAGCCTGCGTCGCAACACAAAAGCGAGATACGAAGCCGCGGTCTCGACTCCCATTTCGAGGTTGGCGCTTCTAACAAGCCCGGATTCGTGGGACAGTGACGCACTTTGAACGGGGAAGAAGATGTCATGACGGAAGCTGCAATCGGCCGCGCGGCGAAAGTCCCGACGCGCTGGTTCTATGCATGGATGGCAGCAACCTGCGTTGCCGTGGCGGTTCTTGGCTTCATGCCGACCTACTTCATGCCGTTGATGCAGGGGCAGTTCGCCGCACCGCCCATCGTCCATATTCACGGCATGATCTTCTTCGGCTGGACCCTGCTGTTCGCAGCCCAGACCTGGTTGATCGCATCCGGCCGCACGCTTGCTCACCGCAGCTGGGGCCTGCTGGGTGTCTCGTGGGCCACCGCCATGGTCTTTGCTGTCTTCGCAACCGTCGTGTCGCGTGTCGCCATGTTGAGCGCCGCTGGACATCGCGATGAAGCTCTTGAGTTCAGCTGGGTCCAGATCGGCGGCATCCTGCTGTTCGCGGCAATGTTCGTCCTGGCCATCGTCAACGTCAGAAAGCCGGAGGTGCACAAGCGCCTGCTTCTCGTTGGCACGATAAGCCTGCTTCAGGCGCCGATTGCCCGCTGGTTCCAGGTCGCCCTCGCGCCGCCCACGCCGCCGGGCGGGGTCGCCCTGCCGCCGCCGCTACCCCTGACGATCCCGCCGGGCATCGTCGCTGACCTCCTGATCGTCGCGGCTATCATCAATGATTGGCGCACGCGCGGCAAACCGCATCCGGTCTACCTGATCGCGGGAGGCGCCGTGCTCGCATTCCAGCTGACCGTGCCGATCATCGGCGGGTCCGACGCCTGGAAGGGTGTGGCTGGCTGGATCGCGTCGTTCGGCGGCTAACGCCGGCCTTTGTTCTCATCGCAACCGAGGCGGGCGAGCGCGTCCGCCCGGTCATTCTCCTTGTGGCCGGAGTGACCTTTCACCCAGCGCCAGTCTACCTTGTGAGAAGCCGCGGCGGCTTCCAGGCGAACCCACAGGTCCTTGTTCTTCACCGGCTCCTTGGACGCGTTCTTCCAGCCATTGCGCTTCCAGTTGATGATCCATTTGGTCAACCCGTCTTTCACATAGGTTGAGTCCGTATGCAGGATGATCTTCGCACCCGCCGGATGCGACTCCAGCGCCGCGATTGCCGCCATGAGTTCCATGCGGTTGTTGGTGGTGCCCGGCTCCCCCCCATGTAGTTCGGACTCGACGCCGTCGGCCCGCATCAGCACGCCCCAGCCGCCCGGCCCCGGGTTCCCGGAACATGCGCCGTCAGTCCAGATCTCGATCACATCGCTCATGCCGCTGACGTCTGCGGGTTCGCTTGGCGCGTCAAGACTCGTGCTAACGTATCGTCATGGGACACAGCGTTCACCTCATCATCGGCAAAGGCTCGGCGATCACGGCCTTCCTGATGCAGTGGCCCGCTGCCCGCGCCGTTGATCTGCGTGGCAGCTGGCAGGCAATCCCTGTTGATGAAGTGCTCTACGTCGCTATCGAGGCGAAGTATCCCGGCGCCATCCGTCCCTCAGGGCTCGGCGCCTCGCCCCTCGGCCTGTCGGAGGCGCTCGCCGAAGCCACGGCGCAAGGCGGCGGCCTTGCCTATGTCGAGACTGATTACTTCGGTGGAACGGGAGGACAGGCCGCAATAGCCTTTGTTGAAGCCCACGAGGTCGTAGCGCCTCAAACGGCGAAGGGAAGCGGCCCGATCAATCAGGCCCTCCGTCGCATAGGCGTCACCCGCGCAGAAGCCGATGACGAGTTCGACGCGATTGGTCTGGGCGAACGCCGCACGATGACGGACTATGAACCGGAGGGCCCCGTGCGTTTGCGCGGCGAGACGGTCTTAGCGCGGCCCGAACAAGCGGCACAGCGCTTCATTCCCATGTGGGTTGTGATGCTAGTCATCGCTGCCGCCGTCGGCGTCGCCACCATGGTCTCAGTGGCGCGCTGAGCACTTCACGATCCGGGTGTCGGACAAGCCAGAAGACGAGACCCGCGATGACGCCTGCGCAAGCGCCCGTGACGACATACCAGCCAAAAATACCGGCGCGGCCGGGACCGATAGAAGCAAGCATCTGCATGCCAGTAAATCCGCCGCTCAATGGCAGCCTCCTCACTCAAGCCCCATAGTCCTCCGGCGATTTTGCCTGCCGGTGGAAGCCGAGGCGTTCGGCGTAGTCGAGGGGATTGTGCGGCTTCACCAGCGCATCCTCCGGCGTTGCGGCCAGATCGACAAGGCGCGTCAGAAAGAACCGCATCGCGGCGCCCCGACACAGGATCGGCAGCGCCGCGCGCTCGCGCGGCTCCAGCCTGCGCACGGTCTCATAGCTCGCGATCAGGGCGCGGCCCTTGGTGAGGTTGAACTCACCGCGCCGCTCGAACGCCCACGCGTTGAGGCAGACAGCAAGATCGTAGGCGAGGAAATCCGAGCAAGCGAAATAGAAGTCGATCACGCCCGAGAGTTTGCCATCCAGGAAGAAGGTATTGTCCGGAAACAGGTCGGCATGGATGGCGCCGCCGGGCAGCGTCTTCGGCCAGTTTGCTTTCAGGAAATCGATGTCGCCGTCTATCTGCGATGCCAGTCCCGGTGACAGGGCGTCGGCCTCGCTGCCTCGTCCTTCCCATAGCTTCGGCCAGGCCGAGATCGACAGGTCGTTCGGACGTCGCATCCGGAAGTCGCCCAGCGCCACATGGAAACGCCCCAGCCCCTGGCCCAGCGCGCGGCATTGATCAATGTCGGGCCGGCGCGGGCTCATCCCCTGCAGAAACGTGCAGATCACCACCGGTTTGCCGTGCACGATGCGAAGCGGGCTCCCGTCCTTCGCCGGCACGGGAAGCGGTGCGGGAAAGCCCTTTGACGCAAGGTGTCCCATCATGCCCATGAAGAAGGGCAGATGTTCCTTCTGCGTGCGTTCCTCGAACACGGTAAGGATATAGCGGCCCTTCGGCGTCTCGAGCAGGAAGTTCGAGTTCTGGACGCCTTCGGCAATGCCCTTGAACGCCAGCGGAGGACCGAGATCATACGCCTCCAGCAGCGTCGTCAGTGTCGTGTCATCAATGTCGGTATAGACGGCCATGCAGGCTGGTTAGGGGGAGAGGCCGCCGGAGGCAAGCGGTGCGTGATTCAACGGGTCTTCGGTGTCGCCAGCGGCGTGAATGTCGCCCGGGCCTTCGCCACGCGCGCCGCCATGTCGGCCAGTGCGTCTGGGTGCAGCGAGGAGACGTCGTACGACTCCGCCGGATCCTTCTCTATGTCCACGAGCAAGGCCCAGTCATTGCGTCCAGGAGCGTCGAGAACCCCCTCATACGCGCGATAGAAACTCCGCACGACATACTTCCAGCGCTGCGTTCGCACCGCGGCGACATCCTCGTTGATGAACAGCACCAGTTCGTCATGGGGTGAGGGCGCGCGCGGAATGGTCAGCAGCGAGGCGATGTCGGCGCCATCCAGCTCGACGTCCGGAACCGTGCCGCCTGTCCAGCGCACGATGGTGGGCAGCAGGTCGATGTTCATCGCGATCGAGTCGTTCACAAGGCCCGCCGGAATGCGCCCCGGTTGCCGTGCGACGAACGGCACGCGATAGCCACCCTCCCATCCCGCGCCACCCTTGCGATCGCGCAGTCCGCCGGATGAACCTTCCCACCATGGACCATTGTCCGAGGTGAGGATCACCAGCGTGTCGTTGTCGATGCCCAGTGTCTTTAGCTGATGCATCAGCTTGCCGACATTCGCATCGATCTCTTCCACCACGTCGCCATACTCGGCGGCAGCGCTGTGCCCTGCAAAATCGGGATGCGGGTCAAGCGTCACGTGTGGCGCCGTCAACGTCAGCATCAGGAAGAAGGGGCGATCTTTGTTGGCGTCGATGAACTTGAAACCGCGCGCAAAAAATCGCTCGGTCAGCCGGTCCATCTCCGGCTCTTCCTGCGTGATCTCAACGCCGGGTTCGGCATCGTAAAGATGTAGCGGCTGCATGTCGTGGCTGTAGGGCAGCCCGAAGAACAGGTCGAAGCCATGCTGCGTCGGCGGCCAGAATGGCGCGACGTGTCCGAGGTGCCATTTGCCGACGAGCGCCGTCGCATAGTCAGGCTTCAGCGCCTCCGCAATGGTGATCTCGGACAGCGGCAGGCCATTCGTGTCGGTCTGCCGGATCACATCACGGGCCAGACCCGTGCGGATTGGATAGCGCCCCGTCATCAGTCCGGCCCGCGAGGGCGTGCACACGTTAGCAGACGCATAGAACGTCGTGAGCTTTGCGCCCTGTGCGGCCATACGGTCGATATTTGGCGTCCGGATCATGCCGTTGCCGAAGGCGCCGAGGTCGCCATAGCCGAGATCGTCGCACAGGATGACGATCACATTCGGCTTGCGCGCCGGTCCGCCGGCAGCGGGTTGGGAGGCGCAGGCGGCAAGGGCGGCCGTGGCGACGGAGGCAAGCAGGAACTGGCGACGGTTCATGATGGATCTTCAGGCGTTGAAGTTGAGCTTCAGGCCGGGACGCGGCCAGCGGCATTTGTAGAGCTTGCCCGTTCCCGACGCCGTGACCCAGGCATCGCGCATGTCGGCGCCGCCAAAGACAATGTTGGTGCAGAGAAGATCCGGGAACGGGAAATGCTCGGTTGACCCATTAGGATCGAAAGCGGTGACGCCGCCGTTGATGATGGTCGCGACGCACACCTTGCCGCCAGCTTCGACCGCGAGGCTGTCGAGCAGCTGGTATCCCGGTAGGTTGCAGACAACACGGCCGGGCTGGAACGGCGGCGGTTCGGCCAGTCCGCCAGGGCTCGCGACATCGAACGCCCAGAGGCGGCCTAGGTAAGTGTCCGCCGCATAGACGGTCTTTTCGTCGGGAGACAGGCCGACGCCATTCGGCGAGATAAGGCCTTCGCGCAGGCGCGTGATCTTCGACCCGTCGGGCGCAGCATAGCAAAGGCCGCCATAGTTGCGGCCCGTCGGTGTTGTTGTGCCATGCTCTGTGAACCACATGCCGCCATGCTTGTCGAAGACAAGGTCGTTGGGCCCTTCAAGACGCTTGCCGCCGACCTCGGTGTACAGCGTCGTCACGGCGCCCGTCTTGAGATCGACGCGCTGGATCGAGCCGCCGGTGTAACCCGCAGGTGTGGCGCCCGGAATGTTGATGCCGTTGACCTCGTGATACGCGAAGGAGCCGCCATTGTTGGTGATGTAGACAGCGCCGTCCGGCCCGATTGCTGCGCCGTTGGGGCCGCCACCCAGATCGGCGATTGTCTCGCGCTTTCCGTCAGGCGTTACGCGGGTGAGGGTCTTGCCCTGAATTTCTGTCAGGATGACAGAGCCGTCCGCCATGGCGATCGGCCCTTCTGGAAATTGGAGTCCCTCGCAAACCAGCGCTATGTCCATTGCGTTCTCCCGTCGCCGCTTCGTGGATGAGTGGCGTGGCGCGAACTCTAGCGGCCGTGGCGGGTAATGCCAGAGCCTGCTTGCCAGCATTCAATGGAGGTTAAGCGCCTTCCAGCACACGCGGCACGCGGAAGACCACATCTTCCTGCGCGGTGACGACTTCCTGCACTGAAACCTCGAACCGGGCGCGGCAGGCGGCGATCACACCCTGCACGAGCGTTTCGGGCGCTGATGCGCCCGCAGTCAGGCCCAGCGTCGTCACACCGCTAAACCACGCCCAGTCGATATCATCCGCTGACGCGATCAGGTAGGCGGCTTTCGCGCCCGAACGTTCAGCTACTTCCTTCAGCCGTACCGAATTGGACGAGTTCGCCGCACCGATGACCAGAACCAGTTGCGCCTGTTCTGCGATTGCCTTCACAGCTTCCTGGCGGTTTGTGGTCGCATAGCAGATGTCGTCCTTGCGCGGCTCGTTCAGATGCGGGAAACGCCGGCGCAGCGCCGCAACGATGTCCTTGGTATCGTCCACGCTCAGCGTCGTCTGCGTGACATAGGCGAGGCGCTGGGGATCGGCGGTCAGGAAAGTCTCCGCATCCTCGACGGTCTCAATCAGTGTCATCGAACCTGGCGCGATCTGCCCCATCGTGCCGACGACTTCCGGGTGGCCCTCGTGCCCGATCAACAGTGTGTGCAGCCCGTTGCGCGCATGGCGCTGCGCTTCGGCGTGAACCTTGGAGACGAGGGGGCAGGTCGCGTCGACATACGTCATCTGCCGCCGCGACGCCTCAGCTGGCACCTCCTTCGGCACCCCGTGGGCGGAGAACACCACAGGCCGCTCATCCGGACACTCGGTCAACTCTTCAACGAAGATCGCGCCCATCGCTTCAAGGCGTTTCACCACATGAGCGTTGTGCACGATCTCATGCCGCACATAGACGGGCGCGCCCCATTTCGACAGCGCCTGTTCCACGATCTGGATCGCGCGGTCGACGCCGGCGCAGAAGCCTCGGGGTGCGGCAAGGAGGATGAGCAGAGGCGGTTTCGACATACTTTGCAGGGGCCAGGGTAAGTTGAGAAAACGGAATAGTCGCATTCCGGCCACCTCGCCATTGCCTATTCACTGTTCCCGGCCGTCGCCTCCGAAAAGCGGCATTTCTTGGGCAGTTACCGGCGTTGCGCCCACCCTCGGTTCAGGGCTATCACCGCGAAGGATACTCAATGTCGATGCCCGGCGAATCCCGGGCCGGCCCTGCGTCAGGATGTGCCAGTGAAGCGTTTTGCCCCCGCCTGTCTGGGTCTTTCGGCCATGTTGCTGTCGGCCACACTGCTGTCGGCATGCGGGTCGGTTGCCGAGAGCCTCGACGACAAGCCAAACGTCGGCCCGTGCCCGGTTGCGGCCGCCCTCTACGACACCAGCCGCCTGGTCGAGATCAACGGCGCCGAGAAGCACGAGAACGTGGTGTTCACCGGTGCAGTTGAAGGGGTTCGCGGTTATTGCCGCTATGTCGGCAACAATCCTATCACCATGGAAGTCGAAGTCGATTTCGCATTCGGCCAGGGCCCGAAGGCGACGACGTCCAGCCGCACCTATCCGGTGTACATAACCGTCACGCGCCGGGACAAGAGCGTGCTGGCCAAGCAGAAGTTCGACATTGCCGTCGCCTGGCCCGCAGGCAAGGACGTCGTCCGTCACACCGAAACCATTCCGGGCATCGTGATTCCGCGCGCCAACGACACCGTTTCTGGCTCTAATTTCGAGGTCTTCGTGGGCTTCGACCTGACGCCGGAACAGCTTGCCTACAACCGGTCCGGCACCCGCTTTACGATCAACGTTGCGAAGCCCGCTCAGCCGAAGTAGTCCGGCGGGGCTCCCGGAAGCCCTCGGATCTATCTATGACCAAATCAACAGATCTTGCCGACCAGCTGTCGGAAGCCGCGGGCGCTGCCTTCGCCGCGCTCGGCCTCGATCCCGCACTCGGCGCCATGCGTCGCTCGGACCGCCCGGACCTCGCCGACTTCCAGTGCAACGGCGCCATGGCTGCCGCCAAGAAGCTCGGCAAGAACCCGCGCGAGATCGCCACCGCCATCGTCGAAGCGCTGAAATCTTCGCCGCTCGTTGCCACAACGGACGTGGCTGGCCCCGGCTTCATCAACGTGAAGCTCTCGGCAGAGGCCCTCTCGCAACGCGCCGAACAGATCGCCGCCGATCCGCGCTCCGGCGCGCGCACGACGGAAACACCGCGCCGCGTGGTGATCGACTTCGGCGGCTGGAACGTCGCCAAGGAAATGCACATCGGCCACCTACGCTCGACCGTCATCGGCGACAGCCTGCAACGCCTGTTTTGTTTCATGGGCGACACTGTCACCAGCGACGTCCACCTCGGCGACTGGGGCCTGCAGATGGGTCAGCTGATCAACGAAGTGAAGCTGGAACAGCCGGGCCTGCCATACTTCGACGCCAGCAACACCGGCCCATACCCCGAGATCAGCCCGGTCACGATGGACGATCTCGGCCGTCTCTATCCGCAGGCCTCCGCCAAGTCGAAGGCCGACGAAGCGCGCCGCGACGAAGACCGCAAGGCGACGCAGGAACTACAATCTGGCCGCCCTGGTTATCGCGCCCTGTGGCGCCATTTCTGCGACGTCACCCGTGTTGGCCTCGAGCGCGAATGCGCCAGCCTCGGCGTGCGTTTCAACTTGTGGAAGGGCGAGAGCGACGCCGAACCTTTCGTTCCGGCCCTCGTGGAAGATCTCAAGGCCCGTAGTATCGCAGAGTTCGACGCCGGCGCGTGGATCGTCCGCGTCGCGCGCGAGACCGACAAGAAGGAAATGCCGCCGATCATCCTGGTCAACCGGGATGGCGCGATCGGCTATCATACGTCCGACCTCGGAACGATCATCGACCGCAAGCAGAGCATCGATCCGCAGCTAGTCCTGTACGTCGTCGACCAGCGGCAGGCGCTGCACTTCGAACAGGTGTTCCGCGCCAGCGACCGTGCTGGCCTGATGCCGGAGAAGGACCTCGAGCACCTCGGCTTCGGCACGGTGAACGGCCCGGATGGCAAGCCCTTCAAGACCCGCGACGGCGGCATCCTCAAGCTGCACGAATTCATCGCACAGGCGGATGCGACCGCGACTGCGCGCATGAAGGAGGCCGAACTCGGCGGCGACGTCTCGGAAGCCGAGCAGCGGGACATCGCCCACAAGGTCGCTGTTGCTGCGATCAAGTTCTCTGATCTCTCCAACGGCCGCCTGACCAACTACATCTTCGACCTCGACCGCTTCGTCTCCTTCGAAGGCAAGACCGGCCCCTACCTCCTCTACGCCGCCGTCCGCATCAAATCGCTCGCCCGCCGCGCCGAGGCCGCAGGCGTGAAGCCGGGCCCGATCAATGTGGAACTGGACGCCGAGCGGGCGCTCGTTCTTGCGCTCGACGGCTTCAACGAAGCGCTCCGCGGCACGTATGACAAGCGCATGCCGCATATCCTGTGCGATCACATCTACACGGTGGCGCAGGCTTTCTCGAGCTTCTACGCGGTCGCCCAGATCATGGCTGAAACTGACCTCGCCAAACGCGCATCCCGCTTTGCCCTCGCCATAGCGACGCTGAAGCAGCTCGAACTCGGCCTCGGCCTCATCGGCATCGATACGCCGGAGCGGATGTAGGTATGGCGATCGCGCCGGTCTTTCGCATCGACGATCTCTCCGGCGAGCCAACACAGGCGCTGGTACGGATGCATCTGGCCGGCATGCACGCCAATTCGCCCGCCTGCAGCGTTCACGCGCTCGATCTCGACAAGCTGCGCCAGCCGGGCGTCACCTTCTGGTCGGGCTGGTCCGCTGACAGGATCGTCTGCATCGGCGCCCTGAAGCAGCTCGACGCAACCAACGGCGAGATCAAATCGATGCGCGTCGCCGACGCCTTCCTGGGAACGGGGGCGGGCAGGGCGATGCTCGAGCACATCGTCGCCGAAGCGAAGCGTGCTGGCATCACCAATCTCTGGCTCGAAACCGGCTCGACGGATGCATTCACGCCCGCAATCAAGCTCTACGAGAGCGCCGGATTTGAAGTCTGCGGCCCGTTCGCCGATTACAAGCTCGACCCGTTCAGCGTGTTCATGATGCGCAAGCTGTAGATCGGCGATCCAGGCATCACTTCTTTTTCGGTGGCGCTTTCTTTGCGGCCTTCGCGGCTTTCTTCACGGGCGCCTTGGCTGCCTTCTTCGCAGGCTTTGCAGTCTTCGCTGACGCAGAGCCGATCAGCGCGTCACCGCCGTCAAACTCCCGCCAGATGTGAACTACGGCATTGGCATGTCCATGGCCCACGCCGAACGTATCCATGATGTGCGCACGCAAATCGCCATGGCTTTTGAGGCCTGACTTAGACAGCGCAAGCGCGAAGTCGTCATACTTCTTGCCAGAGGCCTGCTCGGCGTTGTTGAGGTAAGAGGTGAAGCCCTTGTGAAGTTTCGTGCGGTCCAGCGCCATCGCTCATCTCCAGACATCAAAAGGGCGGGACCTCGCAGCCCCGCCCTGGATCATCTACTTCGCGGCCCGTGACGCGTCACGGATCGCCTTGAACTCGTTCTTCTCATACCAGTTCGGCCAGTCCGCCGAGTTGGCGAAGCGATTGATCACTTCGTAATCAACGTTCACGTCCTGGGCCATGCCATCGAGATTCCACTTGTCGGAGAACTCGTCAGCCGGGCTGTGATAGGCGTGCTCGGTGTATTCCTTGGCGATGGCTTCGCCGGCGTCCTTGCCGCCTGCCACCAGGTCTTCGCCGCTGTCGATGTAGAGCATCGGCACGCCTTTCTTGGCGAGGCTGATGTGGTCCGAACGGTAGAAATAGCCGTTCTCCGGATGCGCATCCGGGCTGATCGTTCGGCCTTTCTCGGTCAGCACAGCGTTCAGCATGTCCTCCATCTGCGAGGCGCCGAAGCCGATCACGATGATGTCCTTCGCTGGGCCCGAGGGCTGCAGCGCGTCGATGTTGATCCCGCCCACAATGTTCTTCAGCGGGATCAGCGGATTCTCCGAGAAATAGTCCGACCCCAGCAGGCCCGACTCTTCCAGCGTCACCGCGAGAAACGTCACAGACCGTTTCGGCTTCGGCCCGGCTGCCATCTTCTCCGCGATATCGAGAATGGCGGACACGCCCGTCGCATTGTCGACTGCGCCATTGTTGATGACGTCGGCTTTCGGATCGTCGCTCACGCCTTTGCCGAGGTGATCCCAATGGGCCATCAGCAGCAGGTGCTCGTCCGGCGCGTCCGTGCCCTTGATCGTCCCGACCACATTGCGCGAGTCCTTCGGTGTGATCGATTGTGTGATCGTCGCTTTCGCCTTGAGGCCTTTCATCGCCACGGCCTTGAAGCCGGGCTTGTTCGCCGCTGCGCGCATCTTGTCGATGTCGAGCCCGGCCGCCTTGAATAGCTCAGTTGCGTTCTTGAGCTGGATCCAGCCTTCAAGCTTCGCGCGCGATGCGCCCGCATCCGCCCGCACCAGGTCGGCCTGTTCGCCGCTCCACGACCCTTCAACTACGTTCCAGCCATAGGCTGCCGGCTTGTCCTCGTGGATCAGCAGTGCAGCCGCCGCGCCCTGACGCGCCGCTTCCTCGAACTTGTAGGTCCAGCGGCCGTAATACGTCATGGCCTTGCCGTTGAAGAGCGTGTCGTCGTTGGTGATGAAGCCGGGGTCGTTGACGAACATCACGACCGTCTTGCCCTTCACATCGACGCCCGCATAGTCGTTCCACTTGGCTTCCGGTGCGACCACGCCATAGCCGACGAACACGAGGTCGCTGTCGGCGAACGACACCGTCGTGTCCTTCTGGTCCTTGGTGGCATAGACGGTCTCCGGTCCGTACTTCAGGTCGAATGTCTTGCCGCCTGGGCCGCTGATCGACAGCGACGACCTGGTCGGGTCAACGGTCTGCGCGACCATTTTCACGGTCTGGAAGTAGGTGCCGTCCGGATTGCCCGGCGCGAGGCCGATGCGTTTCATCTCAGCCGCGATCCAGTCCGCCGCTGCTTCGCCCGAAGGCGTGCCGGGGCCGCGCCCCTCATACTTGTCGTCGGCGAGCTCCTTCACACGATAGGCGAGGTCGGCCGGCGTAATGTCAGCGGTGGTCGGGCTTGCCGCCGCAACCGGTTCGGGCGCTTTTTCACCGCTGCACGCGCCCAGTGCGGCAGCCAGCAGCCCAACGGCTGACAATGTTAGAAGTCTCATTCGCTACTCCCTGAATTGCGGGGGACATTATCCCGCAAAACTCAAGCGGCAAGGGGCGGCTTGCGCGGCTTGTTTCCGGCAGGCAAGCCTTCAGCACAACGGGAGCCAACGCCATGAAGCAAGACATCTATGCCATGGGCGAACGCGCTGGCGCGCTGCTCAAGCAACGCGGCGAGCGTATCGCGGTCGGGGAAACCTCCGCAGGCGGATTGATTTCAGCCAGCCTGCTCGCCGTGCCCGGCGCTTCAGCCTACTTCGCAGGCGGCGCCATCACCTATTCGGTGCGCTCGATCCGCGGCCTCGCGGGAATCTCCATCGACGACATGCGCGCAAAAGGCATCCGCTCCAGCTCCGAGCCCTATGCCGAACTTCTCGCCGCCACCATTCGCGAGCGGCATGGCAGCGGGGTCACGTGGGGATTATCTGAAACGGGCGCTGCTGGTCCCGGCGGCAATCCCTATGGCGACGCGTCAGGCCACACCTGCATGGCCGTCTCCGGCCCGGTTAGCATCGTCCGTACGCTCGAAACCGGCCTCGACGATCGCGTCACCAACATGTGGCTGTTTGCAGAGGCGGCGCTCGCCTTGCTGGTCGCAGTCCTGGAAACGGCTCCGCATTCAGGGCCTCGCGACCACAGCTAGATCAGGCGCTTTCCGCCCACTGGATGGTCAGCTCCTCCTTGAACGCAAACGGGCGCAGGTGTCGATCCACGACTTCTTCCACAGCATGCAGACTGGCCTCTCTGTCCGCTGTTAGGCTGATGCGCAACAAATCCGGAGCGCTGACTTCCAGTTCGCAAACACGCTCGCCGAGCGCGATGCGAGCATGCGTATCGTCGAACGTCGCCTCGACCGTGTGTCCGAAGTGCTTGCACATCTGAATCATGTAGGTCCGCGCCTTGTCAGGCGAAGTCGCAAGGCGCGTGCGATTGCATGGCGGCCATGGCACGGGTTTGCCTAGCGACCATCACAGCCTCTCCACTTTTTTCGCGGCTTCATCGATGATCGCAGCCGCGGCTTCGATCGTTTCCTCATTGAGGTTGCCGCTCGCCGCTCGCAGGCGCAGCGCCATCTTCAGATTTTCCATCGCCCGCATGATGCTGACGGCGCGTCCGCGGCCATGCGTGTGGCTGGCTTCCGCCATGCGCTCGCGCAGCGCGTCGACCGTCGCCTGATTGGCGGTCAGGAAGGCGCGGCCTTCGTCTGTGATCGCGTACAGCTTCTTGGCGCCATCGGCTTCGGCGACGACATAGCCGAGTTCTTCCAGCAGGGTGAGGGTAGGGTAGATTACGCCCGGGCTCGGCGTGTAGGCGCCGGCAACCGAGTCCTCGATTTCCTTGATCAGCTCATAGCCGTGACGCGGCTTCTCGGCGATCATATTGAGGATCACCAGCCGCAGGTCCCCATGGGCAAAAAACCGCCCCAGCATGTGCCTGCCACCGCCCATGTGACGGTCCCGGCCGCGACCCAGACCTTCCTCCAGCCCACGCATCTTGCGAGCAAACCGCTCGAAATGCCTGCCGTGCTGGCCTCCATGACGTCCGATACCGTGCATCGTTGTCTCCATTTCGATATATCGAAAAAAGAGATATATCTAAATACAGTCGATTTCAAGAAACGGGCGTGTGTTTTGGAGAATTCGGGGGACACAAGAAATGAAGACGCAGCCTTTCGGTCGGGTCTTCATTTGTTGAGCCCCGCTGCGACCGATCAGTGATCATCTTCCGGATTGTGGTCCATGCCCGGCGGCTGCGGATCGCCTGGCAGGGGGATCCATGCGGTTTCGTGCGGAGGCTGCGCGAACCACGTCCCGTCAAATCCCCCTGCGATCGACGCGCGCCAGTCAGCGGACGCCTTCTCCAGCCGCTCCTTCGACGACGCCACGAAATTCCAGTCGAGAAAGCGCGGCCCATCCAGCGCATCGCCGCCCGCGAAAATCACGCGCGTTCCCGCTTTCAGCTTCACCACGCACGGCCGCCCTGGCGCCAGGATTGCCATCATCGCTTCGCCAACAATCTGCCCATCGACTTCAGCCGAGCCCTCGACAACATAGAGGCAAAGCTCCTCGGCCTCTGGCGCTGCGATCGCCGTGGCGCGCTCCGCCGTCAGCACCAGCAGGCAGATTCCGCTTGGAAACGTTACCGGCGAGGTACGTCCGTAAGCGGCCCCAGAGATCAGCACGCCTGTCGCGCCGCCCAGGTCGAGCAGCGGCAGTGCCTCGGCAGAGTAATGCTCGAATCTCGGTTCCTGCTCTGCATGCGCTTGCGGCAGCGCCACCCACGTCTGGATCGCCTCGATCCTGTGCCCCGCCTCGCGCTCTTCATGCGGCGTCCGCTCGGAATGCACGATGCCCCGGCCGGCCGTCATCCAGTTCACCGCGCCGGGCCGGATCGTCTTGATCGTGCCAAGGCTGTCGCGATGTTCCAGAGCGCCCTCGAACAGCCAGGTCACAGTTGCGAGACCGATATGCGGGTGCGAGCGCACGTCGATGCCCTTGCCGGGCGGCATGTCGGCAGGCCCGAGATGATCGAAAAACACGAACGGGCCGATATTCCGGCGCGTTGCGAAGGGCAAGAGCCGGCGCACGTTGAACCCGCCCAGGTCGCGTACTCGCGGCTCGATAAGGAGTTCCACAGCGTCGGACATCGCTTTCCTTTCCCGCTTCTGCAGAAGAGTATGGACGACGTCTGCAGGGTTGGGAAACTGTAGGCATGGCGACGAGCGGATTTATGCAACGTGACTTGAACAGGTGGAGACCGATGACTTGGGCGTTGGCGCTTGCCGTGCTCGCCTTGTCCGCTTGTGCCCCGCTCCAGCAGGCCGCCCTGACGCCTGTCACCCCGCTCGAGCCGGGCTTTTCGGACAACTGGTTCACGTCATTTGACGGCGCCCGCCTTGGCCTCAACATCTATCCCGCTCGCCCACCGGCCACCGGCGCCGGTCCGTGCGACAACGGCGCAGGTCTCAACATCAGCACCGTTGCGTCGGCCTGCGCCGCCGCATCCGATATCTACAGCACCGAACCCGACGCGGTGATCATCGCTGTCCACGGCATGAACGACTATGCCGGCGCCTTCAACGCCGCTGGCGCGTGGTGGTCTGCCCATGGTGCGACCGTCTATGCCTATGACCAGCGCGGCTTCGGCCGTTCGCCCGGCTGGATGCTATGGCCACGTCCCGATGTGATGCGGAAGGACCTCGACGCCGCAGTCGAGGCCGCCCGCCGAGCCCACCCCAAGGCCCGCATTGCCGTCGTGGGTGAAAGCATGGGCGCGGCCGTTGCCATCACAGCCTTTGCCGACCCCGGCGCACCGAAGGCCGACGCACTCGTCCTGTCCGGCCCCGGCCTCTGGGGCTGGAGCGCACTGCCCTGGTACTACAGCGCAAGCCTGTGGGTCAGCTCCCACGTCCGCCCCGACTGGATTGTCGTGCCGCCCGAGGGGGTCCACATCGTCGCGACCGACAACAACCGCAAACTAAACGAAATGTGGTTCGATCCGCTGGTCCAGAAGACCAACCGGATCGACAGCGTCTACGGCGTCGTCTCGATCATGGACGAGGCCGACCAGAAGATCGCCGACCTGCCGGACAGCATCCCGACCCTGCTGCTTCGGGGGGCCAAGGACCAGGTCATCCCGGAGGACAGCGTGAAACACGCCACCCTCAGGATGAGCCCCCATGTGCGCACGGCCTGGTACGCCAAGGGCTATCATATGCTGATGAACGACCTTCAGGCCGAGACCGTCTGGAGCGATATCCTGGCTTTCGTCCGCCAGCCGGAATCACCCCTGCCATCCCGTTCGCCCCCCCTGCCATGGCTCGCCCGGCACGCCGAAAAACCTTGAAATTCAACCGCTCAGCGCCACCCGAATATTAACCAACGTTCGCTACAGTACCGGCATTGGAATGGCGTTCTTGAGGGGCCCTGCGCGGCATGCTTGCGCAAATGAAGAAGATGGCGGGCGGGGACATCGGCGGGCGCTTCGGCGCCTGGTGGAATGGCCGCGACTACACGCCCCCTGCCGAGACCGAAGGCGAACCCGCCACCGACGCGGCCAGCGCGCCTGCCAAGGGCAAGGCGAAGGCCGAAGAGAAACCGGCCGAAAAACCCGTCGAAGTCCCACCCGCGCCCAAGCCCGTTCAAGCCGCGGCTGCCGCCGAAGATCTCGATGGCGGCGCCGTCCGCATTCGCGCGCTCGAAACACTATGGGGCGAAGGCCGCCTCGCGCCTGGCTCGTTCGCGCTCGACACGCGCATCATCGACGCAACACTCGAACTTACAGACCGCCCAGGCGACATCGGCTTCATTGGTGGCGACGGCGCCCTGCTCAACGCGTTCGTGGCGCTGTCCGATCGCAAGCCTCGCTCGACCGAATGGCGTCGCGCCTGCATCTCCCGCATAACCGAACTCGTACCCACCGCCATCGTTACACTCGGCGAGGTTGATCGCCCGCGCGGCTTCGAAGAGGGCAGCATGCCCGCCATCGTTAGCGTGGAAGCCTTCGCTTATGCGGATCACAAGGCTGGCCTCGTCGGCCGCGTGTTCCGTGCGCTCGACGCCAGGGGCCGCTGGGTTTTTCTCGACACCACGCGCCGCACCAAGAAGACACCGCCGCAAGCCTTCGCGTCGGCGTGGGCTGAGCCACAGCTCTCCACCAATGACGAGATCGAGGAACTGCTGACGCTGGCCGGCTTCAAGTCCGTCCGTCGCGTGCCCGCCAGCGATCTCGTGCTCGCCGCCGCAAGGCAGGGCTACGCCAACCTCACCAACGTGCTTGAACGCGCTGCAACCTCCGGCATGACCGGCCGCGAAGGGGCGCTCTTCCTGCAAGAACTCGCATGGGAAGCCCAGAGCTGGCGCGCCCGCACACGCGCCATCGAGGGCGGCGCACTCGAGATCAATCTCTGGGTGGCGGACAAGACCGAACAGAACGCGCCGCTGGGCGTGTCGCTCGACATGGTCGTGCGCCCCGACGATGCTGGCGCCGCTGACGCCTTGTTCGACAAGGCATGAGACGGGCGCCTGGCCCGTTCAACTGCAGCGTGTCACCACTCCACGACGATCTTGCCAAAGTGCTGGCCGGATTCCTGTCGGCGGAATGCGTCAGCGAGCCCGTCCAGCGGGAATGACTGATCGAGTACCGGCTTGATACCGTTGGCATCAATGGCGCGGATCATGTCATGCTGATGCTGCCGCGCCCCGACAGTGATGCCGATGAGACGGATCTGCATGCTCATCAGCAAGGCCGTGTTGATGGGCCCGGCGTAGCCGGCGAGCACGCCGATCAGGGAGATGTGTCCGCCGATCCGGCTCGCGCGCATAGACTGTTCGATCGTGCCTGCGCCGCCGATTTCCACAACGTGATCGACACCGCGCCCGCCGGTGAGTTTTTTGGCCGTGCGGCCCCACTCGACGTCGTCCTTGTAATTGATCACATGATCGGCGCCCAGCGCCTTCAGGCGCGCCGCCTTGTCCGCGTTCGATGTCGTGGAGATCACAGTCGCGCCCGCCGCCTTCGCGAACTGCAGTGCAAAGATCGAGACCCCGCCCGTGCCTTGCGTCAGCACCACGTCGCCTGCCTTGATATTTCCGACAACGACGAGCGCACGCCACGCCGTCAGGCCCGCACAGGTGAGCGTCGCCGCTTCAGCGTGTGAATAGCCGTTGGGAGATTTCGTAAACGACGTCGCTGGCGCCGTTACGCTTTGACGCGCATAGCCGTCGGCACGGTCACCAGGGACGGCGCCGAGGAGCTCAACATTTGCTTCCCCGCCATGCCAGTCTGGGAAGAATGTGGAGACGACATGATCGCCTGCCGCGAACTGCGTGACGCCCGCGCCCACCGCAGTCACAACGCCCGCGCCGTCCGACATGGGGATGCGGTTTTCCTCGACGGGGATCATGCCTTTCACGACGAGGTAGTCGTGAAAGTTCAGGGAGGAAGCGTGTAGTCGCACGGTGATCTCGCCTGGCCCCGGCGCACCTGCGCTGGCCTCGCCGGCAAAAATATTGTCCAGCCCGCCGGGCTTTTTGAGACGCATGGCCTTCATCAGAGTGTTTCCTCGTTTTGCGTCTACCAATGGGTCGAGAGCGGCGAGAGAGCAAGCGAGACGCGTCCGATACGAGATCGAGGTTCCAGTTACGCGACGGCCACGCCCGAAGGTCGATCCTTGCAGGATGGCCCATGAACAGCCTGGGATACGCAAATTCATGCTACTGGCTACGGTTCACGCGCTCGGGTCTTGGGGCTATACGCCCGCCAACGCGCGCGTCCTCTGCGCCCCGGAGCTGCCCCATGTTCGACAAGACGGCCTTTGCAGGCCACGAGAGCGTCCATCATGTCTTCGATGCGAAGACGGGCCTTCGTGCGATCATCGCGATCCACTCGACCGTGCGTGGTCCCGCGGCGGGCGGATGCCGCATGTGGAATTATGCGACAGCTGACGATGCCTTCGTCGATGCGCTGCGTCTCTCCGAGGGCATGAGCTACAAGAATGCGATGGCGGATCTGCCGCTGGGTGGCGGCAAGTCGGTGATCTGGGGCAATTCGAAAACCGACAAGACGCCGGACCTGTTCCGCGCGCTTGGTCGTGCGATCGAATCGCTCAACGGAGCATACTGGTCAGCCGAAGATGTTGGCGTCTCCGTTCAGGATATGGCTTTTGCGGCCGAGGAAACAAAATACGTTTCCGGCCTTTCGACCGGCAGGGCCGCCAGCGGCGACCCATCTCCGGTAACCGCGAAGGGCGTGTTTCTCGGCCTCAAGGCTGCGGCTCTTCGCGCTTTCGGCACCGACGATCTCAACGGCCGCCACATCGCCGTGCAGGGCGTCGGTCATGTCGGTGGCTTTCTCTGCGGCCATCTCGCCAACGCAGGGGCGAAGCTCACCATCACTGACGTGAACGCAGAAGCGCTGGAAGCTGTCGCCAGGGCCACCGGCGCCAGGATCGTCGCGCCCAACGCAATCTACGATGTCGAGGCCGACATCTTCTCGCCCAACGCGCTTGGCGCAATCTTGAATCCCGACACGCTGTCGCGCCTGCGCGTCAAGGTCGTCGCAGGCGGCGCCAACAACCAGCTCGCAACGCCGGACATGGGCGACCGCCTGCACGAGCAGGGCGTACTGTACGCGCCTGACTACGTCATCAACGGCGGCGGCATCATCAACGTCGCGGCCGAGATCTCTGGCGCGTACGACCCAGCCTGGGTCGAGGCAAAGGTCCAGCGTCTCGTTCTGACACTTGGCGACGTGCTCGACCGGGCAAAATCCGAAGGCCGCGCAACCAACCGGGTCGCCGACGAAATGGCCCGCAAGCGCATTTCGGGCTGAGTCGCCCCGTCCCACAGACGTTGGCGCATCCAGCACCCCTCAGGTGAAATCGCCTGTTTTCACCCAACCGGCGCTATTGCGCCTCCGGGAGGTTGAATCTCCGCGACGCAGCGTTAGTTCTCCAGTTATGTTGCGTTGCAGCGAGACGGCGGTCACCCCTGAAGTGGCGCGGTGCTTGCGTAATGAACTGCCAGAACGGGAACTCGCGTTTCACGCTGGTTGGTGGTTGTGCCTGGGACGCAGTTCGCAATGAACCGGCGTCAGTGTCCGGGGGGTGGTAATGTCGGAAGTCGTTGTCCTTATCGGCGCTGAAGAAAGCCGCGACCCGTCTGGCCTCATGAAGGCGCTCGATGCATTCGCGAAATGGGCCGCAGAATCAGGGCTTTCCGCCGAATCTGGCGATGCGCCCGATATCATGATGAAGTCCGAATTCGCCGGTGGTGAAATGCGCCGGAAATTGGTTTTCCAGGAGCGCGACCACGCCGCTCGCTTTCTCGTTTTCTGGCGCGCCGAACGCCAACGCGCCCGCCCGTCCGAAATCGCCGCCACCAACGCCTGATCTCCCTCGCGCGGGGTCAGTCTGCCTCGGTCCGGCACTCCGGCTGGCTAGCCCCGGTTCGCCTTCAGTGAGGATTTTTCAAGGGTTCCTTGTGCAGTGCAGCCAGAAGGGCCGTGTGGGTAAACAAACCCGCTGGCCCTTCGCCACTGCGACGATATAGAGGCCCCATGGCAGCACACAATTCCACCCGGAAAGCCACGCCGCTGCGCGTGGCCGTGGTCGGCGCTGGTATCATCGGGCTCAGCATCGCGCTGGAGCTGCGGACGCGCGGCGTCGAGGTCGCGGTCTACGATCGTGGCCTCGAACTCGGGGCGGGGGTTACCATCCGCGCTGCTGGCATGCTGGGGGCTGCCTTCGAGTGGGCGGCGGAAGATGAGCAGCGGTCGCTTGCCGCGCTCGCCCGACATTCCGGTATGCTCTGGCCAGACCTCGCTGCGCGGGTCGAACGTCTCGGCGGCGGCTCTGTCGAATTCTCACGCGAGGGCGCGCTTGTCGTTGCGCGTACCGCAGCCGAAACCGAATGGCTGGAAAGTCTCGCCGCTGCTTGCCAGGCGCGCGGCCTGCCGGTCAGCCGCCTCACCGCAGCCCAGCTCACCCGGCTCGAACCCGGCTTCACCGGACAGGCGCGCGGTGGGCTGCTCCTGCCGGATGATCAGCAGGTCGATCCCGCCCTTGTGCTGCAACGCTTCGGTGCGGCTCTCTCGCGGTCGGGAGTTGCCTTGAAGTTCGGCCGCCATGTTGAACGCATTGTCGGCGGTCAGCAATTCCTGATGCCCGATGGCGAGCGCTTCGACCGCGTCGTCCTCGCGACCGGCGCACACACTGTCCCCGGCTTCGTTGGCCCGCGCGGCGCGCCGCTGCAGAGCGGCTTGCCCGAGCCGATCCCGGTCAAAGGCCAGATGCTAGCGCTTGCGACCGTCTCCGGCGGACCGCGCCACGTGATCCATACCCGAGACGTCTACATCGCCCCCAAATCGCGCTGGACCCTTATCGGCGCTACCGTTGAGCGTGGCCGCGCTGACGCCGCGGTCGACCGAGACGCCATCGCGCGCCTGCGCGCCAAAGCCGCAGAACTGGTCGGCGTCCTCGCGGATGCTCCGGAAGTTTCTGCCTGGGCCGGAGTTCGCCCCACCACCCCCGACGACGCGCCTCTGATCGGCGAGACTGCCATTCCGGGTGTCGTTGCCGCCCTTGGCCACTACCGCAATGGGGTCTTGCTGGCTCCGGCGACAGCCGAAATCATCGCTGACCAGATCATTGACGGGAAAGTGAGCCCGATGGCCGTCGCGTTCGACCCGCGCAGGTTTGACAACGGAGGCGAGGTGCCGCACTCGCCCTCCGGCGCGGGTCTCGATAGTTAGACCGCCCAAGCAGACTGCCAGGGTTCCGGGAGAGTTACATGCACAACATCGCCCCCATGACCGAAGACCAGGAAGCAATCCGCGATGCGGTCGCCAAGGTCTGCGCACAGTTCCCGGCTGAGTACTGGCGCAAGTGCGATGATACCGGTGACTGGCCGGAAGAATTCACCCGCGCGATGGCAGAGGGCGGATGGCTAGGCATCGCCATGCCGGAGGACGTGGGTGGCTCGGGCATGGGGCTGATGGAAGCCTCCATCATGATGCAGACCGTCGCGCGCTCCGGCGCCGGCTTCACAGGATGCTCGTCCATCCACCTCAACATCTTTGGCGCAAAGCCAATCGAGAAGTTCGGCACGTCGGAACAGAAGCAGGAATATCTACCCAAGATCATCTCCGGCGAACAGAAGATGTGCTTCGGCGTCACCGAGCCAAACTCTGGCCTCGATACGTCCAGCCTGCAGACGCGCGCCGAGCGCACGAACACGGGCTACGTCATCAACGGTCGCAAGATCTGGACGACGGGCGCCCAGCGCGCCGACAAGATCATCCTGATCGCGCGCACGACGCCGCAGGACAAGGTCGCCAAGCCTTATATGGGTCTGTCGCTGTTCTACATGGACATGAAGGGCGTCGACGCGAAGCCGATCCCCAAAATGGGCCGCAAGGCTGTCGAGTGCAACATGCTGTACTTCGACAACATCGAGATCCCGAAGGAGTCGCTAATCGGCGAGGAAGGGCAGGGTTTCAAATACCTGCTTCAAGGCCTCAACCCCGAGCGCGTGCTGTTCGCCGCCGAAGCCATCGGCCTCGGCTTCTGCGCACTGGAGCGTGCGACCACCTACGCGAAAGAGCGCGTCGTGTTCGGCCGCCCGATCGGCCAGAACCAGGGCGTCGCCCATCCGCTCGCCAAGTGCTGGGCCGAACTCTCGGCCGCAGAACTGCTCGCCTACAAGGCCGCGCGTCTCTACGATCAGGGCCTTGAGTGCGGCGCCGAAGCCAACGCCGCAAAATACCTCGGCGCCGAATACGGTTTCAACGCCTGCGAAGCCTCCGTGCTTGCCCATGGCGGCATGGGCTATGCGAAAGAGTACGACGTGGAACGCTACATGCGCGAAGCCATGATCGCCCGCATCGCGCCCGTAAGCCGCGAGATGATCCTGAACTACATCAGCGAGCGTGTACTAGGTCTGCCGAAGAGCTACTAGGGCTTAGGCTCAGATCCCTATCGCCCTCATGGTTCGACGGGCGGCCCTTTGGGCCTGCTCACCCTGAGGTCTACGCCAACGCCAGCGTATGCCAACACCAGCGAAGGTGAGGAGAGCCCTCATGGTGAGCAGCGCCCGCAGGGCGGGCCCGTCGAACCACGAGGGCTCGGGGTCACATAGGTCGATGCAATCAGGCTATCTTACCGCCCCAGCGCGTAGGCTCCGCCCTTTTCAAGCGCACGTTGCCACGCCGGACGCGCGTGCATGCGATCCAGCCACGCGTTGAAGTTCGGATACGCCTCCAGCTTCTTCTGCGCCCGCGCGACTTCCGCCACGAAGCTCATATTGATGTCCGCGCCGGTCAGGCTATCGCCGACGAAGAACTCCCGTCCCTTCAGGTGCGCGTCCGCATAGCTATCATGGTTCGCGATCTCGCTCTCGATGCGCGGCTGCAGCGGCGCGCCCGCCTCGCCCAGCCGCCCGACATACATGTTCAGCATGTGCGGGAGCATCGCGGAGCCTTCGGCATAGTGCAGCCATTGCACGTACACGTCGTAATCTTGCGAGGCTGGATCGGGCTGGAGCTTTCCGCCGCCATGGCGCCGGATCACATAGTCGATGATCGCGCCTGTCTCGTGCACCGGAAAGCCATTGTCGGTAATCACCGGCGATTTGCCGAGCGGATGGATCGCCTTCAGTTCGGGCGGCGCCAGGCGCGTCTTCGCATCGCGCTGGTGCTGCGCAATCTCGTAAGGCGTGCCCAACTCTTCCAGCAGCCACAGGATGCGCTGCGAGCGCGACTCGTTCAGATGGTGCACGACAAGCATCAGCGTCTCCTATGCTCGGGACTTGCGCCCGATGATCCATCGGGAAATGTTAGTTCATCGCGAGCGGGACGTAACCCATGAATTCAATTCTCATCACCGGCGCAGGCAGCGGCATTGGCCGCGCGACCTCTGCGGCTTTTGTCGCTGCTGGCTGGAACGTCGCGCTTGTTGGCCGCCGGCAGGATGCGCTTGAGGAAACCGCTCGGCTCGCTCGTGGCGGCCTCGTCCTGCCAGGAGACGTCACGAAGCCGGATCAGGTCGACGCCATCTTCGCGTCGGCCGTCGCGCAGTTCGGCCGCCTCGACGCGCTGTTCAACAATGCCGGCCGCGGCTCGCACCCGCGAACCATCGACGAGATGCCGCTGGGCGACTGGCACGCCGTCCTCGACGTCAACCTCACCGGCGCGGTCCTCTGCGCCCGCGCCGCCTTCGCCTACATGAGAGCGCAAAGCCCGCAAGGCGGTCGCATCATCAACAACGGATCGATCTCTGCGCATTCGCCGCGACCCGGTTCGATGCCCTATACGGTGACGAAGCACGCGATCACCGGTCTCACCAAATCCCTGTCACTCGATGGCCGCCCATTTTCGATTGCCTGCGGCCAAATCGACATCGGCAACGCGCTCACCGAAATGGCGGCGCCAATGACTAGGGGTGTGCCGCAGGCCAACGGAACGATAGCGCCCGAACCAACCATGAATGTCGATGATGTTGCGAAAGCTGTGCTGATGATGGCGCAGCTGCCCCTTGCTTCCAACGTCCAGTTCATGACCGTTATGGCGACAAACATGCCTTTCATCGGAAGAGGCTAGGGAGAGAAAAAAATGGGTCGTGTTGCGGGCAAGGTTGCGCTGGTCACGGGCGCTGCGAGTGGCATCGGCCGCGCCTCGGCAGAGGTGCTCGCGCGCGAGGGCGCCAGCGTCATTCTCACCGATGTTCAGGCGATGGGTGAAGATGTCGCCGCCGGCATCCGCAAGTCAGGCGGCAAGGCGCGCTTCGTGGCGCACGATGTCTCCAGCGAAGGCGAATGGACGTCCATCGTCGCCGGCATCGCGAAAACAGAAGGCCGGCTCGATATTCTGGTCAACAATGCGGGCATCGCCGTCGCCGGCCTGATCCACGAACTCACGCTCGAGCAGTGGCGACACCAGATGGCCGTGAACGTCGACGGCGTCTTTCTCGGCGTGAAGACATCACTGCCGCTGATGCGTAAAAATCGTGGCGGCTCCATCGTCAACATCTCGTCCGTCGCCGGTCTGCGCGGCGCAGCCAATCTCTCCGCCTACTGCACCTCGAAGGGCGCCGTGCGTCTTTTCACCAAATCCGTCGCCATTGAATGCGCCGTGATGCAGGATGGGATCCGCTGCAACTCGATCCACCCCGGCCTCATTGAAACGCCGATCTGGGGGCAGGTCGTACCCGGCGCGAACGAACCGTTCGACCTGGACGCCATGTCCGCGCTCCGCGTCCCGCTCCGTCGCAAGGGCATGCCAGCTGACATCGCCAACGCGGTGCTCTTCCTCGCCAGCGACGAAAGCAGCTATATGACGGGGGAGGAGATGGTCGTCGACGGCGGCATGACGGTTGGATCGACCTAGTCGTCTCGCGTCCCTACTGTGCGTTCCGCCATTTTTCCATCGCCGCCGAGATCGCAAACGTCTCGCGATACTTCGGCGAGTCCGACGGGCGGGGGGCTTTCTGCGAGGTCAGCGCCATGATCTCGGCCAGCTTGTTATGGGCCGCGCCCGCCTGGCCCGCGCCGATATACGCGTGCAGCTCGACCAGCGCGCTCGACAGCAGGTCATGCGCCCGGATGACGAAGTAGGGCTCATCTTCCGCTAGGTTCGGGTAAGCGTCGTATTTCGACGGGTTGGCCTTGGAGCCGATAGGGGCGGTCATGGAAGCCTCATGAATGATTCGCCGGTCAGTCTGCCCGGATTCGCCTAACGGCGCTTAACGACGGAAAACTACTACAATTGGTGCGACGCACTGGTCTAAGGTGGTTCCCATCAAGGGGAGAACACGATGGCCTCGAAGCGCATGACGCCGGCCAACAAGGCGATCGCAAAAAAGGTCGCGGCGAAGAAGCCAGCCAAATCAGCGAACAAGACGGTCGCGACAAAGGTATCGGTCGCGGATTTCATCGCCGGGCTCGAAAATCTCAGCCGAAGCACTGAAGCGGCATCCCTGGTAAAGATCTTCGAAAAGGCCACCGGCTGGAAGGCGCAGATGTGGGGCCCCACCATCATCGGCTTTGGCCGCTACGCGTACACGTACGAATCCGGCCGCCAGGGCGATGCCTGTCTGGTCGGCTTTTCCCCTCGCAAGGCGGCGATCACCCTGTATCTGGGCACGCGCACGCTCGAGGCGCAGGTACTTTATGATAAGCTCGGGAAAACGAAGCGGGACGGGGGCTGCATCTACGTCAACAAGCTCGCCGATATCGATCTCGCTGTCCTCGAGAAGTTCGTGAAAGCGGCCAAGACGGCCGCCGCGAAAGAGTTCGAGGCAAAGGGCTGGCCCGTCAGCCCGTGCTAACCGGGATCACGCGGCCGAAGAACCCCCGCCGTACAACGCGTCACACTTCACGACTCTCAATTGTCACTCTAATGTCCTCACAGGTCCTCGGGCCGCAGGGGGCCAATCCTTGAAGTGGATCATCTATCTCGTGATAGCCGCGGTCGTCGCCGCAGTTGCGCTGCGCCTGTTCAATTCGCGCAAGCCGCCGCGGCAGTAAGGCTCAGACCGACAGCCCCGTAGGCGCCACTTCGGCCAGCAACGTCATCAGCTCTGGCGAACTCGGAACGATCTTGCGCGTGTCGAGGTTTAGCGACACGGCCACTGCCTCACTCGTGCACCACGCCAGACCCGTGTCAGGATCGATGATCCAGTGCACGAATGAATGCGTCTTCTCCTTCTGGAAGCCGCTGCTAGACCGGATCACGAACCGGTCTCCCACGCGCGGCCAGCGCCGATAGACAATCCGGTACTCCAGCACCGCCCCGCCCATCCGCAGCGTTTCGCCCCGCGTTGCCGCTCCCGCGGCGACCCTCTCGCGCCATGGCCGCAGCAAGTGGCCGATTGAATCCGACACACGTCCGATGAAGAACTCCGGCATCATCACGCCGGTGACGTCGAGCTGCTGCGGCAGGACCACACCACGCCCGATCACCGGCGCCTTTATCGCGTCGGCATCCGCCATCGTCGCCGATGGACGCACGGCGATTCCCATGTCCACCGATCGCGGTGCTGTTGCCGCTGGCGGTTCATCCTTCAGCGCTTCCAGACGTTTTCGCGTCTCGCTTGTCCACCCGAACGGAGCACCCGAATCCACGTCGACATGATCGACCCATGTGCGGAACGATGCGCATGGCTCATCGCCCTGGTGCGTGATCTGTTGGTAGACCAGCACCGACGTATCCCTCACCTCGAGAACGCACCCCGTCATCGTGAACGGCGCGCCCGCGTGAGCTTCCTTGATGAAGCGGACATGCTGGTCGCGTGGCCGCAGCGTCGATTGCGCGCGCGTGCGGAAGGCGTGCCCAAGTCCCACGGCATGGCCCAGCTCCGCCAGGCCCTCCATCATCTTCGCGATGTAGAAGCGCACATTCATGTGCCCCATCTCATCGCATTCCCACGTATTGATGCTGCCACGATAGAGCTCGATCATAGTGTCACGATTTTCCAGTCCACCTTCACCGTCGCGCAGATCGCCCCGCCCTTGGCGTCGGTCCCCGCATAGCTCGCCTCGAGCACAAGTCTGCCCGCACCGGACGCTCTGATCATGGCGGGAGTCGGTTCGGGCAGGTCAACCTTCGCGCGGCGACCGCCCTCCACATGCTGTCCGGCCTGCTGACCCGTCGCGACATAGACGAAGCGCCGGGTCTTGCCTTCCGTGCGTACGAACTCGCCGAGAAAGCGCCAGGCAACATTGCCTGCCTCCAGCCTTGCTGGAATCTCGAACACCAACGTCGTCCCCACTGACATGCGCGCATCGACCGCTGCGCCGTCCTTGCCCTGCAGGCTGTGCATCACGCCCTTCGGCGGATCGATCACGCAGAGGCGCAGCATGACATTGCTGTCCCGCGCATTGGTCATCTTACGCTGCGCACTTCTCGCAGAGCCCGCGGATCTCGATAACGGCGCTACGCATCTTGAAGTTCACGCCTTCAACTTCCTGCGTCAACTTCTTCACGCTGTCGTTCGCGTGCAGTTCACCCGCAATCCCGCACTTGTCGCATATCAGGAACACCGCCGCGTGACCGTGCTTCCAGTGACCGCAGGCGACATACGCATTCAGGCTCTCGATCTTATGCGCCAGACCCATCTCCAGCAGGAAATCCAGCGAGCGATAGACCGAGGGCGGCTTGGCCGCACCATCCTCGCCCAGATGTTCCAGAAGGTCGTAGGCCTTGGATGGCCCCTCGGACTCCAGCAACAGCTGCAAAACCTTCTTCCGCAAAGGGGTCAGGCGTCCACCGCGCTGTTCGCAGAGCGATTCCGCCTCAAGGAGGCTGACGGGAAGGTCGTGAGGAGAGCAGGCAAGGTGCGCATGGGCCATACCCTTAATGTCAGCTGCCCCGCACCGATTCACAAGGCCCGGCATGCCGACCAGCTCTTTCCTGAGAACCCGTTCAGCAATGTATTAACCACGGGCAGGCCAGATCGCTGGAATTCGAGGCCGGGGGCCCCAGCATGGCAGACCCAAGCGATGCCGCAGGCGAAACGCCGCCTCCGCGCCCGTCCAATCTTGGAGCCCCGCTAGCGGCCAGACTGGCGACGGATCATCTCATCTGGATTGCGCTGTTCTGGCTGGTGCTGGCTTTTGTCCTGCGCCCAGCAGTCCTGGCTGCTCACCATGGCGACGTCTCCGGGCTGGCTGGCTGGATTGGACAGCGCGTCGATGGCGCCGGGCTCGCGCGTACTGCGGGCATGGTGCAGTGGGGGGCGCTTGCCGGGTTGATCCTGCTGCTGACGCTGGCGCATGTCCGTGTCCTCAACGCTGCGCCGGTCTACGCGCGAACCTTCAACGCCCGCTTCGGCGTCGCTGCGGCCTACGCGGGCGCTTTCGCCATCGGCTATGTCGCCTTCGTCTGGACGCCGGTCACGGCCGTTTCGCTGATGATGCACGACACATTCATCTTCTTCGATGCCATGCAGCGGATCGAACAGGGCCAGCGCCCGTCGATCGATTTCCCCACCGCGCTCGGCGCAGCAATGCTCTATCTGCCCTGGCTCGCTGCCAAGCTTGTCGGCGGCTATGCCGGCGCGATCGAGCTGGCGTCAGCCTTTGTGGCCTTGTTGCTGTGTCTGGCCTGCGCCCAGGCCTGTGCCGCGCGCCACGGGGGGGCCGTTACCGCCCTGCTAGTGGCCGCGGTTTTCCTCATCGTCGTGCCGAGCATGCTGGAGGGCTATGACGCCCCCCGCAGCGTTACGCTCGAAGCCGGCGAACTGGTCGCAGTCAACGACAACTTCGCCAACGCGATGTTCTACAACCGCTGGGGCTGGGGCGCCCTTATCGCAGTCTTCGCCTTTCTTACCCCCCGCCGCGACGAAGACGGAACTCCGCTTGCTGAGATCATCACCCTCGGGCTCCTCCTCGTCTTCCTTTTCTGGCTAAAGATCTCCTACTTCGCCATCGCTGCTGGCGCAGCGGTGCTCTACGCGTATCTAGGCGCCAAGCCGTGGCGCACGCTGATGTTTGGCGCTGGTGGTGCAGCTGCTGGCATCGCGCTGATCGGTCTGCTGACCGGCAATCTCATCGCTTATGTCGCCGATATCCTCGCCGTGGGTCGCGTCTCGGGGCTGCGCTTCGCCGATCTTGCAAGCCTTATCAAGGACAACATGCTCGAGCTACTCGTCGCTCTGGCGCCTATGCTCGCTATGGCCTTGCTCGGCCGCCTTAGGCCGACTGACCTATGGGTCACGGGGATGATCTTTGGCGGCACCCTGTTCATCATCAACCAGAACGCCCAGACGTCCGGCCTTCCGACCATGCTCGTCGCCTCCGCCTACGCCATCTGGCGTCTGCGCGACGATGAGAGCCGGGCCCTCCGATTGATCGCGGCATTCAGCCTCGCCCTTCCGGCCGCCACCTACGTGATGGATCGCAGTGCAGGTCTCCTCGGCCAGACCACCGTGGCGCGTCGCGAGGAAGCGCGTCCCGAGCCCGCATGGGCGGTCATCCCCGCCATGAAGAACGTTTTCGCGCAGGAGCGTGAGAGCATCCTTGCCCGTATCGAGGCGGCAAGCGACGAGGACACCAAGGTTCAGGCCTTCCGCAATGCTGCCGTGTTTGGCCGCCGACAGTATCTGCGTTCCGGCGAATACATGGCGTCATTGATGGCGGCGATGGCCGACCTCCAGCCGCTGATGAAGGCGAACGAAACCGTGGTAGATCTCGATTTCGCTAGCCCGCTCGCTTTCCTCACGGGCACGCGGGCGGCGGAGGGCTACTGGATCACGTTCGACGATGGCCGCACGATCGACGGCAAGACATTCCCGAAACCCGAAGCGCTATTCGCTGACGCGGATCACGTCATGTCGCCGAAACTCTTCGTCGAACCGGATACTGCGATCCGTCTGCGCTCGCTTTATTCCGGCTGGCTCGACGCTCACTATGCTGAGCGTGTGGAGACACCTTACTGGGTGCGTTGGTCCCACCGCAGGCCCTTGCTCAGGCCCGCGACTCAGATGGCTCTGATTCCCTGAAAAACGGGCCTTTTCGGTCCTCACTCAGGCTGTCCAGCCCCAAAAAGCGCGATTTTACAGGCTTTTTGCTGTGAAAATTCACGTTTTCCCTTGTAAATCGGGGTTTATACGCTTTTGCCCCCTGTATTTACGTGTATGCAGGGGGCGGTTCTTGCCAAGGGAGTCGATAAGACAATGGCCACTGCATCCAAAGCTGCTGCGAAAGCCAAGCAGAACACCGTCAGCCTGAAGCACCTCGCTGCAACGCTCGCTGAAAACCACGAGATTCCGAAAAAGCAGTCGGAAGCCATCTTGAACGACCTCGTCGCGCTGATCACCAAGCAACTCAAAAAAGGTGACCGGATCCGCCTCGTCGGTCTCGGCGTCCTCGTTGTGCGCAAGCGCGCTGCCCGCATGGGCCGCAATCCGGCGACGGGCGAGCCGGTGCAGATCAAGGCTTCCAAAAAGGTCGCTTTCCGCGCCGCTAAAGAACTCAAAGAGTCGATCTAGTCTCTCTTTAGTTCACTGACCCAAAATCCAGACGCCCGGCCCGCAACGGCCGGGCGTTCTGTTTTTGCGCCTGCTTCATTATTTCGTTGAACGTCTTTTCGCGCGCTAACAATCGCGCAAGCCATGCCGTAAACCATTGCAAGCCCAGCTATCACAGCAGCATTCGCAGTGTGTTGCCGCACCCCGATTAACATTCACGCCTGTTAACGACGGACACCAAAATCACCGCATCAACCTAAGTCTGCGTCAAAGCGGCGTGGCGACCCTCAACCTGTCCTGAGCCGTGCGTCACGCGACCGGAAGGGATACAGGCTGGAGCTGGCGGATGACTGATGGCGTTCGGGTTCTTGTGTTTGCCTCGCAGAAGGGTGGGTCCGGCAAGACGACGCTCTCCGGTCACATCGCGGTAGAAGCAGAACGTGCAGGCGATGGCCCGGTCGCCCTGATCGATACCGACCCGCAAGGCTCGCTAGCGAAATGGTGGAACGCCCGCACCGCCTCGACGCCAGCTTTTGCCCAGGCCTCGCTTGAGGAACTCGATTCTTGTCTCGACCACCTGAAGTCCATCGGCTTCCGCCTGATCGTGATCGATACGCCACCTGCCGTCACCCAGACCATCGCCCACGTCGTCCAGCGCGCTGATCTCGTAGTTGTGCCGACCCGCCCCAGCCCACACGATCTGCGCGCTGTCGGTCCCACTGTCGATATTGCAGACACCCTCAACAAGCCGTTGGTCTTCGTGGTGAACTCCGCTACCGCGCGCGCACGCATCACGTCTGAAACCGCCGTCGCCCTGTCACAGCATGGCGTTGTTGCTCCCGTCACGCTTCACCACCGCGTCGACTTCGCCGCCTCAATGATCGACGGTCGCACAGTTGGCGACATCATGCCGGAAAGCCGTTCGGCGCAGGAAGTCTCCGCGCTCTGGCTCTTCCTGCGTGGCCGTCTCGCAAAACTCCATGGCGGAACAGACGCACGCTGGGCCCAGAAGCCGCGCGCCGATTTCTCGACGGCGGTTCTCACCCCCGAAACGCCAGGCCTTTCAGCCGCCGCGATGTCAGAGGACGAGGAAGATTGGGAGAACGAACTCCCGGCCTGGGCCAGCGCTGCCGTCGCCAACGCCTCGAATGTCGATCGCCGTGCGCCGGCCCCGCGCATTGCTGCGCCTCAAATCCAGCGCGCACCGGGAGGGGTGATGACGGCCCCGCCGCCTGATCGCGTCACCCAGCTCGACCGCCGTAAATCCGATCGGGGTCCGCCGGCTGGCCAGGTTGATCGCCGCCAGCCGCGCAGCTTCGGCCGCCGGCCAACGCACTGAGGTCAGCGCCATGTCAGTTCCTCAGTTCGCATCACTGAATGCTGGAATGCTCGCTCGCAAGGGCGAAGCCCAGCCGTCGAAGGAGCCAAGCTTCGGGCACAAGCCGTGGCAGCCTCCCGTCGTTCCCGCGCCGGTCCCGTTGCCGTCGAATACTCGCGCCGTCATGCCGCCTGAACCAGAAGGCGAGCTCGACATTGCGAAGATGAAGGTTCAGCTCAACGAGGTGGCGAAGACCTGGCCCCTGGGCAAGGCGGTCTACCCATCCGACAATGAGGGAACGGGCTGGGTGCCCAACCGCGCGCACACACAGCTCAACCTCAGTAGCCTCGGCGTGCCGTTCAAGACGACGATCCGCTTGACCCACGCGCAGGCGCGCGCCGTCAAGCTGGCGGCGCTGATCCTCGACAAGCCGCAGCAGGAAATCCTGACCGCCGGCCTGATTGAAAGGCTCGAAGCGCTCGCCTGCGCAGATCTTGCAAAGTGCTCGTGCTTCCAGACGGTGCTGGAGGGCTTAAAGCCAACGGACCCGTCGCCGACCTAGTGTCGCGCTAGTTGGCCTTGCAAGGCGCGAGAACGAGGCCCTTCGGCAGCTTCGTCTCGCCATCGCCGCAGGCTGTGTTGAGCTGGATTTGCGTCAGACCGCTTGCGGTCGAGAGATCCGAGCCGGAGAGGTTGGCGTTGTTGAATTTGGCGTTGTCGAATTTCGACCCGCCATACCAGCCGCCGACCAGCACGGCATCCTGAAAATCGACACCCGTGAAGTCCGAGCCTTCGGCCCGCATGCCGAACCCGTTCACGATCGACATGTTGGCGCCGGCGAACTTCGCGTGATCGAATGTGGACAGGCTGAGATCAGCCTGGCGCAATCGGGCGCCAGAGAGGTCACGGCCATCGAGATCCTGATAGGAGAGGTCGACCTGAAAGAGATCGCAGCGATAACAGGCCTTTTCGCCCATCACGAGCCGCTCGGCTGTGGCCTTGCGTGTGACGTCGTTCTCTTCGGACGTCTGCGCCAGAGCCGTGAGACTCATGGCGCCGATGGCCGCGACCGCGATCAGTATTCGAAGATACATTTAAACCAGAACTGATAAGCTCATCAGGCCGATGGCCACGACTGCGATGACGATGCGCTGAACCATTCAAGTCCCATTCCAGAGTTTACCGGATAACCCGCGGGCGTCGCTAACCAACGCAGCCCAGAAGAAAGAGTTCAATCGAGGCAGATTGCAGGCCGTATCTTGCGCGAAAGGCGTTCGTTGGATGTCGAGGCGGTAAGAATCGCTCAGGCAGGTTACTGAATTCCAAACGTCCCGGACTGAGCGCGCGGCTGCTACCTGCTCCGCCAATGCGGCACAAGCAGCATTGATGCCGCATCTGCGAAATTTGATTCCGGATATCAAAAAGATTCCAGAAATCAGGCCCGGCAGAAATTGCCTAGGCGGTCTGCACCGTCGCGCCGCACGCTTCACACACCGCAATGCCGTCATCCGGGCGCAGCGTGAAGTGTCCGCAGGTCGGGCAGGCGTCGGACAGATAGTCCGGTCCGCGCTGCGGGGTTACAGAAGGTCCATCTGCATCCTCCAGCCTTTCCGCCACTCGCCTGGCCGTAAACGGAACGATGTTGTCAGGCATAACGCCACGGCTGAAGCCTTTGGAGATGAGCTGTTCGGGGCGCACTGGCGGCGCCGGCACAGTCGGCTCCTCACCTTCATTCGCGCCGCTTCCCAACCCGTCATGGCTGAGGTTCTCAACCTCCGCTAGGTCGTCACGGCCAAGGTAGGACACTGCTAGCTCGCGGAAGATGTAGTCCAGGATCGAGGTCGCCTTGCGGATGTGATCATTGCCGGTGACTTCTCCGGCCGGTTCAAACCGGGTGAAGACGAAGGCGTCGACATATTCTTCGAGCGGCACTCCGTATTGCAGGCCGATCGAGATCGCGATGGCGAAGTTGTTCATCAGCGACCGGAAGGCGGCGCCTTCCTTGTGCATGTCGATGAAGATCTCGCCTAACTCGCCATCGTCGAACTCGCCGGTATGCAGGTAGACCTTGTGGCCGCCGACGGTTGCCTTCTGGATGTAGCCCTTGCGTCGATCCGGCAGGCGGCGACGCTCGGCGATATACTCTTCGGCATGTGTCTGTGCGTAGAGAGGGGCCGTGGGCGCCGGTTGCGGCTGGCGCTCGAAGGTCGGCGCCTGTGTCTCGGCGGCGAGCGGCGCCCGCGCTCGGCGTTTTGCTTCGGAGATGCGCTGCTGCAACTCGGTGTCGACGGCAGGACGCCCCGCCTCGATCCGGACACCCAGGCCTGCGCCCATTGCAGCGCGGACAGAGGCATGAACCGTCATGCGCGAGGTATCCGACTGCTCGCCGTTGGCGATGGTGATGACCGGCTGGCGCGACAGCAGTGGCGCCACCGCCTTCGCCATGCGCACGCGTGCTTCCGGCGTCAGACCGTCCGAGCGGGCGAGAATACGCGCCAGCGGAGATTTCGGGTTCGACACCGGCCGCCGGCGACCCTGCACCGCGACACGCGCCTCGTCGATCTCGCGCGTCGAAATGCCGAGCGCACGCAATAGGCTTTCCCCATCCGTGTCGTAGGCTTCCGGATTAAGCCCCAGCTTCTTTCGGATGACTTCATCGCCGACAACCCAGCGTGAGAACGCCGCTGCAAGGCTCAGGCCTTCTTTCAGGGCCTGTTCCACGCGGTCCATCGCATCATCCGTCATGCCACGCGATTCAAGTCTGTGACGCTCCAGCCCATCGATCTGGTCCAGTGTGCGCGCACCCAGAATGCGCAGGCGCACATCGTCCGCCTCGGTCTTGCTCGCCGCCGTGGACAGCGCGGAGGAAACGCACGATGACAATTCCGGCGTCTGCTCGTCCTCGCTCGCCAACAACAGGTCGACCGGATCCGCTCCGCTGCTTTCTGCGGAGAGCCAGAAGATGGCCGCCGCAGAGGCGGGGTCGATCGTGACCGCTCCGATGGCGTCCTTCGCAATGCCACATATCTTCACCGCCGCCGCGATCCCGTCTTCGCTGTCGAATGCAATGCCTTGCGACATGACTGCAGCCGCGAGCCCCGCAATGTGAACCGTGCAGGCCGGAATGAAGCTCGACAAAGCCGAAAGGTCCGCCGCCAGCAGCCCGAAATCGCCGGTCGCCGCATAGCGCGCCGCGTTGATCGCTGCCGTCGGCGCGGCAGGATCGCCAGCTTCCGCACCGATACCAATGCGAACCGCAAGCCGCGTGCGGCTGACCCGTTCCATCGCGGTCGCGACATCGCCTGCTTCAAGCCCGCTCCAGCCGGGAATGACATAGGCTTGCCGGCCTGGCTCGCGCGCGCCCGTCGCCTGGCGGCGCAGCGTGATCGCAGCGGCGCGAGGACCGCCCGGCGTGCACAAGGCAATCTCGACCAGCTCCGCATCCGCTCCGGCCCGGAAAGCATCGATCAGCGCGGACGTCGTCGGCCGTCCCTGATCGTCTGTCTCGATGGTCAGCGCTTCCAGCGCATCGGCCACGGCTACGAACGCCTGCGTCGCAACCGCGCGGGCCGACGCCACAGCCGTTGCGTCGGCAATGGCCGCCAGGAGTTGCCCGCTTTCGATCCGTGTGGGCACGATGGCTTCGATCAGGCTGGCGGGCGCAATCGGTGTGATCCGCCGCGTACGGATCGCCTCGCAAACGGCCTCGGCAGCCTCGCTCTCCCCGCCCAGTGTCCGGATAGCGGTCAGGTGTGCATTGACCATCCGGGCCGGGGCCGCTTCCGCGTCGCCATGCTCCAGCAAGGCCGCCCCGGTTTCGAGGACCCGGGCCAGATGCCGCGTCGAAGACTTGGTCCGGGATTCAGCCATCACTTAACCTCCCGCGTGTCAGCGTCCCAAGATTGGGGCGCCGGACGCGAATCACCCATATGATGGGGTGCTTCGGCCTTGCCTGCACACAGGAATTTGTCGCATCAGCCATGGCATTCGCGCTGCTGGACCCGTTTCTTCGCGGGCGCCATATTCGCGCCTCGCCAATCGTGCCTATCTATCTGAATTCGCAGCGGAGCCGAGATGCTGAAGTCGATCTTCACCTGGTGGAACGGAGCCACCATTGGCGCGCGCTTCGACATCGGTCGCCGCGCTGGCTATGTCGGCACGGACAACACCGGCAACAAATACTACGAGGAGCGCCGCCCGAGCCTCGAGGGCCGTAAGCGCCGCTATGTGATCTACAATGGCTATGCCGAGCCCACGAAAGTGCCGGCCGAATGGCATGGCTGGCTGCATCACACCTTCGATAAGCCCCCCACTGTTGAACCGCTTTTGCGCCGCACGTGGGAGATCGATCACAAGCCGAACCTTACGGGCACCCTCGACGCCTATCGTCCAAAGGGCTCGCTTGCCGAAGGGGGCGAGCGCGCGAAGAGCACTGGCGATTACGAATCCTGGAAGCCCTGATGCGTGAGTCGCTGTTCGAAACCTTGGTCGGCCTAGTCGTCATCGTCGTGGCGGGTTTCTTCCTCTTGTTCTCGCTGTCCCAGCAGTCCGGTGCATCGACCGGCGACAATTATGTCCTGATGGGCAAGTTCGGTCGCGCCGACGGCGTGGGTCCGGGCACCGATGTTCGCATCGCGGGCGTAAAGGTTGGTGCGGTCACGTCGGTTGACGTCGACCCCAAGTCGATGAAGGCGATCGTGAAGATGAATGTCCGCAAGGACATCAGCCTCCCGGTCGATTCCACCGCGCAGATCCAGTCCGACAGCCTGCTCGGCGGCAGCTACATCTACGTGCTGGCCGGCGGCGATCCGGACGAGAACCTGCCAAAGGACGGAACAGGTGTATTCGACTACACGCGTGGAACCGTCGATATCATGAGCCTGCTGCTTGAAGCTGTTGGCAATGCGACCGGCGGAGGCGATCAAGGGGCCAACGCGAAAGCGGAAGAGGCTCCCCTATGAGATTGCTTGCCCGACTTGCCATTGTCGCCGCATCGGCCGCCGCCCTCACAGCTGGCGTCCTGACGACCGGCGTGATGGCCCAGGAACCACTTCAGCCGCCTCAACCGCTGCCGCAGGTTCAGGACGCGCCGGCTGCCCACCTGCAGGCCGCCTCCGGCGCTAAGCTTCGCGCCCTCGACAAGATTACCGGAAACTCGAACGACATCACGGCCAAGGTTGGGCAGACGGTTGCGCATGGCCGCATCAAGGTCACTGTTCGCGCCTGCTACCAGTCGAGCCCGCAGGACGCGCCGGAGTCCGCCGCTTTCCTCGAAATCCACGCGGTTCCGAAAGAGGGGCAGCAGGCGCCCAAGCAGGTCGCCAACACGCCCATGCATCGCGGGCCGGAGCCGATCGGGCCCGATGGCCTGCTGTTCTCGGGCTGGATGTACGCGTCCTCGCCGGGCCTTAACGCCCTTGAGCATCCGACCTACGACGTCTGGGTGATCAGCTGCACCACATCTGCCCCGCAATAGGTTTGCGTTCCGAACGTTGCGTCTGACAGCAGGGCGGTATTCAGCCGCCCGTGGAAGTCCTCGCGCGGCACTTCCTCGACGCCAAACGTCTCCAAATGGCCTGTCACGAATTGCGTATCGAGCAGCCGGTACCCGCCCACCCTTAGCCGCGCCACCAGATGCGCCAGCGCGACCTTCGACGCATCGGTCACGCGCGAGAACATGCTCTCGCCGAAGAACGCCGCCTTGAGGCTGACCCCATAAAGTCCGCCGACCAGCTCTCCTTCCAGCCACGCCTCGACGCTGTGCGCATGGCCCATACGATGCAGCGCGCTGTAGAGGTTCAGGATCGGAGAGTTGATCCACGTGTTGGGCCTATCCGGCGCAGACTCCGCGCACAGCTCCATGACGCGCGAGAACGACGTATTGATCCGCATTTCGAACGGATCGCGCCGGATCGTTTTACGCAGGCTTCTCGATAAGTGAAACCGATCCAGCGGTAGCACGCCGCGCAAGTCCGGATCGACCAGGAACAGCCGCGGATCATCGCGCGCATCCGCCATCGGAAAGACGCCGCGCCGATAGCAGTCGAGCAGTTCTATGGGGCCGAAAACGCGGCTCACGCGAGGCGTTCCTGAAGGGCGAATAGTTCAAGATCGTTGCGCGTTGTTGCCGGAGTTTCAAGGCGCCAGTCCGAAACGCGGGCTCGACAACCTCTCAGATTTTGGTCCCGAGAAACTTCTCAAGCCAGTGGATGTCGTATGCGCCCTTGGCTATGTCCGCATTGCTGGCAAGCCGGCGATGCAGCGGTAGCGTTGTCTCGACGCCGCTCACGACCGTCTCGTCCAATGCGCGGCGCAGGCGGGCCAGCGCTTCGGGGCGTGTCGGCGCGTGCACGATCAGCTTGCCGATCAGGCTGTCGTAATGGGGCGGGACACGATAGCCAGCATAGGCCGCGCTATCGAGGCGCACCCCAAGGCCGCCCGGCGCGTGGAACTCCTGGATCAGGCCCGGCGAGGGCACAAAGGTTTCGGGGTTCTCGGCGTTGATGCGGCACTCGATGGCGTGGCCCGAGATCGTTACTTCCTTTTGGGTCAGCGACAGCTTCATGCCTGCGGCGATGCGGATCTGTTCCTGCACGAGGTCGACGCCAGTGATCATCTCGGTGACCGGGTGCTCAACCTGCAGGCGCGTGTTCATTTCGATGAAGTAGAACTCGCCATTCTCGTACAGGAATTCGATGGTCCCGACGCCGAGATAGCCGAGCTTCTTGATGGCGTTGGTGACGGTCTTGCCGATGGCGGCGCGCGCTTCGGCGTCGATGACGGGCGAGGGCGCTTCTTCGAACACCTTCTGGTGGCGACGTTGCAGAGAGCAATCGCGCTCGCCCAGATGGATAACGTTGCCATGGCTGTCCGCCACGACCTGGATCTCAATGTGCCGGGGCTTCTCGAGATATTTCTCCATGTAGACGGCTTCGTTGCCGAAAGCCGCCTTGGCCTCCGAACGTGCGCTGGAGAAGGCGAGGTCGATCTCTTCGGGCGAGCGCGCGACTTTCATGCCGCGTCCGCCGCCGCCGGCCGTGGCCTTGATCAGTACGGGGTAGCCAATGCGCTTGGCGTCTGAGCGTGCAGCTTCCAGCGTTGGTACGCCACCGTTGGAGCCCGGTACGACAGGCACGCCCGCAGTCTGGATCGCTTCTTTCGCCGTGATCTTGTCGCCCATCATCCGAATGTGTTCCGGGCGCGGACCTATGAAGGTGATGCCGCTCTTCTCGACGATCTCCGCGAACTTGGCATTCTCCGAGAGGAAGCCGTAGCCCGGATGGATCGCGTCCGCGCCGGTGATCTTCGCCGCCGTGATGATCGCCGGAATATTCAGGTACGATTTTGCCGCCGACGCCGGCCCCACGCAGACGCTCTCGTCGGCGAGGCGGACATGCATGGCGTTGCGGTCGGCTTCGGAGTGGATGGCCACCGTGTGGATGCCCATCTCCTTGCACGCGCGGTGCACACGGAGGGCGATCTCGCCACGGTTCGCAATGAGGATCTTCTCGAACATAGCGGCGCCGCTATTCGATGATGACGAGAGGTTCGCCGAATTCGACCGGCTGCTGGTTCTCCGCCAGGATCTGGATGACCTTGCCGCCCTTCGGCGCCGTGACCGGGTTGAACGTTTTCATCGCTTCGATCAGCAACAGCGTCGCGCCTGCGTTCACCGTGTCGCCGACCTTGACGAATTTCGGCGCGCCTTCTTCAGCCTGCAGATAGACCGTGCCGACCATCGGCGACTTCACCGCGCCCGGATGGTCACGCAGCGCAGCCTTGCCGACCCCGACCGGTGCTGCGGTAGCAGCAGGCGCAGCGCTCGGCACAGCAGCCGCCGGAGCTGGCGCATAGGCTTGCGCCATGTGAACCGCCTTGGCTTCGGGCTTTACGACCTTGATGCGCAGGCCGCCCTGTTCGATCTCGATCTCGCCAAGGTCCGCTTCCCGGAGGATCGCCGCGAGCTCGCGGATGAGTCCGGTATCGAACCTGCCGGTCTTCTCGGGAGGCTTGTCGGCCATGATCGTCAAACTCTCTTCTGTTCGGACAGGGCTGCGACCGCCTCGATGGCAAGTCGATAGCCCAGGGGGCCAAAACCGGCGATCACGCCGGAAGCTGCTGGAGACACCAGGCTCTTGTGCCTGAATTCTTCCCGAACCCCGGGATTGCTGAGATGAACTTCCACGACAGGAATGGTCAACACCTTGAGCGCGTCGTGAATCGCGACCGAGGTGTGGGTATAGCCGCCCGCGTTTATGATCAGGCCGCCCGCCTGTCTACGGGCTTCCTGAATCCAGTCCACAAGCTCGCCTTCGTGATTGGATTGACGAAAAACGAGATTTGCCCCGGCCTCCGCCGCCGCAACCTGCGACAGTTTTTCCAGGTCGGCCAGCGTTCCCTTGCCATAGATGGCGGGTTCCCGCTCACCCAGCAGGTTGAGGTTGGGGCCGTTCAGGAGGTAGATGGTCAAGCTCATGGAAGACCCTTACCGGAACCCGATGCGGGGGCCAAAGCCCCGCGCCGCGCAGCGAAAGAATGGGGCCGCGCAGGCGAATGAATAGGCGAATCCCGAGAGAGATCAAATGCCTGAGTTGGCTATCTGAGCTGGTTGCCCGAGTTGGTTAAATGAACCTCTTTCTCAACGGCGAGGCGACTTCCGCGCCCGAAATATCCACGGTGGCGTTGCTCCTCGAACAGTTGGGCCTGCCGCTGAAGGGCGTGGCCGTGGAACGCAACCGGGAAATCGTGCCCAAGTCGTTGTATGCAACCACGGCCTTGGCCGAAGGCGACCGGATCGAAATCGTGCAGTTTGTTGGAGGCGGCTGATGGGCCGGCGCTACCTATCCGCGGCCGAGGCTCAAGCCGTCCTCAATCTCGGCAAGACTGTGGACTGCCTTATTGGTGCTTGCGAACGAGATGGCGTCCCTGGGATCCGCCATTGTTCGATCAGTC
>CANJXY010000001.1 GCA_947478925.1 Hyphomonadaceae bacterium | reverse complement strand
CATGAAAGACATCGTCGAGGCGCTGGAGAAGAAGCGTGAGCACGCCCGTCTTGGCGGCGGCCAGAAACGCATCGATGCCCAGCACGCCAAGGGCAAGCTGACCGCGCGCGAGCGGATCGCCCTGCTGCTCGACGAAGGCTCTTTCGAGGAATGGGACATGTTCGTGGAACATCGCTCCCACGACTTCGGCATGGAGAAGCAACGCATCCCGGGCGATGGCGTCGTCACCGGCTGGGGCACGATCAACGGCCGCGTCGTCTACGTGTTCTCTAAGGACTTCACTGTGTTTGGCGGATCGCTCTCGCGCGCGCACGCCGAAAAGATCGTGAAGGTGCAGCAGGCGGCCATGAAGAACGGTGCGCCGGTGATCGGCCTGTTTGATGCTGGTGGCGCGCGTATCCAGGAGGGCGTCGAGGCGCTCGGCGGCTATGCCGACATCTTCCTCGAGAATGTGCTTGCCTCGGGCGTCATCCCGCAGATCAGCGTCATCATGGGTCCCTGCGCCGGCGGTGACGTCTATTCGCCCGCGATGACCGACTTCATCTTCATGGTGAAGGATACGTCCTACATGTACGTGACAGGTCCGGACGTGGTTAAGACCGTCACCAACGAGATCGTCACCCACGAAGACCTCGGCGGGGCGCGCGTGCATGCCTCGAAATCCGGCGTTGCGGACGGCGCGTTCGAGAATGACATCGAGGCGCTGACCCAGATCCGCCGTCTCGTCAGCTTCCTGCCGCTGTCCAACCGCGAGAAGCCGCCAACCATTCCCACTTTCGACGATCCGGAACGCGCCGAGCCCAGCCTCGACACGCTTGTCCCGGCCAATCCCAACACGCCCTACGACATGAAGGAATTGATCCAGAAGGTCGCTGACGAAGGCGATTTCTTCGAGATCGGCAAGGACTTCGGTAAGAACATCCTCACCGGCTTCGGCCGCATGGAGGGCACGACAGTGGGCATCGTCGCGAACCAGCCGATGACGCTCGCCGGCGTGCTCGATATCGATAGCAGTCGCAAGGCCGCCCGCTTCGTGCGTTTCTGCGATTGTTTCAATATCCCTATCGTCACTTTCGTGGACGTTCCCGGCTTCATGCCGGGCACGAAGCAGGAATACGGAGGCCTCATCAAGCACGGCGCGAAACTGCTGTTCGCATACGCCGAAGCAACAGTGCCGAAGGTGACCGTCATCACGCGCAAGGCCTATGGCGGAGCCTATGACGTCATGAGCTCCAAACACCTGCGCGGCGACGTGAACTTTGCGTGGCCGACGGCCGAGATCGCCGTGATGGGCGCCAAGGGTGCTGTGGAGATCATCTTCCGCGCCGAAGCCGCAGGCGACGCCGAAAAGCTGGCCGCGAAGACCAAGGAATACCAGGATCGCTTCGCCAACCCGTACATCGCCGCTTCGCGTGGCTTCATCGACGACGTGATCATGCCGCACAACACCCGCAAGCGCATCGTCCGGTCATTGCGTACGCTCAAAAACAAGCAGCTGTCGAATCCGACGAAGAAGCATGACAACATTCCGCTGTGACGCCCGCCAAGCCGATAGCCCTTGAACGTCGAGCAGAGATCGCCGCTCGGCTTGCCGTTCGAGCGCGCGCCTATTTCGGTATCTTCAGGTTTCTAGAGTAGGTGGCAATTCGCCCTCTGATTGTGGGGGCGATGGAAGAATTTCACTAGGACTTCCGGCACCAGCATCACACCCATCGCTTCGCGTTCGTTGTCGAAATTGCAGGCATATTCAAACGCTAGAACGGGACAATCAATCTGCCCGAAATCGTCGATTCCGTTCGCGCTCGAATTAGCGACAAAGATTGGCAAGAATTGAATTCTCGCCTTGGGCTTGTTCATGCAATCGCTGACAAGGCAATCATCCTGCGCAATCAAACGATTGCGCATCGAAGCGCTGACGCAGAGCTCAACTAGGTTTTCCTCACAGCCAACGTCACTCAAGACGAACCAGAGGCGTTGTCCAATGCTGCAATAGAAATCGCCAACGAAATGTGCCGGTTGCTCAACTTGCGCGGCGTAGGCGCACTTACCCATAAGGTAGAGCGAGACATTCGACGGATGTTTCGCAAACTTGGCGCAATCATTCCGCTAGACGGTTTGGAACAAGTGTTTGGTGAGGGTTGGTTCGAACCCTCAGTCCATCTGAGGCATCTTATCTAGCAGCTTGCCGACCGCTTCCATGGTCGCATTGTCATAGGACAGGCGGCTCAGCACCGACATCGCCTTGGTGCTCATGCCCACCATCTGCGGCATGGCGGAACCAAAAGCGATATCCCGCTTGTCCTCGGGCATGGCTTTCAACGACGCGGCCGGGCCAGCCATCTCCGCGTAGACGGCTGTCACCTGCGGCGTGATTGCGTTGACGTCCGCTACGCTCTTTACGTTGCCGAGCAGGTCGAATGCCTTGTTGGCGCCGGCAAGCCAGGCCGAAGCCGCCGGATCCACCTGGCCACTGGCCGTGGCGCCGGTGATTGCTTGCATCTTGGTCCGTTCCTCTGGCGTCATGTTCGCGTCCATGGTGCTCGCTATCGCGCCCGCCTTGGCCATGGCCGCAGCCATCTGCTCTGGCGTGACCTGACCTTGCCCAGTCGCGCCTAGCGCCGCGCCCATCTGCTGCAAAGCCGCAGCCGTCTGCTCCCCCTGGATCTGCTCCGGCGTTTTCTGGGGCTGACAGGCGCTCACGGCAAGTACAGCTAGCGCAAGTGCGATCGTCGACGTGCGGATCATGCGTCCCTCCTGATGTCACTGCAGTCTGCGACAGACCGCACGCGCCCGCAAACCCTCACTGCTGTTTGGGCGCAGCTGGTTTCGCGCAAATGTCGGCCAGCATCCGACGATAGTTGGCGCGGATTTCCTCGGGCAGGCATGCCGCCGTAATCCCCGCGGCCAGCTTTGACGTCAGCGAGGTCTGCGCCCCCCATCCGGCATAGGGGTACACATCGATCTGGAGCAGGGTGGACAGCTGTTGTCCGTAAATCGCATGCGGCCGCGCCAGAGCAGCGCCGCCAACCGCGCCCGCCCAGTCCTTTGCCTGCAGCGCTTGTAGGGCAGCATTGTAGTTCTCAGCGAACGCCGTCGTCGCCCGCTAGCCATTTCTGTCTGAGGTGGTGCAGGGCAGGTCCAGCCCGTTTGCCGCGCTCGCGCAAAGCATGGCTGCAAACGCGAGGATTGCGAGTCTCATACCGAAAGGTCCCCAACTCGTGCCCCCCCCAAACTCCCACGTTCGTGTGCCGGTGGCGAATTCTACCGCCGGCTTTCGTCTTGCCCTCGGCGGAATGGCGTTGCAGCTTGCAGCCAATTAAAAAAAAGACCGCCATCAAGGGCGGAAGGGGAGAAGCGACCATGGAAACTGCCGCGCCCACAGGGGCCGTTCCAAAGAAGCAGAACCAGGCTTTCGTGATCGGCGCGTCCAGCGTCGGTTCGATGTTCGAATGGTATGACTTCTTCCTTTACGGAACACTGGTTCCCTACATCAATCGCCACTTTTTCTCCGCCGTCGACGAGAACACCGGCTTCATCCTGGCGCTCGGCGCCTTCGCTGCTGGCTTCATCGTGCGTCCGTTCGGTGCGCTGGTATTCGGCTGGATTGGCGACATGGTCGGCCGCAAATCCACCTTCCTCGTTGCCATGATCATCATGGGTGCCTCTACTTTCCTCGTGGGCCTGCTGCCAGACTACGCGACATTCGAGAGCATCGCTCCAGGATTGGGCGTCATCGCGCCGATTATCCTCGTCCTGCTGCGCGTGGCGCAGGGCCTTGCGGTAGGTGGTCAATACGGCGGTGCGGTTACTTACGTTGCCGAGCACGCCCCTATGGGCAAGCGCGGCTACTACACCAGTTGGATCCAAATTACCGCAACTGTTGGCCTGCTGGCCTCACTGGTGCTGATCATCGCTGTCCGCGCAGGCATGGGCGAAGCGCCTTTCGCCGAATGGGGATGGCGCATTCCCTTCCTGGTTTCGATCGTTCTGCTTATCGGCTCGATCTGGATCCGCATGATGCTCAACGAGAGTCCCGTCTACCAACAGATGAAGGACGCTGGGGCGGGAGCAAAAGCCCCGTTCAAGGAAGCTTTCGGCAAATGGGGCAACTTGAAGTTCGTCTTCATAGCCCTGTTCGGCGCTGTCGCGGGCCAGGCGTGCGTTTGGTATACTGGCACCCTCTACGGCCTGTTTTTCCTGCAGAAGCAGATGAAGCTGCCTGACATCGACGCATACACCATCATGGCTGTTGCGTTGGCCATCGGCACGCCCACGTACGTCTTCTTCGGCTGGCTAAGCGACAAGATCGGTCGCAAGCCGCTTGTGCTTGCCGGTCTTATCCTTCCTGCAGTACTTTATGCTCCAATCATGCCCTGGTCAGTGTTTCACCAGATCACCGACTACGCCAACCCGGCCATGGCGCGCGCGCTTCAGACAAGCAAAGTGACGGTCGATGCCGACACCACCGCTTGCTCGCTGCAGTTCGACCCCGTCGGCAAGACAAAGTTCGATCAAAAATCGTGCGACATCGCCAAAGCCTTCCTATCGAACAATGGCGTCAACTACGAGACCATCCCGCAACCTGCCGGCACGATCGCCGCCGTGCACGTGGGCGACCAGACATTTGTCGTTCCCGACACGTCGCAGTTGCACGGCAAGGAACGTGCTACGGCCATTTCCGCTTACCAGGCGCAGCTGGGCGCAGCGCTGAAGACTGCGGGATACACGGTCACTGACGATCCCAAAAAACCGGCTTTTGCCGAACCCGCCAGCATAAACCATTTCGGCGTGATCCTCATGATTGCGTTGACCACGGTGTTTACGGCGATGATCTATGGGCCCATGGCGGCTATGCTGGTGGAGCTATTCCCGGCCCGCATCCGCTATACGTCGCTGTCCCTGCCATACCATATCGGGAACGGCTGGTTTGGAGGTCTCCTGCCGACCACCGCATTCATGATCGTGGCGGCGACTGGCAACATCTATGCGGGTCTCTGGTATCCGGTGATCGTGGCCGGGGTGACGTTCTTGGTGGCGCTCTTCTTCCTGCCTGAAACCTACAAGCGCGAAATCCATCACGACGAGGCCGACAATCGACCCACGGACGCGGTATGAGCCCTCTCGGCCGCCTCGTCTGTTCCGCTCCCATACCCGCGCCCCTGCGGGACCGGGCTCACGCAACGTTCGATTGCATCGAGCCAGGGAAGCCTCTGCGAACGGATGAGGTGATCGAGATCGCCACTGCCCAGCGGGCCGACGCAATCCTTGTCTCGCTGGGAATGCTTCTGCGCGCCGATCATATCGCTCGCCTGCCTGAAACGATCCGCGTCGTCGCTACGACCAGCGTCGGCTTCGACCACATCGATGTGCCTGCCGCCCATGCGCGTGGTATCGTCATCTGCAATACACCCGACGTGCTGACAGACGCCACCGCAGACACCCATATGCTTTTGTTGTTGGGAGCGGCGCGGCGCGCTAAGGAGCATGTTCGCAACATGGATGGCGGCTGGAAGATACGGAACGGCTTCTTCGAGGGGCTGGGCGTTGAGGTTACAGGCAAGACGATGGGCATCGTCGGTATGGGGCGCATCGGCCGTGCTGTCGCGGATCGAGCGCGTGGATTCCGCATGCCGATCCTCTACCACAACCGGACACGTCTCTCGCCTGATCTGGAAGGTGATGCGCGCTACTTTCCGACGCTGGAAAGTATGCTCCCGTACTGTCAGGTGCTAAGCCTCAACGCGCCAGGAGGGCAGGGCGTGTTGATGACGCGCAATCGTTTCGCCATGCTGCCGCACGGGGCGATCTTCGTGAACTCGGCCCGCGGCAGCTTGGTCGACGAAGACGCGCTGATCGACGCACTGAAATCGGGGCAAGTGGCCTCTGCTGGTCTCGACGTATTCGAGAAGGAACCGAACTTCGACGCGCGCCTCAATGAACTGGCAAATACGTTCCTGCTTCCCCACATCGGCAGCGCGACTGTGGAAACACGTACCGCTATGTTCGGCCTGGCCATCGACGGCATCGAGGCTGTTCTTGGGGGTGGTTATCCGTCCAACGCAATTCGACCCTAGCATCTGCCGCTCGGTCCTGGATGCAGATGCTAGCCACGCCCAGAGATGTGGACGGTGCCTAGTGCTTACGCGCGAACTCGTGAAGGTGGTGCTTCGACGGATCGAAGTACCCTTCCTGGAGCTCGTGTTGATGGTCGTGTGGCCTCGACTTGATTCCAAACAGGCTGCGTAACCATGCTGCAACGGCGCGACGGAATTTCCATTTCTCGCGAAGCGCCGCTGTTGTCGGTGCGTCGTCTTCGCAACGTGGCACTTGCATGTCGTTCATCTGGGGCTTGAGGCCGCGGATGAGGTCTTCCTCGATCTGGCGACGCTCCGTCTCCGTGGCGATACGCATGACATGGCGTTCCGTGGCGCCAAGTATCCACCAGGCCTTGCCCCATTTCTCATGGCCGAGCAGGCGGCCGCGCAGGTTGGCGGCCTTGCCCACATAGAGCGCCTGCAGGAAGAACCCGAAGCGCCGGCGCACGAAGACATAGATGCCGCCCGAGTCGTTCGGGATGCCGTGTTTGGTGAGCGCACAATTGAAATGATAGCGCTCCCCGGATTCGCCGCGCCAGGTGTGTTTTCCATAGAAAATCATGGTCGATCCTGCGATGCAGCCTGCCCGTTCTGAAAGATTTTCGGCCGCCTCGGTTAATGAGGTCTGAAAATCGGGTTCGGCTCTTGGCCTGACCTCTTGCCAATGAAATTGTCACTAGATTGCCACTCGCAATCAGAGGCCGTAACATGCTGTTCCAGAACCTCAGCATTTCAGCAGGCATGATCGTCTTGTGCGTGCTGTGCCATTCTGCAGGCATATGGGGGCTCACCCACATGCATGGGTCGGATCAAGCGAGACCGTGGCGAGAAGGACAGGTTCACGAACGCACCTTTACGGTTGTGCTCATGGTGTTCGGCCTTTTGGCGCTCCACGCGCTCGAGATCGTGGCGTACGCGGTCCTCTATTCAAGCCTCGGGCAGTTCCCGCGCGATTTCGAGACGGCGCTCTATTTCTCCGCCAGCACGTTCACAACGCTCGGGTATGGAGATGTCGTGCCTGCCCCCGATCACCGCCTTCTGGCAGGTATCGAGGGGGTTATTGGCCTTATTCTCATCGGTTGGTCCACTGCCATTCTGGTGTCGGTCACCACCCGCATGGATGAGGTGGATATTCAGGGGCGAGACAAGGGACCGACCTAGGCGCCCCACTTGCGAAATTCGCCTTGACCGACAGGCCTCAATAGTCACTTTGCCGTCACCTATTTAAGGGCTGCCGGGGTAACGGATGTTCTCGAAAATCCTGATCGCAAATCGCGGGGAAATCGCCTGCCGGGTTATCAAGACGGCCCGGCGCATGGGCGTGAAGACCGTCGTCGTCTATTCCGATGCTGACGCGAGTTCCATGGCGGTCGACATGGCCGACGAGGCGATCCATATCGGCGGTTCGCCTGCGGCGCAGAGCTATCTGGCGCAGGACAAGATTGTGGACGCGGTTCGCAAATCCGGCGCCGAGGCGGTCCACCCAGGTTTTGGCTTCTTGTCAGAGAATGCCGGTTTCGCCAAACGCCTGCAGGACGAGAAGATCGTGTTCATCGGGCCCAATCCGCATGCCATCGAGGCGATGGGCGACAAGATCACCTCGAAGAAGTTTGCGGCGGAGGCGGGCGTCAACACCGTGCCGGGCCATATGGGCCTGATCAACGACTCGAAAGAGGCCGTGAAGATTGCCGACTCCATCGGCTATCCAGTGATGATCAAGGCATCGGCCGGCGGCGGCGGCAAGGGCCTGCGTATCGCCTTCAATGCGGCAGAAGCGAAAGAGGGATTCGACGGCGCACGCGCCGAAGCCATCGCCTCGTTTGGAGATGATCGCATCTTCATCGAGAAGTTCGTCGATCAACCACGTCACATCGAAATCCAGGTGCTTGGCGACAAGCACGGCAACATCATCTACCTGAACGAGCGTGAGTGCTCGATCCAGCGCCGCAATCAGAAAGTGTTTGAAGAGGCGCCTTCGCCTTTCCTGACACCCGAGACGCGCAAGGCGATGGGCGAGCAAGCCGTCGCCCTCGCGCGCGCCGTGCAATACGATAGCGCGGGAACGGTGGAGTTCATCGTAGACGGCGCCCGCAATTTCTACTTCCTCGAGATGAACACGCGTCTGCAGGTTGAACACCCCGTCACCGAGCTGATAACCGGCTGCGATCTCGTCGAACAGATGCTGCGCGTGGCCGCCGGCGAGAAGCTGGCGATCAAGCAGAAGGATGTTGGTATCAAGGGCTGGGCGCTCGAGTCCCGCATCTACGCTGAAGATCCATATCGCGGCTTCCTGCCGTCCATCGGCCGTCTCAAGCGCATGCGCTTCCCGGAAGAGGGCGAGCTGGGTGAAGGCACGGTCCGCATCGACACCGGCGTCCGTGAAGGTGACGAGATCTCGATGTTCTACGATCCGATGATCGCCAAGCTGATCACGCATGGGAAAGACCGGGCCACGGCTATCGCTACGCACACCAAGGCGCTGGAGCGCCTGGAAGTGCAGGGCATTCAGGACAACTCACCCTTCCTCGCGGCGGTGCTCGACCAGAAGCGCTTCCAGTCCGGCAAGATCACCACAGGTTATATCAAGGAAGAGTTCCCTGACGGCTTCCACGGAGCACCCGCCTCGCGCGAAGTCGAAAACCTGTTCGTCGCCGCCGCGGCTTACGCCCACGCGCTCAATGTCGGACGGGCTGAATCCACGTCGGGCCGTGTCGAACCAATGAAGCCCCTCCGCAAGGACTGGGTCGTTATCGTCGGTCGCAAGCACATACCCATCCGTCTCGACTTCCAGCTGGGCAAGGCCGCCCTCACGCTCGCTGAAAGCGGCGAACACCTTGCGCTCGCCACGCAATGGCGTCCTGGCGTGAGCCTGATGGAGGTTACCTTCGGCGACCAGTCATTCGCGCTGTCGATTGCGAATGCTCAGGAAGGTTTCGTCCTACGCCGGCTTGGCGTCGAGGCGCATGTGAAGGTCTGCGCGCCGGCCCAGGCCGAAATGCACGCCCGCCTACCCGAGAAGCAGAAGCCCGATACTTCAAAGCTCATCATGAGCCCGATGCCTGGCCTTGTTGTCTCGGTTGCCGTTGCTGTTGGCCAGGAAGTGAAGACTGGCGAAGCCGTGTGCATTGTCGAGGCGATGAAGATGCAGAACATCATTCGCGCGGAAGCAGATGGCGTTGTGAAAGCCGTCAACGCCGCTGAGGGTGCGAGCGTGGCGGCAGACGAGGTGCTGGTGGAGTTCGTCTAGTCGCGCTCCACCTTCTCGACCTGTCCGGTTTTGCCATCGATTCGGACTTCGATCTTGTGGCCTTGCGCGTCCGTCCCTTCGACTTTCCAGTTGCCGCGCTTGGTGAGCTTCAATTGCTTTGCGGTCACCACGCCCTTGCTCTTGGCGATGTCGATCGCCTTGGCGTGATTGAACGGCAACTTCAGCTCGATCGCCTGCTTGTCCAGTTTTTCGAGCTTCGCCGGGCTCATGTCATCGCTCTGTGCGAGCGCGGGGGCGGATGTCGCCAGGGCGGCAATAATGGCGAGCGCGGCGATATGGAGCTTCATTACGGTGTCCTTTGGAGTCTACAGTCGTCTGACATTGCCCAACCCGCGGCTCCAATCAACCGTCCGAGGCGCCTATAGTTCATTGAATTTGCGCCGCGCCTGCGCCGCTGATAGCTACGGTTTGGTAACATTAAGGGAGGGACGTCATGAAGCGCCACCACACACTGCTCATTGCCGCCTTTCTGGCCGCTCTGGCGGCGACAGCCTGCGCCAGTCAGGCCGTTGAGCATGCGATGGCGCCGGTCGCCGTCCTCCCGCCAGCCCCGCTCAATCCTGCCATGACCGAGGTGTTTGATGGCAAGGCCTTGCGCATCATTCTCTGCGGGACGTCATCGCCGCTTCCCGACCCCAACCGCGCCAAGGCCTGCACAATTGTCGTGGCTGGCGCAAACGCCTATGTCGTCGACACCGGGCCGGAGAGCTGGGAGCAGCTCGCCCGCATGCAGTTTCCAGGATCGCGGATCGCAGGTGTTTTCCTGACCCACTATCACTCCGATCACATCGGCGATCTGGGCGAGTTCCGCATGCAGACCATGGTTGCGGGTCGTAGTGAGATGTTGCCCGTCTATGGCGCTCACGGGGTTAAGGCGATCGTCGATGGCTTCAATACCGCCTATGAGGAGGATGCGCGCTTGCGTTTGGCCCACCACGGCGCTGGCGTCGTCAACGTCAAGACATCGCCCCTCATTGCCAGGGAGTTTGGCGCCGGTTTCAAGGGCGAACTCACTGCCGAGGAAGTCATCCTACGGGACGGCGACCTCAAGGTCACCGCGTTCGAGGTCGATCACGATCCTATTCGTCCCGCTGTGGGTTATCGCTTCGATTGGAAGGGGCGTTCAGTCGTTCTCTCCGGGGACACGGCGGTATCCGCAAATCTCGCCGAGAACGCAAAAGCCGCTGACGTGCTGGTGTCCGAGTCCCTTTCACCGGCCATGATCTCGCTCGTGCAGAAGCAGATGGCAGGCGGCGGCAATCCGCGTATCGCAAAGATCATGGGTGATATTCCGGACTACCATGTCAGCCCGGTCGATGCGGCGAAGATGGCTAATGAAGCGGGCGTGAAACTACTCGTCTACACGCACCACATTCCGTCTATCCAGGTTTCCAACCCGATGTATTTCGCCGGCGTCGCCGCCGTGCGCCCTGCTGATCAATGGGTAGCTGGGTGGGATGGCCTACGCGTAGATCTTCCGATTGGCACGAATGAGGTGAAGCAGGGAGAACTCCTGCCTAAACCGAACTAGGAGAGCGGCTCCGAAACCCTGCGCGCTCGCGGCAAGTTCTGGCTCCAATGAGCAAGCTTTTTGCGAATCTCGCCAACGCGGTGTCGGAAGCCGCAGGCAGTGCGTTCGTCTTACTGGCTTGCATCCTCTTCGTCTCTTTGTGGGCGATTTCCGGCCCGCTGTTCGGTTTTCGGACAAGTGGCGGCTGGTGATCCCCCTACGGCTACAGCATCACTTTCCAGAATTCTTCCTGATCCAGAACACGCAAACCGCGGCAATGGCGCCATCCACGCCAAACTTGACGGGCTCGTCCGTGCGCAGACCGACGCCGACAACGAATTCATCGGTATCGAGCATCTTACGGATCAGGAGTTGAAGAAGATCCTCAAAAGAGTCGAGGAGAATGCGTATCTGCGGCGCGAAGAGCGCAAGCGGCGCAGTGCCAACCCCGGCAATGCTTCGGCGTAAACGTTGAGACGTCAGTCGAGCGGCCCCTGCCTAAAGCCCACGGCAGAAGCCTGAGGTCTGGACTTCGCCGGCCGACTTTGGCTAATCGCCTTATGCCCATCTATGTCGATGCAGATGCCTGCCCGGTGAAAGAAGAGATCTACAAGGTCGCCCGCCGAGTCGGTTGGGATGTCCTCGTCATTGCAAATTCTTTCATTCGCACGCCGATGGAGCCGCGTATCCGCTTTGTCCTCGTCGACGCTGGACCCGACATCGCTGACGACTGGATTGCTGAGCGGGCTGGGCAGGGCGACGTCGTGGTCACCAACGACATCCCGCTCGCTGGTCGATCGCTGGAAAAGGGGGCGGAGGTAATTTCGCCTTCCGCCAAGGTCTTCACGTCAGACATGATTGGCGCGGCGCTCGCCACGCGTAGTTTGATGGAGCACTTGCGTTCGGTTGGAGAAATCACGACTGGTCCGAAAGCATTTTCACCGAGGGATCGCTCTGCTTTCCTCTCCGCACTCGATGCGGCGATCAACAGAGCCAAGCGGAAGATCGCGGATTAGGGCACGGGGTCCGCCGCCGCCGGACGCACGCGCTGATCTCGATGCGGTCGCAGCGTTGCAGCAATCCCGATCAAGCAGCCTCCGCGAGGCCTTGCCATTCTTATTGCGCTTCGGAAGGTGGCAGTATGCAGGCGATCGGCAGAGCCCTCTGGTATATCGAAAGCCATTTCGGCGAGCAGCTTACGCTCGACGATGTGGCGCAGGTATCAGGGCTCTCGCGCTTTCATCTCTCTCGTACCTTCGCTACCGTAGTCGGCTTGCCTGTTCTCGCCTATGCGCGTGGGCGAAGGCTGAGTGAGGCGGCGCGACTGCTCGTGGACGGCGCGCCCGACATTCTTCAGGTGGCTCTCGCCGTCGGCTACGGATCGCACGAGGCATTCACCCGCGCCTTCCGCGATCACTTCGGGCTCACACCCGAAGAGGCCAGGGCAAGGCGATCGCTCGACAGCCTGCTGCTCACGGAGCCTCCACGCATGTCCGACACTTCGCCCGCGAACGTTTCGCCAGATCGTTTTATCATCTCGGAACCCATGTTCTTTGCGGGGATACGAAAGTATTTTCGCTTCAGGGATCGCGGCGGCATTCCCGCGATTTGGCAAGCCTTCGCTCCACACATCGGCACGATATCGGGAGAAATGCCCGGCCCCACATTCGGCCTCTGTCTTGGTCCAGCCGATGGCGCAGACGAGACTGGCTTCGACTATATGCCCGCGGTTCAGGTCCGCACGCTGGATAATCTCGCCGAGGAGATAGTGGGGGTGTGCGTCGCTGGTCGCGAGTGGGCGGTGTTCCGCCACGACGGACACGTGTCGAGTATCGGCGAGACTTGCACCGCCGCCGGCGACTGGCTGGCCACGTCGGGACGGACGCCGCCTCCTGGCCCGATGCAGATGATCGAGCGTTACGGTCCTGAATTCGATCCGCATACGGGTAATGGCGGCTGCGAAGTTTGGGTGCCGGTTGTGTCCTGAGCAAGCCACTAGGTTCGTTGTTTCGTTTGAAATCCCGTAACGCGCGAGTGACCTGACAGCGGGGGCAGGCTTGGCGAGCTGAGTCTCGGCGGGTTGACCGGAGCCATTTGGCGGGCAGGGCTGGTTCGGCCGGCCAGGAGTGGTGGTCGAATCGCATCTTTGCTGCGAGGCGATTCTGTTCCTTACCGAGACGAATATTGCCTGCCGTAAGGTCTTGCACGGTGGATAGCTTGTTGCCGACTTGCCCCGTCTTCCCGCAAAATGCGGTTCCGCGGCAGCTTCCGCTTGGCACCCGTATCGCCAACACAAAAAAAAGCGTGTAACTCGGGATCAGATGCGGGGCGACCGCGTTTAGACCTCAGCGCCGGAGCTTGGCTGCCGGGGAATGCCTTTTGATAAGGGGACTGTAATGAAAAGAGCACTTTTGTGCGCAACAGCGGCCGCCACGATGGTCTCTGCAGGCGCTACTGCCCACGCGCAATCTGGATGGTATGGTACTGCCAAGACAGGTGTGGTGGTTGACGGCGTTCAAGATGTCGACATCAAGAACCCGTTTGTTAATGGCAATATCGACTCCAGCGCGAAGCCGGAAGTTGATCAGGTCTATAGTGCCGGCCTCGGCTACGGCTTCGACAACGGCCTTCGGCTCGAAGGCGTGTTTGAATACCGTAACGTCGAGTTGAGGGTCCCCGACTCGTTCCTCGGTACTAAGCCGGCTGGTCGCCTTGGGCCGGATGGCGCGGGTTCCACACGCGTCACCGACCTGATGTTCAACGCCATCCAGGACTTCAAATTTGAAGGCTCGAATATCACGCCATACCTCGGCGTTGGCGCCGGCGCTGCCCGCGTCAACAGCCGCGTTGCGTCGCTCTATCTCACGGGCTCGGGCGTTCAGGCCAACGGATTCGACGACAGCGCCTCGGGCTACGCCCTGAACGCGATGGCTGGTTTCGGCGTCAAGCTGAACGAGCAAGCGACGATTGATATTGGCTATACCTACCTAACCGTGCCGGATCTCGACATGACGGGTATCGATGGCAGCTACACGACTTCCTACCAGGACCATGCCGTGAAGGTTGGTCTGCGTTGGCAGTTTGCAGCGCCGCCGCCGCCGGCCCCGCCTCCGCCTCCGCCGCCCCCTCCGCCGCCGCCGCCGCCTCCGCCTCCGCCTCCGCCGCCGCCCCCTCCGCCGACCACCGTTGACCAGACGGCGGCGCAGACCTGCAGCCAACAGCAGCCCCCGTTCGTGGTGTATTTCGAGTGGGATCGTTCGGACCTCACCTCGGCGAACCGTGACACGATCAACGCTGCCGTGGCGCGCGCCAAAACCGGTGGATGCTCGATCACGCTGACGTCCGTCGAAGGTCACACGGACTCGTCGGGTAAGCCTGCCTACAACGATAAGCTCTCGCAGCGTCGTGCTGATGCGGTGAAAACCGCCCTGCTCGGTGCGGGCGTGGCCGACGCATCGATCAAGACCGCAGCCAAAGGCGAATCGGAACCGGCCGAGCCGCGTCCCGACGGTACCCGCGAGCCGCTCAATCGCCGCGCGGAAGTGCAGATCACGATCGGTCGCTAATCACGATCAATCTCTATGAACTGAAGAGGCAGCCCGGTCGAAAGACCGGGCTGTTTCTGTTTTGGGATTGGGTGATCGTCGATCTTGAGACCGGCTGATTCGAAAAGGCCTGCGATCGCGCCTGTGAACTCGATCGCGCAGGCGCGGTCTTCCGTATCGCCGAGCTCTGCGGCGATGACATGCGCCAAGGCGTCCAGGCGTTGAGCCCCTATGCTTTCAAGAGAATCGCGCAGTGCAGCAGATATTTGCATTGGCTCGGCTCGCTTCGAAAAAGATTCAACCAGCATGTGGCGTGAGATGTCGGTTTCAGCGCGGATGAGAAGGAGAACGTGCAGCCCGATTTCGATTTCGGCCGCGACGGTCGTGCACTTGCTCACCTTGTCCTCACGCTGCGCGCCCAGAAAATGTCGAGGCCGGTGACGGCTGCGATCCGTTCGGCGACGCGATGTTCCGCCAACATCCTCAGATGTGTGAGGTCGCGCGAGAGGCCGAAATCCAGAATAACCACCATCAAATCGCCTTGGTGATTGGTTGGCTGGCGCGGCTTGGTTGGGTACCCTTAGTCGTGGAGCGGCGACCCAGCGTAAGATTTCCCCGACGCGTTCCAGCTCCGGCAGAGGCTTCGTCAGATCGGCCGGCAGATTTCTTCAGCAGAATGGGGCCAAGCCGCGGGTTGAGTCACACCGATGCCGCCACATCACCGAAGGCATCGATCCTCAGCAGGTAGGCCACGCCAGCATCATCAATTTCGTCAGTCGCGCGTACCTCACGCTATGTCTGCCCGCCCCTGCCATGACCTTCGATCCGACGAGCGCGTCGCACCCGACATATCTGATCGAGTCGATGGGCGTAGAGGTGGCAATTGTCGACTGTAACCGCGTGGATCATGGTGCATTCCCATACCCGTCGAATGACTGGTAGCGATGCGATCACCTGATTAGAATTTTCACCGAGACAAGTATAGGTAGTTGCAGTGAGATTGGCTTCGCGCGGTGCCGCGTTTCGTGCGGACAGTCAAAAACGTTTGGAGACCTCGCGACGTCCTACCGACGATACTTGATGAAGGGCGTTACTTTGGCCACCTGGTCGTAAAGCCGACGTGCGGTGGCATTGAAGTCCTGCGTGAGCCAATAGACTTGGTCCGCGCCACGTGCATCAGCCGCTGCATAGACTGCCTCGATCAGGGCGCGGCCAACGCCCTGGCTGCGCGCCTCGGGGGAGGTGAACAGGTCTTCGAGATAGCAGCGCGGGCCGGCGGCCCATGTCACGGGGTGGAAGAGAAAGTGCACTATGCCCAGGAGGTCGTTTTCCGGAGTGGCGGCGCAAAGCCCAAGAATCGGCGCTTCCGGATCCAGGATACGGGTCCAGGTCAGGTTTGTGACGTCGGCCGGCACATCGCTCTCATAGAAGCGCAGATACCCCTGCCAGAGCGGCTCCCACCGAGGGCGGTCATAAGCGACAAGGGGGCGGATCGTGAAGGGCATCGTCAGCCAGTTTTCCATGTGCGCTGGATCGACCGCGACCATGACGCGATCCAGCGTATCATCAACAGCGGCCACATTGATTTTCGATCCGATGACGCCTGCGGCAGTCCGTTAATCTTGACAGACCACCTCATTGCGGGCGCCTTGCGAGCATGAGTATGGCCCACCCCCTTACCGCTGGACAGGCGACGCGCGCGAAGCTGATGCAGGCTGCCAGCCTGATCGTCGCGCGCGACGGCATGGAAGCAGCAACGACAGCGGCGATCGCTGGCGAAGCTGGTGTGGCTGAAGGCACGCTGTACCGGCATTTCGAAAGCAAGGACGACCTGTTGATCGCGGCCTATCGCCAGATGAAACAGGAGGTGTTTCTGGACGCAGGCACCGGGCTGGATACGAGCATGGCGCCGCCGGAACGCCTAAAGCGGACGTGGCGGGCCATCTATCTGGCCTATCGCGCCAACAAGGATGCGTTCGCTTTCGGCCAGCGGTTTTCGGAATCGGCGTTGGCTGAACGCGAAGGCGGCGAGGCCGGGCGGGCGGTAGGTCGCATGGTTAGCGATCTTCGCAAGGCAGGAATTGCCTCGGGGGATTTCAAAAACCTGCCGCCAGATCTGCTGGGCAGCCTGTTCATGGCGCCGATCACCTACCTGCTCAAGGCCGAGATGAAGGGCCGCAAGTGGACGGACGCAGAGCTCGACGCGGCAGCGGATTCAGTGCTGGCGGGCTGGCTCCGCTAGTTACGGCTTCAGCACGACTTTTCCGACCAGCTTCCGATCGCGCATCAGTTCGAACGCTTCGCGCCAGCGATGGAGCGGAAATTCTGCGAAGACCACGGGCTTTGTCTTGCCTTCGGCTGCCCAGCGCCAAATTTCGTCGCGGATAACGCGCCCGCGTTCTGGAAATTGTCGACCGTATTCGCCGGCGCGTACCCCGACAACCGAGAAGCCCTTGATCAGCGGGATATTGGTGTTGACGCTGGCGATGCGTCCGCCGGCAAAGCCGATGACAAGCAATCGTCCCGCGAAAGCGATGCAGCGCGTCGACTCGTCGAACACGTCGCCGCCGACGGGATCGAAAATCACGTCGGCGCCTTTGCCGCTGGTGAGGGCTTTGACCTGCTCGCGAAACGCATCTCCTGCTCTGGAGCCGAGTACGATGACTTCGTTTGCGCCGGCGCGACGCAGCCCCTCGACCTTCTCCGCGGAGCCCGTGGTTGCGATCACGCGCGCGCCGAGAAGGCGGCCGACATCGACGGTGGCCATGCCGACACCACCGGACGCGCCGTGGATAAGAAGCGTCTCGCCAGCCTGGATCTGGCCGCGCGCGATCAGAGAGACATGCGCGGTGACGTAGGCGGCCGGGTAGGCAGCCGCGGATGTCGTCGGCATCGTCTCCGGGATCGGATGAAGGTTCGCCGCCGGACAGATCGCAAAATCTGCGAAGGCGCCGGTCTTGGCGCCCCCGGCTACGCGCTGGCCAAGATGGAAACCTATGACGCCGGGGCCGATGGCGTCGACCACGCCGGCAAGGTCCATTCCCACGGTAAAGGGCGGCTCGGGCTTGAACTGGTATTCGCCCTTGAGCATGAGCAGGTCGGGGAAATTGAGGCTGGCCGCCTCAACCTTCACCCGGACGTCTCCAGGTCCCGGTTCGGGCGTGGAGAGCTCCTTCAGGGCGATCCGCGTGAAGTCGGCGGCCAGTTCCTCGCAAACCACTGCACGCATCTGCCTGCTCCCTGATCAGCCCGCAAGCTGCACTGACACTTCACCCGCGTCACGCCTTCCGCAACGACAGGATGAACCGCAATCGATTTACCTGAGCGCGCTGCAGCATGGGAGTTTTTGCAAGTGCACAAGAGCAGATGAGGCATGCAGAAGGAAACGTTGCAGGGTCGTTGAGTAGTTCAATCAAACGACAACCCGGAGACTTAACATCATGAAACGTCTCGCAATTCTGACTGCTATTGCCTTGTCCGCTACCGCGGTCGCTCACGCCGGCCCCGTTACGGTTGAGACGCCCAAAGCGCCGATCTCGGTGGAAACCGCGGACGCCTATGTCGCGGAGCTGGAGCAAGCCGTGAAAGCGGTCTGCCACGAGGCCTCCACGGCGGTCATCGGTGTCGGCTTATACAGGTACCTCGCCTGCGTTAACGAAACCCGCGCCGACGTGGCCAAGCAGGATCCGACTGGACTCTACGCCAAGCGCGCTCCGCTCGCCGGCGACGTCTTCGCAGCGAAGTAAACTACGCAAAATCGGATGGTCAGAGCGCCCGGGGCATCCGCCACCGGGCGTTTTCCTCTGTTTCTTGAGGGGGTGACGGGCGATTGCCCAGAAGAAGCCACATTTGGTCCATTGACAAGTCATATTGTTAGTCGATAAATAATCATCGACTGTCGAGATGGCATTCAGGGGCCAGCGCGAGAGGGACGATAGAGCAAAAGCCATGTCCAATCGGAGAACAACAATGAGAACAGCAACTTCGACCACCAACCTGATTGCCTGCGTCACCATCATCGGCGCCGTTGTCGTGGGCTTCGCAACCGGCCCAGCCTTCGCGCAGACTGACCGCGACCGGGATGGGTTCGCGTTCAAGTTTGTCTATTCGCCCAGTGAGCTTCAGACAGCGCCAGGCGCCGAAAAGCTTCTGGCCCGCCTCGAAGGTGCGGTCCGTGACCGCTGCATCCCGCAGGGCCGCATCACGATGGACCAGCACATCCAGGCTCGGGCTTGTGTGACCGAGACCATGCGGAAAACCATCTCCAGATTCGCTTCGGCTACGGTGGCCCAAGCCTACGACCTTCGCGCTGGCGGCTGATCCCCCCGATTTCCAACGCCAGCGGGGCGAGAGGCCGGATCCGAAAGGATCCGGTCTTTTGCCCTTTAAGTGAGGGGTGCTCCCGGCATCTCTCCCTCCGACCTGTCTCGCGGGCCTACCCCGCGATCCGGAAGGCGCAGCGGGAACGCGGGGGTGTCTACCGAGCCATCGCTTCCACCAGGACGCAACGCCACGCCGGACGTTCGCCACAGCTGATCCCAAGTCCTTGGCGAACGGACCGGGCCGGCCGGCCGATCATTGGGCTGTCTGGGCGACAGCGCCATGCGGCAGCGCAAGCGACGATTCGACGGGCTGAATCTGCGATTGTCTGTAGAAGTACCAGCCTGCAAATCCCCCGCCTCCCGCAAGCAGCAGTAGCGCAAGTGACATCACCCAGAGCGCGCCTCCCTTTTCCGGTGCCGAGGCGTAGCTGATGCGGCCTGGGATGCTGAGCCACTCTCGGTCGTCGGCCTCGCCCGCGGCAATTTCAGGACTGTCGCGCAGGGAGTCACCGGGTCCTGTCAGGGGGGTGACGGCAACGCGTGGCGGAATCGGAGGTTCGGTGCCGGGTTCCACGTTTACCGGGGCGCGTGCGGAGTACGGAACGTCGCTGAATAGCGCTTCGTCTAGATCGATTACTGCGGCAGGCTCGGCCTCCGAGTCAGGCGCCGCCACTGCAAGCATATGCGGGGCGAGGGAGGCGCTGTCGACAGTCGTGATGGAGCGATGAAAGTCAGGAGTTTGGTCGCCTGTGTTGGAGGCGATGTCCTTGGTCGTTACCAGACGACGGTCACCATCGATCTTGAAAGTGGCGTGCGTGATATTGAAGCTGGCCGTCAGGCTTTCATTTCCGGTATTGATCTTCGCGGTCAAAACTTCCAGCAGGCGACGTAGGAAGGCCCGATCTTTAGACACGACATAGGATGTGCGGCCGTCGCTCGTTCCGATGCCGAGGCCGCGGCGGACCGGCAGCAGCCAATTACCAACGATCATCGCAAGACCTACTCCGACGAGAATGAGACCGACAATCTGCGTGGGCGATTCGCTCGGGCCTAACGAATCGTAATAGGTATTGAGCAGCGTCATCGCGCCGACCCCGCCGCCGGCGGTTACCAGACCCAGTGCTGCGAGCAACAAGCCAGGGCGTACCTCCAGAATCTGAAGCGAAGCGATGCCGTCGATGACGATCAACGTGTCGCCAATAGTGATCGTTCGCTCATGGACTTGTCCCGCGCCGCTATCGTGCTCGGCGGGCGCCTCGTTCTTTCCCATACCCGTTGCCATCGAACGTCCTCAAGCTACCCAATTCGCGTCAACCGATTTCCCTGCCGTGTGCGCGGCGACCAGATGGCGCCAGGTACATTCCCGACCCGTCGTTCATCGCATCGCTCGAGCACGATAAGGAATTGCGGGTCACGATGGCGACCCTTATCTGCTTCCGAGCGAGCACAAATTGACTCAACCGAACGTCGCCATAACGCAACGATTTGGTCGCGAGATGAGTTGAGCTGCAGACCAGTACGTGAATCAAGCGGTGCGGAATGCGGAAAGACTGGTCAGGCCTTCGGCCTCCATAACCGCGATCAGATCGGCCTTAATGCGGCGGACCAGCATTGGCCCGTGGAACACAAGCGCTGAGTAGAGCTGAACTGCCTGCGCCCCAGCACGCAACTTGGCGATCACATCCCCTGCTGACGTGATGCCGCCAGCGCCGATGAGATCGAGCCTATCGCCGACGACCGCATGGAATGCTGCCAGAATGCGGGTCGATTTTTCCAAAAGCGGCGCGCCGGACAGACCGCCGGTCTCGCGCTTATAGGCGGAGGCCAGGGTTTCGGGGCGATCGATGGTCGTGTTCGATACGATCAGCCCGGCCAACCAATCCTGCGCGAGCCCAACCTCGGCAATGTCTTGTATGGCCTTGTCGTCGAGATCCGGCGCTACTTTCAGGAACACGGGCCGGTTCTTGACCGCCGATTCCATCTCGCGTGCGGCGTCGCCGATGCGGCCGAGCAATTCCTCGAGTGCGCTCCGATCCTGCAGGCCTCGCAGGCCAGGCGTATTGGGCGACGAAATATTGATAGTAACATAGCTGCTGTAGGACCAGACGGCCTTCACGCCTGCAACATAGTCGGCGATGCGATCTTCGCTATCTTTGTTCGCGCCAACGTTGGCGCCAACAATGCCGATGGAGCGCGGCGCCGAAGACAGGCGTCGCACAAACATGCCGATGCCTTCATTGTTAAAGCCCATCCGATTTATCACCGCGTGGTCCTGCGTCAGGCGAAAGAGACGCGGTCGCGGATTGCCGTCCTGCGGGCGCGGCGTGACAGTGCCGCATTCCGTGAGGCCAAACCCGAAGGCCAGCATCTGCGAAAAGACTTCGGCATTCTTGTCGAAGCCAGCGGCAAGGCCGATTGGGTTTGGCAGGTGCAGCCCGGCTCGCCGCAGCTTCACCGCGAGACGCGGATCGTCGATCTCAAACGAAGGTTTGGCGAGTCCGGTCTTTAGAGCGTTGATCGTGAAACGGTGAGCGGTTTCAGCCGGGAGAATTCTTACTGCGCGAGAGGCGACATCGAAGAGGTTCACCTGGCGCTGCCTGGTTTGCTGTCGGGTTCCGGTTGGCGCAGGACGAATTCGGGGACCAGGGCGACGCCTTCCGCATCGAATTCGTCGAGCGGCCAGATCGAGCTGATGTGGTGTTCACGGACTGTCGTGTAGACGTGTGGGAAATAATCACCACCGCGCGACTTTTCCCATTTCAGATCCGGCCCGAAGTCCCGGCTGTCGACCGAAACCAACGCGCAGCCTTTCTGGCCCTTGAACCATTTTGCCAACGTATCCCGAACCTGCTTCGAGGTGGAAAAATGCACATAGCCATCAGCAATATCGACGGGCGCCGCCATGGCGTGACCGTCTTCGACCGCTGCGAGCTGGTCGGCTGTAAGTATCTTGTAGATCGTCGCGTTCATGTGCCGGCTTTTTGCTCCGGTTGGGGCTGGGTGGCAAGCAGAATGGGGCATCGCGTAAGGGGCGGCTTGACCCGAAAGTGCCCGGGCGCCATCGGACAGGCATGACGACCAACTCGGCTCTCGTGCTATTTTCCGGCGGGCAGGATTCCGCGGCTTGCCTCGCCTGGGCGTTGGCCCGCCATGAACGTGTTGAGACGGTCGGGTTTGACTACCGGCAGCGGCATCGCGTTGAACTGGATTGCCGGCAGGTTTTCTTGGCTAAGCTGCGTATGGCCTTTCCCGATTGGTCAGCGAAGCTGGGCGAGGATCGGGTGCTGGATCTTGGCGTATTGGGCGAGGTGTCGGACACGGCTCTGACGCGCGAGCAAGCGATAGGTTTTGCCGAGAATGGCCTGCCGAGCACCTTTGTGCCGGGACGCAATCTGGTGTTCTTCACGCTGGCGGGCGCTGTCGCGTACCGTCGCGGTCTTGGCGCATTGATCGGCGGCATGTGCGAGACGGACTATTCCGGCTATCCCGATTGCCGCCGTGCAACCCTGGACGCTGTCCAGGCATCGCTGACGCTTGGCATGGATCGCGACATGACGGTCGAGACGCCGCTGATGCATCTCGACAAGGCGCAGACGTGGGCGCTCGCGGACGCACTCGGCGGACATCAGCTTGTCGACCTGATCGTCGAGGACACGCACACCTGCTATCTCGGTGATCGCACATATCGACACGCGTGGGGTTATGGGTGTGGGTCCTGCCCGGCGTGCGAGCTGCGGGCGAACGGCTGGTCGAAGTGGCGGACCGGTCCATCATGACCTACTCGGTGAAGGAATGTTTCTATACGTTGCAGGGGGAGGGCGCGCAAACGGGCCGTGCCGCTGTGTTCCTGCGTTTCGCGGGTTGCAACTTGTGGTCCGGGCTGGCGCGCGATCGCGCGACGGCAGTTTGCAGGTTTTGCGATACAGATTTCGTCGGCACAAATGGCGATGGCGGCGGCAAGTTCGCGACGGCCGATATGGTCGCCGCGCACGTTGAGGCGCGGTGGGGCGGCGCCGATGGCAAGCGCTACGTCGTCTGCACCGGAGGAGAGCCTCTGCTGCAACTGGATAAGCAACTGATCTCCGCATTGCACGCCAAAGGTTTTGAGGTAGCGGTTGAGACGAATGGGACGGTCGATGCGCCGTCGTCGCTCGACTGGGTGTGCGTATCGCCGAAGTCCACGGCGGAGCTGAAGCAGACGTCGGGCGATGAGCTGAAACTCGTCTATCCGCAGCCCGATGCGCTGCCGGAGCAATTTGCTTCGCTGGCGTTCCGCAATTTCTTCCTGCAGCCAATGGATGGGCCGGCGCGCGCATCCAACACTGCGGCTTGCATCGCTTATTGTCTGGCGCACCCGCAATGGCGGCTGAGCCTTCAAACCCACAAGGTTACAGGAATCCCTTAGCTTCAATCAAAACGCCGCTCCTTTCGGAGCGGCGCCTGATTGCTTGAGTTATCGGCAGGCTTATGAAAGCTGTTCCGCAAAGCGGCGGGCGAAGCGGTCGAACGACGTGCGCGCGTCGCTCCAGGTGCCAGTCGCGACGGCGTTGGCAATATCGGTCTCGTACCATTTGTGCTCGAAGCGTCCGATCTCGTTGCCCGCGGCGTCGTAGGCGATACCGGAAATGCGGGCCCCGCCGATACTGAAAGAGCGCAGGCCATCGAGTCCTGGCTTGTCGGATATCTGCTGGAACGTCGGCCGGTTCGGTTTGGCGTCTTCAATCGTGACTACCACATGATCGGCTTTGACGCCGGCGCTGGTGAACGCGTTGTCGATCTTGCGGGTAAGGGCGTCGGAGAGCGTCTTGGCTTCGCGAGCGCCGAGATCGCTATCCAGCTTCTTCTGGAACTCGGTCGACATCTTGGCCTCAACCGTTAAGGCAGTGGCAGGCATGGCCAGCGCCAAAGTGGCGAAGGCGGCGGCTGCGAGGGCGGCGATACGCATGGTCTGCTCCCTGTTTTTTCGAGAATTCCTGTCCGGTGCGGACCCGCGCCCGGCTATCGAATTGATCCAACCCAACATTAAGCTGGGATGAACGGGAGCGTTTGGGAAGGGGGGGCGGGCTAATGCTGGGCTGAGGCCTGCTGGCGGCGAAGCTCTTCGTTCTCTTTCTTGAGCCGCTCATTTTCCTGCGCCTGCCGCTCCTTGTCATCGGTCGTGACAAGATCGACGGCTGCGCCGCCGACAGCGCCAACCGCGGTCGCGGTCAGGCCAACGGCCGCCCCGGCAACTTCGGCGACAAGGCAGCCCGACAGGAGTGGGGCTGACGCAAGAATGAGAGTCAGGAACAGAACTTTTTTCATCGCGACGCAAATCCCTTTCAACCCGGCACGGCCAAGCTAGCCGAGTTCGGATCGAAGGAGAATGGTGCGGCGCAGCGCGCTAGAGCGTATCGGTCAGTACGATTTCGGCGGGGCCTTCAACGGTCCGGAAGACCACGCGCGATGAACCGGTGATCGCCACACCGTCCCGGGCGTTGGCGCGTTGGCCGTCGACCTCGATAACTCCCGTCGCGGCGACCGCATAAACGTGGCGGTGGGGTTCGGTTTCCCACGCGAGTTCTTCGCCTACATTCAATGTCGCCCCTGCGACTCGCGCATCTGCCCGGATGTCCAGCGCACCATCATCGCCCTTTCCGGACGCGAGGATCGACCACTGGCCAGAACGATCCGATTTCGGAAACTGCTTCGCGCCCCAGTCTGGCTGACCGCCAGCGCGATCGGGCTCGATCCAGATCTGGAACAGGGTCGTGCTCTCATCCTCCAGATTATACTCTGCGTGACGCACACCATTACCGGCCGACATGACCTGCACATCGCCAGCGGCGGTGCGGCCTTTGTTGCCCATCGAGTCTTGATGGGTGATCGCGCCGGTGCGGACGTAGGTGATGATTTCCATATCGCGGTGAGGATGAGGCGGAAAGCCGGATTTGGGGGCGATTACGTCATCATTCCAGACGCGCAGCCTGCCCCAGCTCATGCGCTTGGGATCGTAGTATTCCGCGAACGAGAAGTGGTGATGGGCGTCGAGCCAGCCATGATTGGCTCCGCCAAGGCCGGAAAAGGGTCGGACTTCGATCATTGGGATCTCCATCGGTTACTGTGTTGCAGCTTATTTAGTTGCATATGCAACAAACTGCAAGAGGTAGCCAAAGCCCGACCCGGAACGCTCCGGACTATTTAAGGGGCGAGTAGTCGGTTGGCGTGAGCTGGACCGAGACAACACCGCCCTGGGAGACCAGCAGCGGCCCGTTCTTTTCGCTCTCGTTGCGCACCTTCACCCACTCAGTATCGGCAGAGAACGCTTGCCACATCGTCGTGCGGGCGGCGGGGGTAGGATAGGCGAGCATGTAGACCATCTTGTTGTCCAGCGCAGGTTGATCTGCGACCGGGCGCCAGTACATGAAGTTCGTCATCCCAATGCGCGAGAAAATGCTAGTGGTGTGCTCGCGGAAGCGGGTGTGGACGTTCTCGAGCTTCCCTGCGTTCGCGGTATACGTGCGGAGCTCAAAATGGCGCGGACTGCCCGCCGACCTCACGTCGAGCTTGGGCGAATAGTCCGTGGCATTGAGGAAGATGTTCTCGATCTTGCTGGTCAGCGAGCCATCCTTCTGGCTGTCGGCATAGGCCTGTTTCCATTCCGGATCAGCTGCGAACGAAGCCCATTCAGCATCGCGCGTGGCACGGTCCTTGTAGCCCATAAGGTAAACCAGGCGGTCATCAGCAGGCTGCCCCGGCGGGGTGTAGACATGGAAGAACGCGATGGGCGTCATGCCGTGGCGCTTGAACAGGCTGATCGTGTGGTCGCGGAAGCGGGCATCGAGCGCCGCCATCTTGCCCGGCGAAGCGGTGTATGTCCGCAGCTCATACAGGCCGACGTCAGGCCCGCCCTTCTGGCTGGTGTTCGACATGCTGGCGCATGCGGACAGGAAGGTCGCTGCGACGGCCGCAAGGCCGAAAGCTGAACGTCGGAAAAGCGAAAGGTGCGGGGCTGCTAGGGGCGTCATGTTTCCTGCCTGTTGTCGGTCGGGCCGGATGGCTTCCGGTCGTTTCCAGACAGAAATAGTCCATCCCCACCCGGGTCAACAAGCCGTCTGCGGCATACGCGATGTCGCGCACCCCTCAGGCGACGGCCTGCTCGCGTCTTTGTGCCAGGCTTTCCCATGCAGCCACGCAAACCATCCTCGCCCTTGAGCTGAGGTTTAGCCAGATTGGCTATACGAACGGGCCAAGCATCCGGAGACCTGCCAGCAGCACGATGCCGCCCGCGGACGAGATCGGCGGGTTACTCAACACCGGCCGGCAGAATTGGCCCGCGCCAACCAGAAAGAGCGCCGGCCCCGCCAACGTGACAGCCAGCGCGGCGTCCGTGATGTTGCCAATCGGTTGGGTAAGCGTCATCGTGTCCGACTTAGTTGCGACGATCCCGGCGACGATGGGCAGATGTCCGAACGCGTCGCCGGCCCGTGCGACTTCGCCGCGGTCTTTGTGGTGGGCAAACGCTTCTATCGCCGCTTCGGCGCTCAGCACAAAGTAGACCCACCACATTGCACCCGTAGCGACGAAGGTCGAACCAAATGGGCTGCAGACTTCGGGTGTCCACCGCAGCTTGGCGAAGGTCGCGCCTGTTACAATGATGGACTCGCCGAGCGCGATGATGCCGGAGAGGCCGCAGCGTTCGACCCTATGCCCGGGGTCAACGGTCCGATCTGCGGTGCTCAAGGCGCTAACTCCCGGCAAGCGGAACGCAAACCAGAGTCCTCCGAGATCGACGCAGATGGCGGCGATCCAGACCCCCCCAGAGCACTTTGCCCTCTGAGAGCCCGGCTTCAATCCACAGCGCAGCAGCTGCAGTCAGTCAGATCTAAGGCGCACAAAGTTGATGCGCTCGTTCGTGGGGCCGTCCTTCGGGGCGTAGAGCGTGCACAGAGAGCGCCCGACCTGCGTGGGGGCTCAAGCGATAGCGAAAGCCAGACCGTCTTGCTCGATAGCCTCCGGGATAGACGAAGAAACCAGAAGCCCCCCGCCGACCATGAGGCCAAAGAGCATCAGGTGCGCCGGGACCCGATCGCAATCGATCCGGTTCGTGGCCTACGTTGTGTCGACCCAGACCGTCCAGACGTCCAGCAACAGGAGCTGTGCCTGTTCTGCACATTCGAGCGTCGGGTGGTACAGCAGGTGATGAGAAGCCTGCGTGATGGCGAAGACGAGATCGAAAATCAGGTCGACGAGGCCAACGCGGTTGTGGTGGGGCGCATTGCACTCGTGAAGGAGGCCGGTTGGATGGGACGGCGACATCATGTGACCGCGAGCCTTGCTGGCTTCGGCGCACGATGGCCGAAGCAGGCGCGATACTCAGTCCGGAATCAGAGGATGTTGGTGATTCCGCCCGCAGCGCCGAACGCGAATGCGTCCATACGGAGAATGCCGTAGGTCGTGCTCTGGTGTAGGTGCTCAACACCGCCGGCCCCCGCGCCAAGCGCGACGTAGAGAGGCAAGAGGTGCTCTTCCGTCGGGTGGTTATGGGCTGCTTCCGGTGCACGGGCGCGATAGTTCAAGAGATCGTCTACGCGGCCATCCTCCAGCGCTGAAACCATCCATTCCGCGAAAGAATGAACCCAGTCCTGCTCGGGCGCGTCGATACGACCACTCGATACGCGGAAGCTGGACAGGTCGTGGGTGAAGCTTCCTGAGCCGATGATCAACACGCCCTCTTCGCGAAGGGGACCGAGCAACCGGCCGAGCCGGTAATGGTGTTCGGGTCCGAGGTGGGTCTGGACCGACAACTGCACAATTGGGATGTCGGCATCGGGCCAGGCGACAACCAGAGGCACCCACGCGCCATGATCGAGGCCGCGGTGGGTGTCGATGTCGGTCGGTAAGCCGCCAGCGGACAGCAGGCTGACGACGCGATCGGCGAGCTCGGAGGAGGATGGGGCGGGATACTGCATTTCGAACAGCGCGGCGGGGAAGCCGCCAAAATCGTGGATGGTTTCGAGCTGCGCAGGTGCGTTCACGGCAGGGCGCAAACGCTCCCAGTGGGCGGAGATCATCAGGATGGCCTTGGGTCGCTCCGGCAAGAGGGCAGGCAAGCGCTTCAGGAAATCCCGCGCTTCCGCCTGTTCGAGGGCAAGCATGGGAGAGCCGTGTGAGACGAAGATTGCAGGCAGCATAGGGATTATCTGGCTCTTGTTGCATTTGCAATCAAGTGGTGGCGTTGACGGACCGTTGAGCACTGCCGGGTTAAGCTGCTGCGCGGAAGTGTTGTGAGGCGGAAGTCATGCGGTTTGCAGGGATGGGGGCGTTGGCCGTGGCGCTGGCTGCTTGCGGCGCGCCGCAACAGGCCGCTGATGGTCCGGCTGAACCCACGAAGTCTTTGATGCAGAGCGAGGCCGAAAAGGCCTGCGCCGAGATGACGAACTACAGCCGGGACAGGTTGGCGGGTAAGCCAGCGGAAACCCAAGCGCTGATGCGCAGGGAATACGACTTGTGCGTAGAGTCGGTTGCGACTGACCGAACTGCGTCCGCCGAGACGCCCGCGCTGCGAGGACGAACGACAGCTCCCTAGCTTTCCATATCCTTGCGGATCGTGAGGCGGCTGAGCGCGAAGCAGATGAAGCTGAGACCCGTGACCGAGGTCGACCAGTAGATCGTGCTCTTGAGTCCTGACGCAGCAGCAGCCGCACAGCTCGCGAATTCTGGCGCTTCCTTGGCGATGGTCTTGCAGGCCTGAACGTCGAGGCCAGTCCCCAGCAGGTTGTTGTTGGCGAACATGTCGCTGACCATCCCGAACATCGTAGGTCCGCCACCGAGGCCGATCATGTTGATCACGAACAGCAATATGGCTGCAGCGGTCGCGCGCATGGCGGGTGGCACAAGCCCGGGAACGCCACCATAGACCGGGCCGTACCAGATGGCCACGCCGATGTTCGGGATGATCAGCAGAGCCATCGCGAGATTGATGTCGTGCAGCGAGCAAAGGTACCAGAACACCGGGAGGCTGATGAACGGGAAGAGGAGCGGGAGCGTGACGAACTGGCGCGCGTCTTTCACTCCAAACTTGTCGCACCACCATCCGCCCAGCCACGAGCCGATGACGCCGCCGATACCGGCGGCAAGGCCCATGGCGAGACCGAGATAGCCAAGTTGCGTCATTCCAAAGCCAGATGAGGCGATCGTCACTTCGGGGAAGTAGTTACGCATGAAGAAAGACGCGATGAAGAAGGAGTGCGAGTAGGACACAGACGACGCGAAGGCGCCGCCAAGCGCGAGAAGCCAGAAGGTGGGCTTGCGCGAGAGCAGCTGGAGCGCTTCGGCGATCGGGATGTGTGGGCTGGCGGCGGAGCGAACGTAGTTCTGCTTCCGGCGCGGTTCGACAAGCGTGAAGGCGGTCAGGACGGCGAGGACAAGACCCGGCGCGCCGGCGACGAGGAAGGCTACGCGCCACCCCCATGAACCGGCGATGATCCCGCCCAGCGCCATGCCGAGCAGGGAGCCGATGGATATGCCCATCGAATAGATTGCCATCGCCCGCGCACGTGATGCCTTGGGAAAATAGTCGCTGATTAGCGAGTGCGCGGTCGGCGTGCAGCCCGCTTCGCCGACGCCGACGCCCATGCGGCTGATCGCGAGCACTGTGAAGTTCCAGGCGGTTCCTGCTAGCAGCGTAAAGCCACTCCAGACGGCGAGCGAGATCGTCATGATGGCGGGGCGGTCACCCTTGTCAGCGATGCGGGCGATCGGAATGCCGAGCACGGTGTAAAGGATAGCAAACCAGAGGCCTCCCATCGCTCCGACCTGGAAGTCATCCAGCTTCAGCTCGTTCTTGATCGGCTCGATGAGCTGGGTGACGACCTGACGATCGAGGAAATTGACGGTGTAGATCGCGACGAGAAGTGCGAGGGCGTATCGCCTGTAGGAGACTGGCATGGGCGCAGATGGCGCAGGTGGCTCCACCGTGGACGCTTCGCCCATTGTCGCTTCGGTCATGGCATTCTCCCGACGCGCCTCTATCGGGCGCTGACAGGCGGACTATGACGCGACGATTGTGGAAGCCAACCGGGAATCCGTACCGCCTATTCGAATTAGCATGCTGCGACGCAGCGCGACTCTGCAGGGATAGCAAGTGGGGGCGGCACTGTGCCAACTGCTCGTTCAAACTCGAATTTTGAAGCAAGTGATCAGCCGTCGACGTCGGTCGCGACTTTCGGGATTTCCTCCAAAAGCGCGAGGTTGGCCTCCGGCGCCTCACCCTGGAAGCGCGGAGTCGTGGTCGCGCGGAAGTCGAAACCAGCGGCCTTCCAGCTTTTCGACCAGCCGGCGAACATGCCGCGTCCGAGCGGAGAGTAGGCAACAAGTGTAATGCCTGGGTCCTCGCAAGTGTCGAGAATCCAATCGCTGTCGACGAAGCCCGTCAAGATCGAGAATTCGGACTGCACGGCAGCGATGGGGTGCATCTTCGCAGCGGCACGCAGGGTTTTGGCGGTTACCTCAGACAGGTCAATGCTGCAGAGCTTCCTTCCTTCACCGCGTCAGCCATCGCTGAGACTGTCTCTTCGATCGGACGCGAGAAGTCGCGGCGGTGGAGGCACCAGAGATCAGCGTGGTCAGTCTGCAAGTAGCGCAGTGACTGCTCTAGAGTACTCTTCGCATTGGCGGCGGACCCATCAACGCCCGAGCGCCGTCTGGTTTCGCGATTGAACATCGGTCCGAACTTGGTGGCGATGAAGCCCTTGTCGCGCCGGTCGTTGAACGCCTTGCCGAACATCTGTTCGCTGTGGCCGAGGCCGTACATTTCCACCGTGTCGAAGTGATCCACACCTCGATCGACAGCTTGATGCAACAGCGAGACGGCGTCTACGTCTTCCATCGCAGGTCCGTAAGTAAAGGAGATTCCCATGCAGCCAAGTCCGATGGCGGTGAGGGAACGGCTGTTGCCAATTCTTCGCTTGATCATGTGGGTGCCTCGCCGCGATCGCATGTGAGTGTTCGCTCAGATATTGGTTCGACGCCCGTTTGGTCAAATGCGCATCGCGATTCGTCCGCGCAGATTGTGATGAGTGTGACAGGCAGGGTCTGTTGACCGTGCGACGCGAAGGCGTAGCATTCGCTTCCCCGTTGAGCTTCCGCAGCTCCGGTGTCGCAGGCTGGCAGACAGTTTTTAGAGCGATGCAAGGCGGGCGAGTTGAAACTGCAAGGAGAGATCGTATGGAGGCTCCACCTGCTTAGCTATTTGGGTACGCCGGAGACGGCAGAACCCCGGCTCGATCGGATGCGCACCTGGCCAGGACGCGTCGAGTCGTCAGTTCAAAAAATCAGAAGGATAGATGACGGCTTTCAACAGCCGTATTGAATGGTCGCTCTCTTGGGTGACACCGGCACATGCCAAAAAGAGCCTCACGCGTGATCCGCGTGGGGCTCTTCGCGTTTTGTGGTTGTGCATGACGGACTTACTGCGGCGCGGCGATCTGCTTGCGGACTTCGGAAACGCCCTGGATCACAGACTTGATGCCGTTGTCAGGGGTTGCAGTCAGCGCGCCGCGATAACCCTCAATTGTGAGATCGGGCCCGATCAGGAGATAGGCGGGAAGGGCAGGCGCTGCGATCGCTTTCGACACTGTGCCGTCATCGATCAGCGTCGGCCATGCTGATGGCGTCGCGGGCGCAGCGTCTTCATGCTTTGCTTGAACAATCAGAACATCGAGCGCCGGGTCCTGATCGGCGGCAGAGCTCAGGGCGGTTGCGAAACTGGCTTCATCCGGGGTTGCGCCTGCATCTGGCCAGACGCCCAGAATTGTCCAGTGGCCGCGCAGTGCCTCGGGGGTCGCGTTCGATCCATCTGGTTGCCTCACGAAGTAGTCGGGGAACAGTGTTCCGATCCTGGAATAGGCGGTCCTGTCGATTTCCCAGCCGTCGATGTCACCTGCTTTGGTTGGTGCAACAGTCAAAGTGTTTGGCTGCAAAGGCGCCTGAGCGGTTTCGACAGGCGCCGGGCTGCACGCCGCCAGCGCCGCGAAGGAGGTTACTACGAGAATTGTGCGCATGACTGATCTCCCTCGCTGAAGCTCACCATGGAATGGGGCGTCACCGTGGCGGGCGATGCATGCGCTCAGCAATCGAGCTGGTGCCTCCGAGGTGACGGCTGGCGCTTCGGTGCATCGCGTTCTACCCGTTTGCGGAATGAAAGTGGCCGGGAGGGTGGACCAGTGTTGAAGCGCATCGCGCTACTTGCGGGCATCGTTGTTGGCGTGCTCGCAATCGTGCTGGTTGCCGGCGTGCTCTACATACGAACGTATTTCTCGGTACCGACCGCGAAGGGGGTCGCGTCTGTGGTAGGTGACATTGGCGCCAAGCGGGTGCTGGGCGTCTTCGCGCATCCCGACGATGAGCAACTGGTCACCGGGTTCTTCTCCTATGCGAAGGAGACCGACAAGGCGTTCACTGCACTCGTCACGGGCACAAAGGGTGAGGCAGGCCATCAGGTCCCCAGAGTCGCGCGCCAGCAGGACCTCGGAACTGTCCGCAAGGCGGAGGCTCTCAAGAACGGTTTCGCGCTTGGCATCGATGACCAGGAGGTGTGGGACTATCCCGACGGTGGCGTGCCGGAAATTCCGATGCAGGCGATCGTCGCGCGCGTTGTCGCGAAGATTGAAAGCGACAAGGCCGATATGGTCGTAACGTTCTGGCCCGCGAGCGGCGCGACCGGCCATAAGGACCACATGCGGATGGGGTTGGTCGCCGAGACCGCCGCGAAGCAGGTGAGATCGCAACCTGCTGTCGATGGCTACAATGGGCCGCGCTGGATCGCTTACGTGATTACGCCGCCCAACGGCCTGCGCGCATTCGGCGGCGCAACGGGTAAATTTGTGGCGGACAACCAGCCGAACCCGACCCACAGAATGCCGGGTAATGCCGGCGCAAAGCTTCGTGGCTGGAAGATCCATGCGTCGCAGGAGCACTATGTGCAGGCGGTCTACGGCTTTCCGGATTGGCTGCTCTACACATTCTGGGATCAGGAGTTCTATCGGGTTGTCGATCTAGAGGCGGCTGGCTGAGGGACGTCGGTTCGCAATCGGACCGGCAGATGCTGTCCGCGATGCTTTGGTTCGGGGTCTCTAATCAGGTGGAAGGCCCGGGGACGCGGGACGCCCCGCGTGGTTTGGCATCTCCGAGATGATCGGAGCTACCGATCGGAAAACGAAAGCGCGGATCCCGCGTCGCCGGCAGGTGTTGGTCCGCCACGGGGGGGGGCAGCGGGGTGTTCAACCGCCTGACCCTATTCTCGCCGCGGCGTGCAGGTTGCGGATGTTCAGCCACAATCCCTCGATCACTCTCGTGGTTTCCAGGGCTCCGTAAATCTGGTCCTGGCTCCTCTTCGGCTCACTCAGGCTTTCACGCTCACCTGCGCCCAATCCAGCGCCGTTGAACAGTGATCAGCTGCCCGCCTGCGAGACGGATGCATGCAGTATCCGTCAGTATGGAAGGTGTACGACAACCTTGTTGGATGCTGACCAAATTCAGAGAATTGGAGTCTGAAAGTGTAGGAAAGGCGCGTTCGTACAGCCCAAAAGAAAACCGCCCGCTCCGTGAGGAGCGGGCAGCGATCTTTTGGACTGCGCGTCGAGACTAGTTGAAGATCTCGAACAGGCCGGCAGCGCCCTGGCCGCCGCCGATGCACATGGTCACGACACCGTACTTGGCTTTGCGACGCTTGCCTTCGAGCAGGAGGTGGCCGGTGCAGCGGGCACCGGTGACGCCGTACGGGTGTCCAATCGAGATCGAGCCGCCGTTGACGTTGTACTTAGCGGGATCGATGCCGAGCTTGTCGCGGCTGTACAGGCACTGCGAGGCAAACGCTTCGTTGAGTTCCCACAGGTCGATGTCATCAACCTTGAGACCGTGACGGGCGAGCAGGCGCGGAACAGCGAACACAGGTCCGATGCCCATTTCGTCCGGCTCGCAACCGGCAACCGCGAAGCCGCGGAACGCGCCGAGCGGCGCGAGGCCGCGACGGGCGGCTTCCTTGGCTTCCATCAGCACGAGCGCTGCGCCGCCGTCCGAGAACTGCGAGGCGTTCCCGGCGGTGACGTATTTGCCTTCGGCGACCTTCTGGCCGCCCTTGAACACGGGTGGAAGTTTTTGCAGATCGGCGAGCGTTGTCTGCGGACGGTTGCAATCGTCACGCGTGACTTCGGCGTCCTCGATGCTGACGGCTTTTGTCTCCTTGTCGGTGACGGCCATCTTGGTCTTCATCGGGACGATCTCGTCCTTGTAGAGCCCGGCGGCCTGGGCGGCTGCGGTGCGCTGCTGCGATTGCAGGGCGTATTCGTCCTGGTACTCGCGCGATACGCCATAACGTTCGGCGACGATCTCGGCCGTTTCGATCATCGACATGTAGATGGCCGGGATCTTGGCGAGAAGTTTTTCGTCAAGCGAGCGGTTGCGGCCATCAGGCGACGCGGGGCGCGCCGGCGCGAACTGGACGAGCGAGATCGACTCGACGCCGCCGCCGACCATGATGTCGGCGCCATCGTGGATGGCGTGAGCAGCGAGCGCGATGGCGTTCAGTCCCGAGGAGCAGAACCGGTTGATGGTGCCGCCTGCCACAGAGACCGGCATGTCAGCCCAGAGAGCGGCCTGGCGGGCGATGTTGCCGCCGGTCGCGCCTTCAGGGTTTGCGCAACCAAGATAAACGTCTTCGACTTCTTTGGGGTCAAGTTTTGCGCGCTCGACGGCATGCTTGATCGCATGCCCCCCAAGAGCGGCCCCGTGGGTCATGTTGAACCCGCCTCGTACTGATTTCGCGAGCCCCGTCCGGGCTGTCGAAACGATCACCGCCTCACGCATTTTATCCTCCGTACCGCGTCTTCAAATCATGCGGGTACCTTAAGCGACAAAATACGGAGGAATGCAACAGAACGCCCGGCCGGAAGAGCCAGCCGGGCGAAGGCTGCGTCAGCCCCCGGACTTGGGGGTCGTGCGGGTCGTTGTTATGGTCGTGGTCGGTTCACTGGCCGGGGTCGCAAGAACAGCCGCGAGCTGTGCGTTGGCAAGGTCGGCTGTCGTGTAGTGTTTTTTGGAGGCGACGACCGCCTGAACTTCGGGAGCGATCGGAGTTTCTGGGTTGAGCGCTGGGCGATCGGAGATCGGGATGATCGTCTCTGTCGTTTGTTCAACGGTCGCCGAGGGTGTTTCAAGAACCGTCGTTTGGGACACGACCAGAGGGGTCGAGGTCGGGGAGGGCGCCTTAGTGGCACCCTCGACCGTGATACGGGCTTTCGGTGTGACAGCGGTTTCGGGAGGCTGGGCGTAAGCCGGCGCTGCAAACAGCACCGCCATTACCGCCGATGCGAGATGATTTTTCATGGCTGATCTTCCTGAGCAAGGCTGTGTCTTCGGAAGTCTCGAGCCTTCAACTCGTTCCGCCAACTTGCGCCTTTGTGACTTTGAGTGTGGGCTCCCTCGTCAGTTCCGGAGCGTGAAGCGTCAGAGTGGTGCGCCGGATAAAAAGTGGCGTGTTTCCTTTTGGTGGTATGCCATGTTCATGGCTTGCATCGGGGCTGCAACGCCGCCTGATGCACTCCACAATGCAAGGATGCTGGATACGGGAATGCCCAAGGTGCTGCCTCGATCGTCTTGCGAGGCGATCACGACCATCTGGCCCGCCACCAAGCGTAATCCGTCACGCGCAGTGTCGCGGACGACCGCAGCTGGCGCCCAGCGCGGTCATGTCGGCGAAAAGTCCCCAGACCATCAGTCCGGCGTCGACGGCGGGGAAGACAGAAAGGAACGCGCAGAGCGCGATCCCCGCAGACAGCGGTCAGATACTGTCGCTGGGCGCGCGCGAAAAGGCGCGCACCGGAATTGCGCGACAGTCCTTCAATCGAATGGTAGGGGCGACGCCACTGCGTTCGACTTGGTCACAATCTCCGGAACGCGGTTGGTCCCCGGAGGTTCCGGCCGAGGAGGCGTCGGCTTTGATGAACCGCCCTTGCCGCGCTAGTGTTTGCGAATGAGTCCTGACCTTCTCAGCTTGCGACAGCGGCCGATACCCTCAAGCCTTGACGCGCAGGCGCGTAAGCGAGGCTATCGCGCGGAGGTGCCGATCCTGTTCGATGGAGCCCTGGTCGGCGAGAGCTGCGTCGAGGTCGGCAGCGTCGGGTTAGCCGGAGACAATCACTATAACCACGGGTTCAATCCGCCCTATTATACGCGCATTCCCGGCTCGATCCCGGAACTTTTCGTTCGACAATCCGTCGCCGAGAGACTGCGCGCCGTGAATGCGCGGCTGGCTGGCGCAGGTATCGAGCTCTACCTGTTCGATGCGTGGCGGCCACAAGCCGTGCAGCGGTATTTTTACGACGTCTGGTTTCCTGCATGGCTGAGCAAGCGGCAGCCAGACCTGGCGGGGCGGGCGCTGGTCGAAGAGGTCGAGAAGTACTGGTCGTCCCCCACAGCGGGGGCGGCATCTCCATCGCCGCATTCAACCGGCGGGGCGGTGGACCTGACGGTGAGGTTTGTGACGACCCGGCAGCCCCTGTTCATGGGTGGCCTCTTCGACGATGTGACGGATGATGCATGGACCGACAGTCTCGAGCGGAGGCAATTGGCATCGATGTCCGACGAGGAGGCCTCCGCCAATCGACGTTTGCTGTATTGGGTGATGAGCGAAGCGGGGTTCGCCAATAACCCCACCGAGTGGTGGCATTTTTCGTGGGGTGATCAGATGTGGGCGCGGCTGACCGGACATCACGCCGCACATTATGGGTCCTGCAATCCGACGGAATCGCCGGACGCCTAAAAGGCCTTAAGACCCCGGCAACCTTACCCTGGCATTGTCGACAACAAGTTGATTGCGGGGATCGAATGCTGAATGCGTTCATCGGCCAGGTTTCATCGGCCACAGGACTGGCAGAAGCTGAGGCAAAAGCGGCGATCGGCATCGTGCTGAACGCGGCAGAGCGCCAGGGCGCTCCACTTGCAGACGAGATCTTTGAACGTGTTCCCGGCGCCCGCACCCTTGCCGCGTCCATGGGATATGAGGTTGGCGCACCGACGGGCGTCCTGGCTCGGCTGATCGAGCGGACCCCCGGCGGACGTCAGGCGGTTGTTGAGCGGCTGATCCAGGACCTGCATGTGCAGGGCCTCGGCACGCAAGCGATCGGCTGCCTTTTTCCTGCAATTGGTGAGTTTTCGGAATCCGCGTTCGGCGTCTCGGGTGTCGGTCATCTCGGCGACATCTTCGGGGCGCTTAATGCTGAGGTTAGTGGAGTGCGTAGCGTAGCCTAATGGCAGAGTAGAGTGGCACAACTGGCGGGCGGTCCTTTCGGACTGCCCGTTTTTGTTTTGAAGTTCCGGTTTGAATTGGCAGGACATTTTAGCGTCCACCCGTTCGCTCACTGCCCTGTGATATCGCGTCCCTATAATCGCCAGAAAAAATCGCCATCTCTCGGGAACTGGGCTGGCGCATCGGCGTTCTGTCCATGTACTTCCCGGCGGTGGTGGTCTTATCCGTCCCCCCCGACCCCCCGAGACCCTTCCGTCGGGAAGTCACTTACCCTCAAAAAAAGATCAGTCTCTCGCGCGGCTTTGGACGGCGAGCCTTCACATGCGTGAAGTGCATGCGTAATCCGTTCGAATGGACGCAGGCGACTCAATCAAGAAGACTCTCACAAGTTCCGAACTCGGCGGACCGGCAGCTGCCGACCCGACGCTATGTTCAGCCTATGTGATAGCCGTGCTCGGCGAGGCGGCGGGCGAGGCGATGCGTATGGCGTCGTTGGCGCTCGACATAACGACCAACGCACTTGGCGAGCGGCCGGTTGAAATCGCAGTTTGTGTCGACAAGCGTGCGCGCTCGATCGTGTTCGCATCTGCTCAGGCGCGAGCGGGCGATGATCTTGTGTTCACCGCCCAGGGCCTGTTCAGCCGCGCGGGTTAGAGCGGCTTGTCGCCCAGCTTGAGCAGGTCGGGATATTCCGGTTCGCGCTTCTCAGCTTTTGCGACAAACGCTTCGCGCATGTGAGCGCCCGACAGCATCGCGGCATTCCATACGCCGATATAGTCGAGGCCGTCGGCGATGGTGTGGTCACGGGCGTAGTTGATCATGGCCTTGGCGCCCGTCACCGCGAGCGGGTTCTTCGAAGCGATCTCCTTGGCCAGCGCCATGGCGTGCTCGAGCATGGCTTCCTGTGTATCGAAGGTTTCGTTGACGAGGCCCAGAGAAAGGGCTTTTGGGGCTGGCAAGCGTTCGCCGCTGTAGGAGATCTGGCGGACCCAGCCTTCGGGCATCAGGCGGCAGAGGCGGGGATAGGTGCCGACGTCGGCGGTCATGCCGATGTTGATTTCAGCGATGCAGAAATAGGCGTCCTTCGTTGCGAGGCGAATGTCGCAGGCCGAGATCATGTCGACGCCAGCGCCGATGCAGCCGCCCTGCACGCAAATGATCACCGGCATGCGGGCTTGATCGAGGCAGGTGAAAGCGTCCTGCAGCGGCTTGAGATTGGTGCGGAAACGTTCTGCCTTTAGATGCGGATCGCTCGATTGGCTGGTGATGCCGTCTGGACGCGTGAAAACGGCGAGGTCCATTCCCGCCGTGAAGTGCTTGCCGGAAGAAGCGATGACGATGCAGCGGGCACTTGCGTTGCGGTCGATCTCGCGCACGATGGCGGGCAGTTCCACCCAGGCTTCAGGCGTGAAGGTGTTGAACGTTTCGGGCCGGCTGAACCGGATCAAAGCGACTCGGTCGGTGATCGACACTTCGAAACAGGTGTATTTGGCGGCCATGCGGTTTCGTCCCTCAAATGTTTTCGCTGGAGCCTAGCTTCTGGAACGCTGCAGCGCGACCCGTTTGACGGATCAACACTTTCGCTGTCCTATCATCGTCTTATCCCCTTGGGGAAACCGACGGCGGAGGCTGAATGCGCGCGGGGCCGGCAGGACTGTGCACACTGATTGTCGCTGCGTTCCTGCTTGTGGGGTCAGCGCAGGGACAGGCGTTGGGAAAGATCGCCTCGGACATCCTTCATCGTGCGACCCCCGGCGACAAAGGCAACCTGACCAAGGGCGATGTGTCTTCCGGCCTCAAGGAAGCGCTGGCGCTGGCTGGCGGCCTCGCGACGGCGCGACTATCGGCCAAGGACGGTTATATGGGGGACAAGGCGGTCCGCATCCCTTTGCCGGGCGCTCTGGGCGCCGCCCAGAAGAAGCTGGGGCCGTTTGGGATGGCTGGGCCTCTCGATGACCTGCAGCTCAAGGTGAATCGCGCTGCCGAGGCGGCGGCACCAGCGGCGGGCAAGATGTTGATCGAAGCTGCGAAGGGCATCACGTTTGACGATGCCATGAAAATTCTGCGCGGCGGCGATATGGCGGCGACTGACTATCTCCGCAAGAAGACCGAGGTTGGCCTCCGTTCGACCCTGAAACCCAGGTTTGGCGAGGCGCTTGCGTCATCCGGCGCACTGACCTCGCTGGATGCAGCCGTGGCCAAATACGGATCTGGCTTGCTTAAAACGGATACAAGAACCTGGCTCGCCGAGGAGGCGACGACTAGTGCGCTCAACGGATTGTTCTATTACGTCGCCCGTGAAGAGCAGGCGATTCGCAAGGATCCCGTGAAGCGGACGAGCGATCTTCTGCGCAAGGTATTTGGAGGCTAGTCGCGCCCGCATGCGCAGGTTTCGTGTAGAGTTGAAAGATGGCGAGGCGTCCGGGATCGCATTTGGCGATCCGGTGCGGCCCATCGACGTATTGTTCCTTCATGCCACCGGCTTCAACGCCATCACCTATCAGTCGATCCTCGAGCCACTGGGCGCGCGGATGCATGCAGCGGCAGTCGACATGCGCGGGCATGGGCGGTCACGCCTGCCGGCAAATCCGCGCAGGATGAAATCGTGGAACAAGTATCGGGACGACGTCATCCACATTCTGGAGAAGACCGCGCCAGAAGGCGCTGTGCTCGGCGGGCATTCGATGGGCGCGACCGTTGCGCTGCTTGTTGCGGGAAAACGACCGGATCTCGTGAAAGGGTTGGTGCTGGTCGATCCGGTCCTGCTGCGGCCGTCGCTCCTGCGCCTCTACAACATTCCGTTGTTCAATATGCTGATCGGTAAGAATGCAATGGCCAAGGGCGCCCTCCGTCGTCGGCGCGACTTTGTCTCAGCAGGCGAGGCGGCTGAACAGCTGCGCGGGCGCGGCGCTTTCAAGACGTGGCGCAGCCCCTTCCTCGATGACTATGTGGTCGATGGCGTGCTGCGGCAGGATGACGGCCGTTACGCCTTGTCATGCACGCCGGAATGGGAAGCGGCGACATTCTCCGCCCATCGTTATCGCCCGTGGAAGGCTCTGAATCGCCTGCGCAAGAAACGCATACCGATCATCTTGTTGCAGGCGGACAAGGAATCGACGTCCGGCGCGGATGTTGATCAGCGGGTCCACAATGTTCGCCCCGATGCCGCCGTCACGCGCGTGCCGGGCACGACGCACTTCATTCCGATGGAGCGGCCATACGTCGTGCGCGATGCACTACAGATGTTGTTCGAAGCCATGATCGAAGGGCAGCAGCTGGTTGACTATGTCGGCGCGGTTCGGCGCACTATCGACGACAGCGTCGGGATCATGGATTGACCCTCACATCACGCCGGCTCTGACCCACGCTTCCTTGGGCCAGCGGTTGTGCATCCAGAACCATTGGTCGGGCTGCTCGCGAATGCGGGCTTCCATGAACTGGTTGATCCGCAGCACGGTGTTGTAGACTGCCTTTTCTTCGTCCGGATCGCTGTCGGGCATGAAGGGCTCGTGGATCGTCACGCGGTAGCGGCCCGGCGCGGTGCGGACGCACGAGAACGGCACCAGGGGGGCCTTGAACTTCATGGCGAGGCGCGTGGGGCCGGGGGCGGTCATTGCGTCATAGCCGAAGAAGGGAACCGGGATGCCCTGGTTGAATTTTTGGTCGTTCATCAGGGCGACAGGATCGCCGCGTCCGAGCGCCCGCATCAGCTCGCGCGTGCCTGTGCCTTTTGGTGTAAGCGCGTTGATTCCGGTGCTGATACGTGCCTTTGCGATGCGGCGATCGATATGCGGGTTGTTGGCGGCCCGGTACGTGATCTGTGCGTCGAGTGCGCGGTTGCAGATCGACGCGGCGAGGATTTCCCAGTTTGCGAAGTGTCCGCTGATCATCACGGCCGGTTTGCCGCTGTCGCGGATCGCATCAAGCCGTTCGGCACCGACAACCTCGACCGGGCTATTTGGACGGTAGGGGATCATTTTCGCAAGATGTGGCATCTCGCCGGCAGTGTGGCCGAGTGTTTCCCATGTACCTCTTGCGACCTTCTGGATCTGTGCGTCGGGCCATTCCGGGAAGCACATCCGAAGGTTGCGGGTCATCGTGCGCTGCTGCGATGTCAGCGGTCCAAGCGTGCGAAGGACTGCGGCGATAGTGTTCGACGCCCAGGTGAGCGGCAGTGCCTTCATCGGATACCAGTAGAGCCAGTCCCACGCCAAAGCCTCTATGCGCCACGCGAGGCGGGCGCCAATCGTCGTGCGCTGGTCGTTGTCGAGATCCTTGGGGCGCAGGAACGGAGTTGGCTGCTTTTCCTCCTTGGGTGAGTCGCTCATGCGGTCACGCGGTTGAGCAGGGCCGCGAAGGCCGCTTCGTCCTCGAAGCGCGCTTTCACGGACGCGCGCAGCACGTTCGGCTTCACCTCCGCTGGTAGGCGAACATGGTCCTTGTCAGTCGTGACAAGCAGGGCGTTGCGTTCGTTGGCTAGCTTCATCAGGAATTTGAGATCGTGAGGCGTGAACAGATGGTGATCGGGATAGGGCGCGCCCTCCGCGAGTTCGATGCCCGGTTGCTTTTGCAGTGCGTCGAAGAATCGCTCGGGGCGGCCAATGCCCGCAAACGCCACATAGCGCCCAGGAAGCAATGGCGCCAGCGGTTCAAGGCGGGCGCGCAGGACGGGCTTGGCAAACCCATCGAGAATGTGAGGGAACGGCCCATCACCCATCAGGACGACCGCGTCGGCGCGGGCTAGTCCCGTTGCTGCCGGCTCGCGCAACGGGCCCTTGGGAAACACATGACCATTGCCGACAGGGTTGGCGGCATCCATGACCACGATCGACAACAGCTTTTCAAGCGTCGGATTCTGATGACCATCGTCCATCACGATTAGCTGCACGCAGTCGGCTTTCATCGCGCGAGCGCCTGCGGGCCGGTCTTTCGATACCCAGGACTCGCCAAGGGCCGACAGCATAAGCGGTTCGTCGCCAACTTCGGCTGCGATGTGCCGCGCCGGATCAACCTTGCATGGGCCCTCCAGCGATCCGCGATATCCACGCGACAGGCTCGCGGCGCGAATGCCTTTGCCCGAAAAGTACGATCTTACCGCTTCGGTAATCGGCGTCTTGCCCGCGCCGCCAAGTGTCAGATTGCCGATGCACACGACCGGAATGCCGACGTTCTCCGGGACCGTGCGCTGGATGCGGCGTTCGCCAGCCCAGCGATAGATCATCGACAGCGGCGTCATCAGCAGTTTGCTCATCGGCGCAGCCGCACGGGAGCGTTTGTCGGTAACCGACCAGAAGTAGGGCTCACGCATCGGGCGCACGCTTGGGGAGCATCGCCACGATGGCGTCGACTGTGATGTCGAACGGCGCCTGAAACCGGGGGAACAGATCGCCGGTCGCCACGGGATGCGCTGCGCGCGTGAGTTCGCCACGCCAGTACGTGGCCAGTTCGGCAGGCGTTGTGCCGATCACGAGCGCAGAGGCTCCGGCCAAAGTCTCGAACGTATCGCGGAAGTTGAAGCCATGAGGACCCGTGAAGACACGTTTACCGAGTTGCGCGGGCTCGATCGCATTGTGGCCCCCGACGCGTTCGGAAGTGGCGCCGCCCAGATAGATGGCGTCCGCAACGGCGTACCAGAAGAGGAGCTCGCCAATTGTGTCAGCGACAAGCACCTCGGTCTTCAGGTTCGGACTCGCGCGATGCTTCGACCATTGCTGGCAGACGAGAACTCGCGCGAGGACCTGCGCAGCAATGTCGTCGCCACGATCAGGATGACGCGGCACGATGATGAGCAGGGCTGCGGGGTGTGATTGGCGGACTTGTTCGAAAGCCTCAAGCGCAAAAGCATCCTCGCCCGGATGGGTGGAGGCGGCCAGCAGGGTCGGCCGCGACAGGTTCGCGCGAAAAGCCGCCACTTTATCGGCCGGTGGGGGCGTTATGCGCGTTGCCATCTTCAGGTTGCCCACCGGCGCAATCGGGCGACCAATCGCCGAGGCGAGGCCGTCAGCCGTGTGTTGGTCAGCGGCGCCGATGAAGCCGAAGGTAGAGAACAGTTCACGGGCCGAGGATTTGCGTCCATTCCAGCTGGTCAGCGTCTTTGTCGTCATGCGGGCGTTGACCAGCGCAGCGGGGATCTGGGCGCGCTTCAAGCCCGTGAGCATGTTCGGCCAGATCTCGCCCTCGGCGAACACAGCGGCGTTCGGCTGCCAGTGGGCGAGAAAACGCTTTACCGCGCCCGGGCCATCGACAGGCGCCATCTGGTGAATGACGGCCGCGGAGGGCTTTGTTGCTATCATGTCGGCGGAGGTCGTCGTTTGCGTCGTCACGAGCGCCTGTGCGTCTGGTCGCTTTGCGTGTATGGCTTCGAACAGGTCGATCAGCAGCTTGGACTCACCCACGCTGGCGCCGTGCATCCAGAGGAGGGGCCCCGTTGGGCGGGCGACGCCTGTGCGGCCAAAGCGTTCGCCGGTGCGCTCCGCGCGCTCCTTGCCCGACTTAACGCGACCACGCACCAGTGCTGGCGCCAATGGCTCAAGCAAGGTTGTGGCGATGCGATAGAGCGCGAGCGATGCCCTCACGTGCCGCGATGCTCCAGCGCGACTTGCGGTTCGGATACAGTTTCTGGCTCAGGTGCCGGCGCAGCCTCTGCAGCTCTGAGCACAGGCACGGTATCGGGCGCTAGACCAGCGAGTTCATCGGCCCGAGCGGTTGCTGCTCTGAGCGCGATTTCGACGCGCACTCGAAGGTCTTCGGAATCCATGCTCTTCGACGTCGGGATCGGTTCCAAAATCACGACAGCGCCACGCGCAAAGGGCTTCGGCCAGAGCAGGCGATCCCATGTGTCGAGACGTTTGGCATCGGCCGAAAGACCATAGATCACGATCGGCGCGCCCATCTGTTGCGCCAGCTTGATGGTGCCTATGCCGACAGTCTCGCGCGGGCCCTTTGGACCGTCGATGGTCATCACCACGCAGCCGCCCTTTTTCATGACTTCGAGGCACTCGCGTGCGGCCGAGACGCCGCGCTTGTTCTTGTCGCTGCGGCCCGAGGACGACCCGCGGATGATGTAAAGGCCGAGCCACGTGCCGGCGCGCTTGGTGAATTCGCCGTCTTTCGAGGGCGACACCATCAGGGCGGCTGGGTGGGGGGGCTCCGGCCATTTCGGCCGCTGGAGGATCTGAATGTAGGGCATCAGCAGGATGCGCGAGTGCCATGTCGCTGCGACCCAGCCCTGCGGGCTGTCCCATAGCTTGCGGATATGCTCCACGCCCTCGACCCGCCAGCGCATGGTATGAGCGAGGATCGACATGTAGGCCCAGATCAGGGTGCCTCCGACCCAGGGAATCACGGGCGATTGGGAACGACGTTTCGACATTGGGGCTATATACTCCCTGATCGGCGCGCCGCCAGATGTTGGCGATAAAGGGATAGCAGCCTGCGACCAGCGGGCACCGCTCCGCCGCCTTGCATTCCAGCGGAAAAGCGGCATTTAGCGCACATGAACGGCAGCGCGGCGATCGACCTCACAACCCGAACCGGCCGCCGCCGCGCCCGGCGCGAGCTCGTCTGGGGCGACCACGGGTTCCTGCGGGTCAGGTTCCGGAACCTGCATAGGATCTCCGAGGAGATGTATCGTGCCAACCAGCCCTCGCCCGAGCATATCGCCCGGTACGCGAAAGAGCTGGGGCTCAAGACCATCATCAACCTGCGCGGGGAGAGCCCCAAGGGCTATTACTTGCTCGAAAAGGAAGCGTGCGCGCTGTTTGGCATCGAGCTGGTGGATTTTCAGGTGTTTTCGCGCGAAGTGCCCACCGCCGAAAGCGTTCTGCAGGCGAAACAGCTGTTCGATTCAATCGCCTATCCAGCGCTCATGCATTGTAAGTCCGGGGCGGATCGGGCGGGCGTGATGTCGGTTTTGTATCAGCATTTCCGCAAGGGATTACCGATCGAGCAGGCGCTTGAGCAGCTGTCGGGCAAGTATCTGCACGTCCGCCATGGTAAAACTGGTGTCCTGGACGACTTCTTTGAAACCTATCTGGCGAACGGCAAGCCAGTCGGTCTCTCATTCGAAGAATGGGTCGCCAAGGGCTATGACCACAAGGCGATGAAAGCCCGGTTCCTTAACGGCAGGAAGTCGAAGATCGACGTCGACCAGTTGCTGGGCCGCGAATAGTGGGGCCGGGGCCTCTTCGGCCAGTCAAACCAAAAAACTGCTCGTTTGTTGCCTTGCTGCAAGCTAGACACTTACAGAGTTCGCGTGGAGGGGTCGTCTATGAAGTTCTTTATCATCAACAGCTTCCGCTTTCTGGTCTACAACGCATACTTCGGAATTATCGCACTTTACACGTTCGGCGCGTTCCTTGAGCGGGCCCAGATCCAGGCGGTGATTTCGCAGTTCACGTCCAGCGGCAAAGTGCTCGTGGAACGTGGCGCTGTCGATCCGGGGACGGGTCTCGTCGCCATGGACCCCATCGTGGATCCGGGCACCGTGCTGGCTGCGCCGGCGCTTTCTGCGCTGTCGATTATCATCGGTCTGATCGTCGGCTGGGTCGCGGCGACTCTGATTTGCGGCGTGCTGGTCACATTGCTCGACATCCGTGACGACATCAACGATCGTCTGCCGCGCGCCAAGTAGTCTAGCGGATCTGGCGGAACGGGTTGCGGCGCCGGGCAAAAGCCCGGTGCCTTTTGCCTCATCCCAGAAGCGGGGCTTGGCGATTCAGCTGTGCAACGTCACATAGGGTCCATGACCAAATCCTCCCCCGGAAGTTCAGGCGACCTCCTAGAATCGCTTATCGAGGCTGCGCTCAAGGCCGGCGCAGATGCGGTGGACGCCCGAATTGCAGAAACCGCCAGCCTGTCAGTCGAGGTCCGCAATGGCGACCTCGAAACGGTTGAACGCGAAGAGTCGCGCGGACTGGCCCTGCGAGCGCTGGTTGGAAAGCGTCAGGCGACGGTTTCGGCAACCGATCTATCGCCCGATGCCTTGCAGTCGCTTAGCGAGCGTGTGGTCGCGATGGCGCGCCTCGCGCCGGAGGATAGGTTCTGCGGCATCGCCGGGGCCGACGAAATCACTCGCAATCATGTCGACCTTCAGCTCGACTGTGACGACATGCCCGAAGCCGACGAGCTGGAGCGGCGAGGGCGCGAGATGGAAGCGGTCGCGATGGCCGTGCCGGGCGTGAAGCAAATGTCCCACAGCGGCGCCTCGTGGAACAGCTCGCGCTCCTGGTTGGCCGCGTCGAACGGGTTCAGGGCCAGCAAGTCGTCTGGCATTTCTTCCATGGCAGCTGTGGCGATTGCCGAGCGCGGTGGCGCGATGGAGCGGGACCACGAGTCCACGTCCGAACGCCGCAAGGCAAAGCTGAAATCGCCCGAATGGGTCGGTCGCGAGGCGGCCAACCGCGCCATCGCCCGCCTCGGTGCGCGCAAGCTGGAAAGTCAGACTGCCGCCGTCATCTACGAGAACCGGCTGTCGAGTCGGCTGATCGGCGCATTCATTGGCGCGATCTCGGGACCGGCTGTCGCGCGAGGCGTGTCGTTTCTGAAAGACAGGTTGGGTAAGCAGGTGTTCGCCAGGGGCGTCAACTTGGTCGACGATCCGTTACGCATCGGCGGCTTCGGGTCGCGGGCATTCGATGGCGAGGGGCGGCCCGTGGGGCGCAACGCGCTGGTCGAGGATGGAATGCTGACGCAGTGGCTGCTCAATGGACCGTCGGCAAAGCAACTTGGTCTCACACCCAACGGTTTTGCCAGTACCGCGTTCGGCGATCCGCCAGGTGTCACGACTTCCAACCTCGACCTGCAGCCGGGCGACCGCTCCCTTGACGATCTGATGGCCGATGCGGGCAAGGGCTTGCTGGTGACCGACATGTTCGGCCCTTCGCTTAATCCCAACACTGGCGATTATTCGGTGGGCGTGTCCGGCTTCTGGTTCGAGAACGGCCAGCGTGCCTATCCCGTGTCCGAAGTTACTATTGCCGGTGATATCCCTGCGATGTTGCTGCGCGCGGTGCCCGGGTCCGACCTGCAGATACGTGGATCGACGAATGCTCCCAGCATTCTTATTGATGGGATGACACTTGCCGGACGCTAACGATCTCGACGCCGACCTGGCGCTGATTTCTGATGTCGCGCGCGAGGCCGGTGAACTATCCATGCACTGGCTCAAGAAGGGCGCGCGAAGCTGGGACAAGTCGCCCAACAATCCCGTCACCGAAGCCGATATCGCGTGCAACGACCTGATCGCGCGCCGTCTACGCCCGGCGCGGCCCGACTATGGCTGGCTGTCGGAAGAGACGCGCGACAACGCTCAGGACCGTTCTCAGAAGCGGGTCTTCGTGGTGGATCCGATCGACGGTACGAAGGCTTTCGTGAATGGCGAGACGGGGTTCTGCGTCTCGATCGCGATCATCGAGGACGGCGCGCCGATCGCGGGGGCTGTCTACAATCCGAACTTCGATGAACTCGTCGGCGCCCGCATGGGGGGTGGTACGCGCATGAATGGGGTGCGGGTCGACGTCCGTGACGCCGATAATCTGGCGTGCAGCATGATCGGCCAACCCGACGTGTTCGCACGTGGCAATGCTCATTACTGGCCGGACCTCCGGTTGATAGATGAAGTGCCGAATGCCATGGCCTGGCGGATGTCGCTGGTTGCGGTCGGGCACTGGGATGCGACCGTCGCCCTGAACGAGAAGAGCGACTGGGATCTCGCGGCGGCCGTGCTACTGATCCAGGAAGCAGGCGGGGTCGCGACGGACCGGCGCGGCCGCCCCTTCGTTTTCAACGGACAATCTGTCATCCAGAAGGGAGCCATCGCTGCTGGCGCCGCGCTTCACCCGCTGATAATGGATCGGCTCCGGCACTGGGCCGGCCAGCAGATCAGACCCGCCCGGACCTGACGGCAGGAGCTTTCGATGACAGCGCAAAATCCCGATAAACAGCTGCTGCACATCGTGATCGGCGGTGAGCTTAAGCATCCCGGCACGGTCGAGTTCGCCAATCTCAAGGAGATTGATTTCGTCGGCGCTTTCCCGAGCTATCGCGCCGCTTACGATGCGTGGAAGTCGGCGGCCCAACGGACGGTCGACAACGCCCATGTGCGTTACTTTATCCTGCATGCGCACCGCCTGCTTGATCCGGAAACGGGCAAGCAACACGATGCCTAAAGTCGTTGAGCCTAACCGCGCCGGTCCGCCCGGCCGGGATCGGCTCCTGTCCCGATTTGCGCGTGAGTGGCTGCTCCCCCAGTGGAAGTGGTTCCTGCTCGGCGCGACCTTTGCCGCTATCACCGCCATATGCGCGGGGGGGTATTCGCAGATTACTGCTCTCGCCACCGACTGGTTGAAAGATGGCGACAACCGCATCTTCACGGTTGCGCCGATGGTGATAATGGCGCTCGTGCTGATCCGGGCGCCGGCGATGTACTGGCAGACGCAGGCGAACAATCGCGGCGTGCAGAACGCTATTGTGAAGCTGCAGGAAAAGCTGTTCGCCCGCTTGATCGACGGGGACTTTGCGCGATTGCAGTCGAAGGCTACGGGCGAATATGTATCGCAGTTCGCGAACGACATGATCCTTGTGCGCGAAGCGGCGTTGCGGGTTGCAAGCAGCCTTGCGAAGTCGACACTGACGATTGGGGCGGCCGTCATCTACATGCTGACGACCGACTGGTTGCTGACTGTCCTGCTGCTCATCGTCTACCCGATCGCTTTCGTTCCTGTGGTTCGCCTCGGCGCGCGTGTGCGCAACTCTTCGCGGATGGCGCAGGAGCAGGCGGGTGCTTTGACGGCCGTTTTGAACGAGGCATTCCAGGGGGCTCGGACGGTCAAGGCTTTCAGCCTCGAAGCCTACCAGAAGAGCCGAGCGCACAGGGGCTTTCTCGAGCGTGCGCGGCTCTACATGAAGGTGCTGCGCGCCAAGGCGCTGGCCGACCCGTTTCTCGAGATCGTAGGGGGGGTTGCGCTGGCCGGGCTGTTCGCGTTTGCGGGCTGGCGTGCGCTGACCAACGATATCAGTGTCGGCGAAGTGCTGGGCGTCATTGTCGCAATCGGTGTGGCCTCGCCTGAGATCAGGGCGCTGGGCACGCTGAATGCTCTCTTGAACGAGGCGCTGGCGGCGGCGGCGCGGATCTATGCGGTCATCGATGAACCGCAGCATGTCGGCGACAAGCCGGATGCGGTGGCCATGGGGCGGGCACAGGGCAGCGTTCAATTCGACCAGGTCCGTTTCGGCTATGGGGCTGGCGAGGACGTGCTGAAAGGGCTGAGCCTAACGGCCGAGCCGGGCCAGACGGTTGCGATCGTCGGTCCATCGGGCGCGGGAAAGTCGACCGTGTTCAGCCTGCTGCTGCGTCTCTACGAAGCGCGCGCTGGGGCAGTGCGGATCGACAGGCAGGATGTTCGTGATGTAACGCTTGCGTCGCTGCGCGCGAATATCGCTTTTGTATCTCAGGATGCGTTCCTGTTCGACACGACGATCCGCGAGAACATTTCGCTCGGCCGGACCGGCGCGACGGAAGAACAGGTCCAGGCTGCCGCAAAGGCGGCGGCGTGCGATTTCATCGACAGGCTGCCGGGCGGATGGAACGCGCCGGCGGGCGAAGGGGGGCGCAATCTCTCCGGCGGACAACGGCAGCGGATCGCGCTGGCGCGTGCGCTGGTGTCGGAGGCTCCGGTGCTGCTGCTCGATGAAGCGACGAGTGCACTCGACTCCGAAAGCGAGTCGCGTATCCAGCAGGCGCTCGCGGCGTTGGCGGGACAGCGCACGATCATCGTGGTGGCCCATAGGCTGGCCACGGTGCGGCGGGCGGATCGGCTGTTCGTGGTCGAGGATGGCGCCACGGTTGAGGCCGGCTCGCATGACGAACTGCTCGCCAAGGGTGCGGTCTATGCGCGAATGGTCCAGCATCAGCTGACATGATGGCGCGACTGTGACTCGGTAGCAGCCTTACGTTCAGATCACTGCGTTCACCCCGCTTTCTTTTGGGGATAAGGATAACCAAGACACATGAAGGCAGCGTCCTGCTCGGTACGCACATGCCCTGCATCGGGCAGACTTTCCGGATGGCGCTGCGGGGCGCTGGGGTTCGCAACCTGCAGCCGGCGACAAACACGTCGCAGATGATGGTAGCTTTCAATCCCGCCCCACCGAATGTGTTGATGATCTATATCGACAGCGCAGCGCAGGACGATCCGGGTGTGCTGATACCGCATTTCGCGAGGCGTTCGGCGACCAGCCCGGACAGGGCGGTCCCGGCTGTCGCGGTCTCGCAGGGGCAGGGCTTGGCGACGATCGAGGCGGCGGGGAATGGGGGCGCCCATCGGTGCGCGCTGTTCCCGGCGTGGGGCGAGCAGTTTCTGAAAACAAGTGCTTGCGGCACATCCGTCGAACCGACCGCCTGTTGATACGCCGGATTATTTGGGGCCTGAGCGAAGAGCGCCGCAGGCTGCCGCGAAGTAGGCCTGACATCGGGTGAACTGTTGTTCGACTGCGCTGCGCTGTCGTCGCCGGGATGGAGCCTGCTATGATCGTTCGTGCAAAGTGGGAGGACTCGATGCGGGTGAAAGCGATTCTGGGTGTGGCTTGTATGGTCGCGCTAGCTGGTTGCAATCCGCAGGAGAAGAGGGTCGAGGCACCTGTGCCGGCTGCTGCGCCTCAACAGGCGGCCGCGCCGATGACGCCGGCCGAACCGTTGGATCCTTTCGTGGTGATGATCGGGGCGGAGCGCTGGACTGTCATTCTCGACAAGGCGCTGGACGCTGCACGTGAGGCGCCTGATCCGGCGAGCTCTCCCGAGCGGACGGACATGTATCGCGCCGATGCTGCGCTGAAGCGGGGGGCGGCCATGGCGATCGAAGTACGCAACGACGTCTGCGGCAAGGGTCTGGTGACAGGCGCGGCCTGCAACCTGCCGGAATGGCCGGCCTGGACGCGGGAGCTGCCGACGGGCGACACTCCGATCGCAGAGATCGAGAAACGCAGCGACTGGCTCAGCAGCGTGATGTCACCGTTTACGGACGCCGCGTGTGCGTCCGGCCGGAAGACGTCGGGCGACGAACTATTCTGTTCAGTGGAATAGGCGCGGCGGTACGCGGAGATCAGCCGCCGCCGAACCTTGCGGTCCAGTCGGCGACCTGCGCGTCTTCGATCTTGGTGAAGAGTTGCGGCGGTACATTGATGGGCATGTTGACTGGCAGGACGCTGAGGAGGGTCGCATAATCTCCGGTGCCGACGTTGACCGGTTTCAGGCTGCGGCGGTCTTCGGGAACGCCGATGGCGTCTAGAATTTTCTTCGCGGTTTCGGGAAGGATCGGTTGGGCGATGATGCCGAAGAGCGCGACGAGGTTGAGGCCGGTGCGGATGCCGACAGCGGCTAGCTCGACGCTGGTCTTGTAGGCCGTCCACGGGGCGGCCTTGGTGATGTATTCGTTCCCGGCGGCCCAGATGGCGCGTGTCTCGGCCGCAGCCTTCCGGAATTCCATCGCCTCGTAATAGCCGATAAGCGCCGGCAAGCGGATCGCCAGCTCGTTGGCCATCCAGGCTTCGTGTTCGCCGGGTGCGCCGCCTTCGGGGACTTTCGAGTCGAACCTCGCGGCGGCGTATTTCGTGATGCGGTTCACGAAGTTGCCGAGCACGTCATTGAGGTCTGAATTCACGCAGGCCTTGAAGGATTCCCATGTGAAGGCGGTGTCGGAGCTCTCCGGCGCGTTGGCCATGAGATACCAGCGCCAGTAGTCGCCGGGCAGAAGCTCGAGCGCCTTGTCCATGAAGACGCCGCGCTTCTGACTGGTGGAGAACTTGCCGCCATACCAGTTCAGCCAGTTGAAGGCCTTCAGCTTGTCGACAAGCTTCCACGGCTCTTTCGAGCCTAGGATGGTGACGGGGAAGCTGACCGTGTGGAAGGCGACGTTGTCCTTGCCCATGAACTCGACATAGGTGACGTCGTGCGCGCCCTTGTCGGTGCGCCACCAGCGTTCCCAATCCTTGCCGCCATTCGCTTCAGCCCATTCGACCGTGGCGCCGATGTATTCGATTGGCGCGTCGAACCAGACGTAGAAGACCTTCTCTTCGAAGCCGGGGCGCGGTTTGCCGTTCTGCGTGACGGGGATGCCCCATGACAGATCTCGTGTGATCGAGCGGTCGATCAGGCCTTCATCGAGCCATTTGTAGGCTATGGAAGTGGTCAGGTTCGGCCAGTTGGCGGCGCGGGCGTCGACGAAGGCGCGAACCTGGTCCTGCATCTGGGTTTGCAGCAGATAGAGATGGCGCGTGTCGCGGATCTCGACATTACGCGAGCCGGAGACGGACGAGTAGGGGGTGATCAGCTGGATTGGGTCGAGCAGCGTCCCGCAATTGTCGCATTGGTCGCCGCGGGCTTTCTCGTAGCCGCAGTTCGGGCAGGTGCCCTCGACATAGCGGTCGGGCAGGAAGCGCTTGTCGTCTACCGAGTAGACCTGCTTGGAGGTGCGTTCCTCGATCAGCCCGTTGGCTTCGAGGACTTCGCAGAAATGTTGCGTAAGCTTGCGGTTCTGCGGGTTGGACGAGCGGCCGAAATGGTCGAACGACAGAGAAAAGCCCGCGCCCACCGTCTTCTGGATGTCGTGCTGTTCGGCGCAGTATTCGGCGACTGTCTGGCCGGCCTCGATGGCGGCGAGTTCGGCAGGCGTACCGTGCTCGTCGGTGGCGCAGATGAAGAGGACTTCGTGCCCCGCCGCGCGGCAGTAGCGGGCATAGACGTCAGCGGGCAGCATCGAGCCGACAAGGTTGCCGAGATGCTTGACGCCGTTGATGTACGGCAGCGCGGAGGTGATGAGGATTCTGGCCATGGCCGCGATGTAGCCTCGCCCAGCATAGATTGCCAGCCTGCAGGCGTAACCCGTTTATTCCGTGGGACCATTTGGGCAAGGGGCGTTCTCGGGCAGCCGCTCGACCAGGCGCGCATCGCGGAAAGTTGCCTTGTCGATGCTGTAGATGAGGCAGGCGGAGCCTCCGGGACCGGTACTGCCGCGTAGCGTGTAGACTGGCTCGGCCGAGATCAGGACACGTTCGCCCTTGTCGGCGGCGAAGTATGTGTAAAAATGGTAGACCTGCTCTGATGACTTGTTGATCCGCTTCAGCACGTCACCGAATACGACTTGGCTCAGATCGATCGGAGCTGTCGTCTGGGCGGACCGAGGCTGGGGCGGCAGCAGGATAACCAGCGGTTCTGCCGATCCACTACCCGAGAGATAATCTACAATCAGATGCGCCCCATCGTCCAACCAGTGCAGGCTCGCGCTACGGGACATTTCGAAAGTGGCCACCACTTTTCCCGTCACGGCGTCGGCAACGGTTGCCATGTCGCCAGCCAGCGGGTCCTTGAGGAGTGATGCTGAAGGCGACCCAGAGATCGAGCGGTAGGCAACTATCCATCTGCAATCGGGAGAATGCAGAATGTCGGTTGCATCACCCACCCAGATACGCTGATGCTTTCCGTCTCCGCACGGCATGACGGGCGCTGAAATAGCGTCGGGTGGCGCGTCCCAGATCATGCGATGCCTCCAAGACGGGATCGTAGCAGGCTGAGACGATGCTGCCAGCGTGCGAACGCAGTGAGGGGCGCCTTCCGCTGCATAGGGTCGCCAGAACCTTACCCGATCGCCGTGACCTGCACCGCAGCGTGGTAGCGCATCGTCGAGAAGCCGATGTAGCGGTATGTGAGCTTCCGCTCGGCGACGATCTCCTGCCAGGCCTTGTACTCGTGCTCGCGCCAGTTCGGATAGTTATAGTATTCGTCGAACATCACGATCGTGCCGGGGCAAATGCGGTCGGCGAGCTGGTCGAGCACGTACTTGCTTGAGTCGTACGCGTCACAGTCGACGTTGATGAAGCTGACCGGGCCGGGATTCGATTTCAGGAAGCCCGGCAGGGTGGCGTCGAACCAGCCTTTGTGGAGCCGCACGTTGGCGGGGACGCGAGGCAGTTTGCCCTTCTGGGTGAAGCGGCCTTTCTGTTCGTGCGTGCCGGCCCAGTCGCCAGGGAGGCCTTCGAAACTGTCGAAGCCGTGGACGGTGCGCGGCTCGGCGTTCTTCGCTATGATCCGGGTGGACACGCCGCCGGCGACGCCGAACTCGAGGATGATGCCGTTGAGCTTCGCTTCCTTCTCGCGCTTCATGCAGAGCTCGATCAGGGCGCGGCGGCCCGATACCAGCATCGCCTCGTTCAGGTGAGCTTCAATGTAGTCAACGGTGTCCTTCTTGGCCCGCACGCGCAGGTCGAGGTACATGTCGTTGAGAAAGTACTTGTGGATCAGCCGGCTGTAGGCGCGGCCTAGAATACGCTTGTCCATGATACGCCCGCTTCCGCGCGGGCTTGTAACATGCGACGGCAATCGCGCCAGAGCGCCGATGACGTGACGTGGAATCAGCTCAGGCGCGTACCGGGAACGGCGACGCGCAGGATGACGGAGCGGTTGACCATGGCTTCGTCGGACTGGGCGAGCTCCTGCGACGGAATGATGACAGCCTTCAAGCCCTTTGCGCGCAGGGCGGTGGCGACGATCCGCGCGCGGCCGTCATCGGCGGCGGCCTCGACAACGATTCCCTTGGCCCCGCACGCCTGAGCGGCTTCGGCGATCGTGACGATCATGTAATCGGAGTAGGCGTTCAGCTCCGCTGAATTGGGGGAGAAGTAAACGGTTGATTCGTATGGGGGGCAGGACGCTGATTTGCTCGTCGGGGTCTGTGCGGACGCGGCGTCGTAAGCGTAGCCAGCCACGCCAACGGCCAAAGCGCCCAAAGTTATCCAGCTGAGACGTTGCATATCAGCCCTCCAGATCCAGTTCCCTAACGGCCCGGAGCTGAGTCTAGTTCCCGATCGGGCTCCCGCTGGGCCTGAACCGGGCGGAATGTGGCGGGCCGTGGGTCATTTGTGGGTGCCTGACCGCTTGCGCGAGCGCTTGCGGGCGCCTATTCCCTCGCGGCGGAACATGTATGCCGGTTATGGCAACGCGTTCAGCGCCGGATTAGCTCAGCGGTAGAGCAGCGGTTTTGTAAACCGAAGGTCGGGGGTTCAATCCCCTCATCCGGCACCATCGCGCTCGCGTTGCACGCGAGCGAGTTCCATCGCCGGCGATCCGGCAACTACGAAACTCACCCTTTTTCAGCAGCTTGTCTGTTTCGGCGCCTTCCATAGCGGGCGGCTTACGCTAGTGTGATCGGGCACAGGGGAATACGGGTGGGGATCAGGAGGGACTACGTGGGGTCGACCAAGATCTTGCGCGCCATTGCGGTTGCGACCGTGGGCGTGCTTTCGGCGATGGCGCTTGTTTGCTGCGGCCAATCGGGGAGCGGTACCGACGCCGCGATGGTGATGGGCAAGGACCAGGGCCCACAGCTCGAGACCCGACAGGCGAACTCCTCGCGCGCTGACGGGACAGGCGAATTCGAATTCGTCCGTTACACGATCGACGTCACCAAGGACCTGCCCCGAGCCTGTCTCGCCTTCTCCTCCAGTCTCGATCCGGCCAAGGACTATCGCCCGTTCGTGGATATGGGTGATGGCCCGCAGATCGCACTATCGGTCGAAGGTTCCAGCCTGTGCCTCGGTGGCCTGAAATTCGGCGACGATCGCGCGATCAAGATCCGCTCCGGCCTGCCGGCCACCGACGGCCGTACACTGCCGTTCGATGAAGACGTTGCGATCTCGTTCGGAGACCGTCCTTCCTATGTCGGCTTTAAGGGCGATGGCGTGATCCTGCCGCGCATCGATGCGGACGGCCTCGGCCTCGAGACGGTGAACGTCGACAAGGTGAAGGTGACGATCTCGCGCATCACTGATCGCGCGTTGGCTTTCAAGACCATCACGCAGGGCTATTCGCACAGCCAGGGTGGCTGGGGCTATATGGACTATGGCTCGGATGTCGATGACGTGGCCGAGCAGCTGTGGACCGGCGAAATCGACACGCCCGGATCGGCCAACGCGTCCAAGACGACTGTCTTCCCGATTGCAAAAGCGGTCCCGCGCCTGCAGCCGGGCGCCTATTTCGTGCAGCTCGACCAGCTCGACGGCACGGGCAAGGTTCCGGAAAACGCGGCGCACGCGAAGCGGTGGCTGGTGATCACTGATCTCGCGTTGACAACTTACACGGGCAATTCCGGCATGTCGGCGACCGTACGGTCGCTGCAGTCGGCCAAGGCCGTGTCGGGTGTGAAGCTCGAGCTGATCGCGCGGAACAACGAGATCCTGGCGCGCGGCAATTCCGACGGCTCGGGCCGCGTGAACTTCTCGGGTCCGATCATGGGCGGCGAGGGCAATGTCGCTCCGCGCATGCTGATGGCCTATGCGCCCAATGGCGACTTCGCGATCCTCGATCTCGACCGCTCGCCGGTCGACCTCACGGAGCGTGACATCGGCGGACGTGCGCCAGCGCAAGCCGCCGACGCGTTCGTCTATACCGAGCGAGGCGTCTATCGTCCGGGCGAGTCGGTGCAGATCACCTCGCTGATCCGCGATGCGGCGGCGATCTCGCTTAGCAATCGGGCGGGCTCCGTCGTCGTCTTCGGGCCGAACGGCCTTGAGGCCGGGCGCCTGCGATTCAAGGATACGAAGCAGTTCAACGGCGCCGTGACCTATGCGTTCCCGGTTCCGAAAACGGGTGCGCGTGGGACGTGGCGGATCGCCACTGAAGTCGACGGCGTCGGCGAAGTGGGCAGCGAGACGTTCTCGGTCGAAGACTTCGTGCCGCAGCGCATCGCGCTCGATCTGAAGGCCGACGAAAAGGTTCCGATGAAGGCGAACGAGACTCGCCCGATCACGGCCAATGTACGCTTCCTCTATGGCGCGCCGGGCGCCGACCTCCCGGTGGAAGGCAATGCCCGCGTCGAGCCGGACAACAATCCGTTCCCCGAGCTGAAAGGCTTCACCTTCGGACGGCATGACGAGCAGTTTCGCGAGTCGACCTTCGACCTCGCGACGGCGAAGACGGATACATCGGGCAAGGCGATCATCTCTCTCGACCCGCGCGCGGCAGAAAATGCGACGTCTTCGCGTCCGCTGCGCCTGCGTGCCGTCATCTCCGCAATCGAGCCGGGCGGACGTGCGGTGCGTGACGATGTGCGTGTCGCCTACCGTCCATCTGAACGTTATGTTGGGGTGAAACCGTCGTTTGATGACCAGTCCTCGAAAGAAGGCGAGTCAGCGAGTTTCGAAGTGGCGTCGGTTGACCGCAATGGCGCGCTGAAGGCGGCCAATGTGAACTGGCGTCTCGTGCGCATCGACTGGAAGTATGACTGGTATCGCGAAGACGGCGGTGCTTGGCAGTGGCGTCAGTCGCGCCGTGTCGTAGAGCTGGAAAGCGGTCGCCTCACGATTGCCGACGGCAAGACGGGCACGTTGAAGACGCGCCAGCTCGACTACGGTGACTTTGAAATCTATCTGACCGAAGAAGCGAATGGCGGCGAAGCCTCCTACGCCTTCTGGTCTGGCTGGGGCGGCCAGCCGCAGGACGGCGTTGAAGCGCCGGATCGCGTGCGCGTGCAGGTTCCGGACTCGCTTCCGGCGATTGGCGGCGACGTCGATGTAACGATCATGCCGCCCTATTCGGGCGAAGCAGAGATCGTTGTTGCCTCCGAAAACGTCATTACCACGCGCACCGTGTCGGTGAAGGCGAACGAAGGCGCGCACATCAAGCTGCCGGTCACCAAGGAGTGGGGCGCTGGCGTCTACGTCATGGCGACGGTCTATACGCCGCGTGACGCAGCCAAGACGCCGAAGCCGCGTCGCGCCGTGGGCGTTGCCCACGTTGCGGTCGATGTTAGCCCGCGCACGTTCAAGCTGGATATTGCTGCCCCGCCGGTTCAACGGCCGAACAGCAAGATGACGGTCAACATCACGGCGGGTGGCCCGAACGACAACGGCTATGTCCAGCTGGCGGCCGTTGATGAAGGCATTCTGCTGCTGACCGGCTTCAAGACGCCGGACCCGGTTGAATACTTCTTCGGCAAGCGCCGTTTGGGTGTTGAGCTGCGCGACGACTATGGTCGCCTACTCGATCCCAACCAGGGCGCTGCCGGCAACATCCGCATGGGCGGCGACCAGATCGGCGGCGCGGGCCTGACTGTCGTGCCGACGCAATCGGTGGCGCTGGTCTCGGCGCCTGTGAAGCTGAACGGCGGCAAGGCGACGGTGACGCTCGACGTACCAGCGTTCAACGGCGAACTGCGGCTGATGGCTGTGGCGTGGTCCAACTCCGGCGTTGGGTCTGCCTCGAAACCGGTGACGGTGCGCGATCAGGTTCCGGCCCTGCTGGCCCTGCCTCGTTTCCTGTCGCCTGGCGACACGGCGACGGCGACGCTGACGCTGGACAACGTGGAAGGCCAGGCGGGCACTTACAAAGCCGCCCTTCAGGCCGGAGCGCCGGTGCAGGCGACGACAGGACAATTGTCGACCAATCTCGCCAAGGGACAACGCGTCGATCTCGACGCGGGCTTCTCGGCGGTGGCGGAAGGCATCTCGACCGTTTCGTTCAACCTCACAGGACCGGGCAATTACACCGTCTCGCGGTCTTATCCGATCCAGTCCCGCTCGGCCTGGCTGCCGGCGAGCAATGTGATCCGCACGACGATCCAGCCGGGGGCGACATTCTCGCCCGCGGCCAGCTCACTGTCGTCGTTCGTGCCGGGCTCGGCTTATCTGCAGGTCTCGTTCTCGCCCATTCCGATGGACGCGGCCGCCCTGTTCGACTCGCTCGACCAGTATCCGTACGGATGCACCGAGCAGATCACGAGCCGCGCGATGCCGTTGCTGTATGCCTCGCAGATCGCGGCGCTTGCGGGACGGAAGACACCTGCCGATCTGAAGAACCAAGTTCAGGAAGCGGTCAGCACGTTGCTGAATCGTCAGGGCGCTGATGGCGCAATCGGCCTGTGGCGTACAGGCGATGGGCTCTCCAGCCCATGGCTCGGAGCCTATGCGACGGACTTCCTGTTCCGCGCCAAAGCGGCTGGATACGTCGTGCCTGCTGCGGCGCTCGACAAGGCATATGACAGCCTTGAAGAGTTTGCTGTTCGCGAAAGCCGCTACTCGTCGGGCTATGACTTCGAGGTCTATGAGAGCCGCTGGCACAACGACACCGCCAAGGCGATGATGGACCGTTCGGTGGCCTATGCCTCCTACGTGCTGGCCAAGGCCCGCCGTATGGACAAGGCGCGTCTGCGCTATCTCCACGACGACAAGATGAAGGAGATTGCGAGTCCGCTGGCACGTGCGCAGATCGGCGCTGCGCTCTACATGATCGGCGACAACGCCCGGGCGAAATCAGCTTTCGAGCAGGCGGAGCAGGCGCTCGGCTACACCAACACCGGCGACTACTACCAGACGCCGCGTCGCGATCTCGCGGGTGTACTGGCGGTGGCGCAGGAGTCGAAACAGGCGGCGCTGGTGACGCGCCTGTCGCAACGTGTTGCGCAGGACCTGCCCGAGCCGGATCGCCTCACGACGCAGGAGAAATCCTTCCTCCTGCTCGCGGCGAATGCGCTCTCGGGTGGCCAGTCGGCGCTAAATGTCGCCGTTCAGGGGGGGGCCGACAGCAAGTCGAGCGGTGTCTATCGCCTGACCGAAGCACAGGCGGCCAAGCCGCCTGTGTTCACGAACAAGGGCGCGGGCCAGCTCTGGGTGACGGCGATCTCGCGCGGTTCGCCCGCGACGGCCCCGGCTCCGACGTTCGACGGACTGCTTGCCAACAAGCAGCTGTGGACCCCAGCCGGCCAGTCGATCGACGGAACCAGCTTCCGCCAGGGTGATCGCATCGTTATTGCGATGACTGTGGCCTCGACCGAAATGCGGACGACGCCGCTCGTGATCGCGGACCTGCTGCCTGCAGGCTTCGAGATCGAGGCGGTGCTGCGTCCGGAGGATGCCGGCGCGAACGGCCCGTACCGCTTCCTCGGCGAACTCGTGGCGCCGGATATCGCGGAGGCGCGTGACGACCGGTTTGTCGCTTCGTTCAACCTCTATGACCAGAAGCGCATGACGGTCGCCTACATGGTTCGCGCGGTGACGCCGGGTACGTTCACGATGCCGGGTGTGGTCGCCGAGCACATGTACAAGCCGGATACGTTCGCACGGACTGTCTCGCGGACGATTACGGTCGCGAAGCGATAGCAACTGGATAGTGGCGCAGGCCAAATGGGTCTGTGCCACTGATCCCGGCGCGTGCCGGGACGAGCGGCCGAGTCATGCGTGAATGTCTCACCAAGCTGGTAAAGCGACTGACGCCCCCCGAGGGCATGCGTTTCCGTTTATGGTGGCCGCCTGAATGGTGGCGTCGCGTCGCGCTGGTTGCGCTTTACGTGTTGGCGCCGATCTACCTACTCGACTTTGCACTGCCGCCGCCCTTGGCGCGGGCCGGGCATCTATCGGGCGTGGTCATGGACCGCCGCGGGACGGTGCTGCGCGTGTTTCCCGTCGATAGCGGCAAGTGGCGTATGCAGGCGCATCTCGACCAGATCGATCCGGATTTCATCCAGGCGCTGCTGACCTACGAGGACAAGCGGTTCATGTCGCACGGCGGCGTGGATTTCGCGGCGCTGGTGCGGGCGAGCGCATCGCTGGCGAGCGCGGGTCGCGTGGTGTCGGGTGGATCGACCATCACCATGCAGACTGCCCGACTTCTTGAACCCCGGCCGCGCAATATCGTGTCCAAGGTGCTTGAGTCCTTTCGTGCCTGGCAGCTTGAGCGCCGGCTGAGCAAGGAGCAGCTCCTCGAGCTCTATCTCACAATGGCGCCGTATGGCGGGAACCTCGAAGGCGTGCGCGCGGCGTCGTGGGCCTATTTCGGACGGGAGCCCGACAACCTGTCGCCGGACCAGATCGCGATGCTGATCGCGCTGCCGCAATCGCCGGAGGCGCGGCGGCCCGACCTGCATCCAAAGGCCGCGGTCGTGGCGCGAGAGCGTGTGCTGATGCGGCTCGCCGACGAGAAGGTTTTCGCGCGGGATCTTGCGCAGGAGTCAGCAGAGTATCCGGCGCCCAAGCGGCGTGATTTTCCGACGCTGGCGTGGCACGCTTCGGAAGAAGCGCTCATCCGATCCAAGACGCCGGACAATGTCCGAACGACGCTGGACCTTAACCTGCAGAAGGAGATCGAGGATCTCGCGACGCGCTCGGCTGGTCCGGCGCGCGATGGCGTGCAGGTTGCGATCATGGTGGTCGACATTGCGAGCCGTGAAGTGCGCGCGGTGGCCGGATCGTCGAACCGCAACACCGCAGGCGGCTGGATCGATCTAACCAACCGGCCTCGCTCGCCCGGGTCAACGCTCAAGCCGTTCATTTATGGGCTGGCGTTCGATGATGGTGTGGCAGCCCCGGATACGCGCATTGCGGATGCGCCTCGCCGGTTTTCGAGCTATCGGCCCGACAATTTCGACCGGACGTTCCGGGGCGACGTGACAGTGGCGCAGGCGCTGCAGCACTCGCTGAACATTCCGGCGGTGTCGGCGCTGGATGCGGTGGGCGCGCAGAGGTTTGCTGCGGCGCTGGCGTTCGCGGGCGCCGACCTGTCGATGCCGCTTTCGGGCGATGACGACGCCGGCCTGGCCATCGCGCTGGGTGGCGCTGGTCTCACCGTGCGCGAGCTGGCGTTGCTGTATTGCGCGCTGGGCGACAGGGGGAGGGCGCTTCCGCTCAACTGGCTGCAGGCTGAGTCCGATGCCTCAAGGACCTCGAAGACCCCGGCGACGCAGATCATGTCGGCGCAATCGGCGCGGCAGATCGTGGATATTCTTGCAGCTGCGCCTGCGCCTGCCGGGCGCATGCCAGCCCAGCTGACACAGGACGCGCCGGTAATTGCGGCGAAGACGGGAACATCCTACGGCTTTCGCGATGCATGGGCCGCCGGCACGGGCAATGGGCATGCGGTGGTTGTGTGGATCGGCCGGGCCGACTCGGCGCCGCGGCCGGGTGTGACGGGCCGTGAGGCGGCGCTGCCCGTGCTGTTCGAAGTTTACGACATGATTTCGCGCATCATGCCGAAGCGCAATTCGGGGCCGGGCCTGCTTGAGGATGATTCGAGTCAGCATGTGCCGCCATCGGCATTGGCACGCTTCGAGCACGAGAACGTGCCACCGCAGATTCTCTTCCCGCCTGATGGCGCGGAGGTCTGGAAGGACGGCGAGCACACGTCGTTCGTTCTGGCCGCCGAGGGGCACGGCCATCTCGCCTGGTATGTCGACGGCAAGCCGCTTGGCCGCAATGTCGCGGGCGACACGGTCTGGCGGCCCGGCGTGACCGGGTTCTACACCGTCTCGGTCGTCGATGAAGGCGGGCTAACGGCAAAGTCGCGCGTGCGCATAATGAGCCCGGACAGCTGACCATAGCTAGCGTGTGAACTTCAGGATTTCTGGGTTGCTGGCGATGGCTTCGCGGCCGCCTGCGATCAGGTTGTCGATGGTTTCCTTCGGGAGGCTGACCGCAGTCGCGGCCTTGCCGAGGTCGGCGAAGCGCTTGTCGCTGAGGTCGGCGAACGAGATCATGTCGAGCCGGATCTCGACATCCTTGCAATTCCAGCCAGCACCGGCGCCGAGTCCAATCGCTTCGTTGGGCGTCAGCGAACAGCGCCAGTTTATGAGATCCAGCTGCCATCGTGCGAGCGTGTTGGCGAATGCGTCGGCAGCGGCGCGCTTGGGTGCGTTGGTCGCGATGCCGAGAAGGGCCTCCACGAGTTGTGGGCCGTCCGGGCCGGCCTGCTTCAACGCCCAGTCACCTTCGGCTGAGCGCTCGGCGTTTACGATGAAGAAGGTGAGGCGGTGGAGTTTCACCGCGTCGCGCGCGGAGAACGGTCCGTAGAGCGTCTGGGATGCAGCGCGCATTGTAACAAGACTGGAAACACCGAAATTGTCGGCGACCCCGCCGTCGGTAAGATGCAGGTAGGCCATCCGTTCCGGTTCGCGATAGTAGCGGAAGGAGCGCGCGGTCTCGCGCAGAAGGACGGGCGCTGTGCGATCGTGTTCCGCCTTGCCCACCCAATCGGGCAGGGGCGACGGGCAACCTTGCGCGTAGGACTTCACCACGACGGGCCGGAAAGCTACGGGCACGGACATGGAGGCCGAGACGGCGTCCGCCAGACTCACGTCGTCGAGGTCGCTACAGATTGCCTGAAACCAGGGCTCAGCGAAGGCGAAGGGCGCGCCGCTATAGAGGTCGGTCGCGTTGATGATGATGCGTGGGCGGCTCTGCATGTCGCGCATGCGGGCGCCGTGGAAGACTTCCTTGTCCAGCCAGATGGATAACTTGTCGGGCCCGTTAAGGCCGCCCTGCATCAGTCGGTCCCAGTTCTGGGGCGAAATCCAGGTGGTGTTGAGCTGAGATTGCCAGTCCTTGTCGAGGATGGCCTTACGCATGTCGTCGAGGCCAGCGGGGCCATGCTGGCCGAACCATGCCGCTGTAATGGAGCCCCCCGAAACACCTGTGACGAGGGCGACGCGGTCGATCAGAGGCTTGCCGCCGGGGTCACGCATGTCGCGCAGTTGCTGTAGGACGCCGAGCGAGAACGACGCCGCACGGGCACCGCCGCCGGACAGGGCGAGGGCGACAACGTCGCCATCGACGCCGAAGTCCGATTCGGGCGCGGTCGCGGCGATGGATGCGATGGCTAGTGGCTGGTTGATGGGGTGCGTGTCAGGGAGCCCCGCGCATGCGGTGGTCAGCGCCAGAAGCGAAAGAGCGGCGATGCGCATTGGAAGTCCCCACTGTCGTCGGACGCAGGTTCCGTCGGCGGAGGCGGGTTGTCCAGTCGGTTCGTCTACCGCCGGGTGCGCGAAACGAGCCGTAGCGTCGATGGATCGCGCTTGCCGGGGTCGCCGCCTGCGAGGGCGTTGTCGAGCTCTTCAGCCAGAACTTTCCCGCGTTCGACGCCCCATTGGTCAAAGGGATTGATGCCCCAGAGGATACCGCCGGCGAATGTGCGGTGCTCGTACATGGCGATCAGCGCGCCAATGCTTTCGGGCGTGGTGTCATCGAGCAGGACGGTCGTGGAGCCGCGATTGCCGGGCATACCCATGTGGCGGGCCTGCTCGATGGCGGCTGGTCCCATCTTGCCTTGCGCGGCGAGTTGCTTCTCGGCCTCGGCGGCACTGCGTCCGGCGAGGAGGCCTTCGGCTTGCGCGAGCGCGTTGGCGATAAGGGCGCGGCCGCGTGGCCAATCACCAGCGCCGGCCTCGCGCGAGACAACGAATTCGATGGCGCTCTGGCGCATCCCCTGATGGAGCAGCTGGTGAAAGGAATGCTGGCCGAGCGTGCCGACTGAGCCCCAGACCATGGGTGCCGTGGGGCCGACCAGGCCGGCTTTGTCGTCGGCAGTGCTTTTGCCGTTGGATTCCATTTCGAGCTGCTGGAGGAAGTCGGGCAGCTTGCGCAGGCGGTGCGCGTAGGCGAGCACGGTGCGGTTGGGGATTCCGAGCGCGGTGTGCAGGAACACATCCATCATGGCGAGGCGCGCAGGTGTGTTGCTGGCGAGAGGCGTGTCGCGGAAATGCGAGTCCATCTCCGCGGCGCCGGCGAGCAGGCGCGACCAGCGGTCAGCGCCGAGGGCGATCTGGAGCGAGAGGCCGACGGAAGACCAGACGGAGTAGCGGCCACCGACAGCTTCGTCCATCGGGAAGATGCGGTCTTCGGCAGCGCCCCAGGTCTTGGCCTTGTCGGGCGCCGACGAGACAGCAGCGAGATGTTTATTGGCCTGTTCTTCGCCGAGATGCTTCACCAGCCATTCACGGCCGAGCTGCGCGTTGGAGGCGGTTTCGGGGGTCTTGAAGGATTTCGACACGACGAGGACCAGCGTAGTTGAGGCATCGAGACCAGCGGTGGCTTCGGCAAAGTCTTCCGGATCGACGTTGGCGACGAAGCGGATGTCTGGACCCTCCGAGGCGTAGTCGCGCAGGGCGTCCCACATCAGGCGGGGGCCGAGGTCCGAGCCGCCGATGCCGATATGGAGAATGGTCTCCACCGGGAAGCCGAGACCGCCCTTGCGCGTGCGGTCAGCGAACGCTGCGGCTTTCTCAGCCTCGCGGTTCATTGTGTCGATCGCGGGAATGCCCTTGCCGCCGCCGCGCAGGGCCCAGTGGAGGGCAGGGCGGTTTTCCGACGCGTTGACGATACCAGCCGCAAACAGCGATTTGATTTTGCTCTCAAGTCCGCGCTCAGCGGCGAACGCCTGCAGGGCGGCCATAGCGCCGGCATCGATGGGCTGCTTGGCGACGTCCACTTCCAGATGGGGCGCTGACCAGACGAATGGCGCCATATCGGAGCGAGCTGCGAGCGCGCGGAGTTCCGTGGCGCGAATGCGGGCGGCTTCGGCTTCGACTTTTAGCCAGCTGGCGAGCGTCATTGCGGACTTTCCTTGCGGCATTTAGCGAACTGGAGGAACCGATGAAGTCTGATGCAATCGAAGTGTTCCGGCGTCCAGCCGGAGATATGGCATCAATTCCGACCCGAGGTAGCGCGATGCGTCTTGTTGGCATGATTCCGGTGATGATTTCTGCGCTGGCCTTGGCCGCGTGTGGCGGAGAAGCGCCCAAGGCGCCCGCGGTGCTCGTTCCGGTGGTTCCGGCACCAATGCAGACGGAGCTGCCAGCGCCGTACAGCGGGGCGGACCTGACGAAGGGCAAGGAGCTGTTCGGCCGGAAATGCACTGCCTGCCACTTCCTCGAAAAGACGCGCGGGCATCAGGTGGGGCCGAACCTGCATGCGGTTTTCGACCGAGGCACGGCGACGGCCGAGGGCTACAAGTATTCGCCTGCGCTGCTGGCGTTTGCAGAGCCGAACTGGACGCCCGAGCTGGTGGACCAGTGGTTGCTGGCGCCGGACAGTTTCGTTCCGGGAACGGCCATGCGGTTGAACGGGGTCGCGGATGAGACCGAGCGGCGGGATCTGATTGCATTTCTCCTCATCGCGTCACGGGAATAGGCGGCGGGCTGGGCCGGCGATAAGGTCCGCCCTATGAATGTAACGCTGACACCGCATCCTGATTCGCCCGGACCTGCCGTACAGTCGGTGACGGCTGTCGTCACGCGGACGAAAACGGGCGTCGACGTGCGGTATGAACTGCGTGGTGATCTCGAGGCCCTGGTGATCCCCGAGCTGCTGGCGCCGGTGCGGGCTGATGAGCTGTGGAAGCATACCTGCTTCGAGCTGTTCATTCGCGGGGCGGATGAGACCGGCTATGCCGAGTTCAACATGGCGCCGACGGGGCATTGGGCGGCCTACAGCTTCGAGCGTCAGCGCAGCGGGATGAAGAACATCGCCGAAGTGGGCGGCATTCCGATCGGGACGCTGACGACCGACGACGCCTTCATACTGCGGACTGAAATCGATCTTTCGGGTGTGAAGGGCTTGCCGGGTGGAGAGTGGACTGCGGCCGTCACGACGGTGGTTGAGGCTGTCGACGGCAAGCGGTCCTACTGGGCGTTGGCGCATCCTCAAGGGAAGGCTGACTTCCATCACCCGGACGGATTTGTCCTGAAACTGCCTGCGCTGGAGACCACATGAAGTTTGGCATCGACAGGCTGGTCGAAGACGCATCGCTGAGGGCGCCGCTGAAGGGCAAGCGCGTCGCGCTGGTAGCGCACCCGGCGTCAGTCACGGCGGACCTGACGCATTCGTTGGATGCGCTGGCGGCGTGTGGCGACGTGAAGGTGACGGCCGCATTCGGTCCACAGCACGGAATGCGCGGCGACAAGCAGGACAACATGGTGGAATCGCCTGACTTCACCGATCCCGCGCACGGCATTCCGGTGTTCAGCCTCTATGGCGAAGGGCGCCGGCCGACGGGCCAGATGATGGGCACATTCGACATCGTGCTGGTCGACCTGCAGGACGTCGGGTGCCGGATATACACGTTCATTACCACGCTGCTGTACGTGATCGAGGCTGCGGCGGAGCACGGCAAGAGCGTTTGGGTGCTCGACAGGCCGAACCCGGCGGGACGACCGGTTGAGGGACTCACGCTGCGCGCTGGATACGAGAGCTTTGTTGGCGCGGGGCCGATGCCGATGCGGCATGGGTTGACGCTTGGCGAGCTGGGCGAGTGGTTCATCGACCATTTCAAGCTGAGGGTCGATTACCGCGTGATCGCGATGGAGGGCTACAAGCCCGACGAAGGCCCTGGCTATGGCTGGCCGCTGGGTGAGCGGACGTGGGTGAACCCAAGTCCCAATGCCGCGAATCTCTGGATGGCGCGGGCTTATGCGGGGACCGTGATGCTGGAAGGCGCGACGCTTTCGGAAGGTCGCGGCACGACTCGGCCGCTGGAGTTGTTTGGGGCTCCGGATATCGATGCGAAGGCTGTGATTGCCGAGATGCAGAGGTTGGCACCGCACTGGTTGAAGGGCTGTCGCCTGCGTGAATGCTTCTTCGAGCCGACCTTCCACAAGCATGTGAAGCAGATGTGCAATGGGGTTCAGATACACACGGAGGATCCGGGCTACGACCACGAAGCCTTCCGGCCGTGGCGGTTACAGGCGCTGGCGTTCAAGGCGATCCGGAACTTGTATCCGGAGTACCCGCTCTGGCGCGGCCTGGACTTCAAGTACGAGTACACGGAGGGGCATCTCGCCATCGACGTCATCAATGGCGGGCCTCAGCTGCGCGAATGGGTCGATGATCCAAAGGCTCAGCCGGATGATCTGGATGCGATCACCGTGCCTGACGAGCAGGCCTGGAGGGTCGAGCGGAAGCCGTACTTGATCTACTGAGCGCCGCGATCCCGGTGAGTTCCATCCGCTGATTGCGCTGTCGACGAGTGTCCTTGTCAATGTATCGGTGATGCGGATCGTTCAGGCGGACGGGCTTTCCGTGGCTGACCGGACCCACAGGTTGGCGCTGGCTTCGCGGGTGATGCGGAACATCCTGGTCAACCACGCCCGCCAGATGGGGGGGGCGGAAAACGCAAGCACCAGAAGGTGGAACTGACCACCCGCGTCGATGGCGACGAGCGGTTTGATCCGCTTACCCTCAATTCTGCGCTTGTCAGGTTGAAGGTGTTGGATGCCCAGCTCGCGGAGCTTGTTGAGATGCGATATTTCGGGGTTATGACGGTGGAGGACGTTGCGCTGGCGACCGGCCTCTCGGAGCCGACGATCAACCGCCTTGGCGCCTCAGGATCGCTACGCATCCGTCGAGATGATGGCGGCCGACATCCGAAACTTGCGCGATGGGTATCCGGTTGCCGCGTTCAAGGGTGGGCGCGACTATGCGTTTCGCAAGTTTATCGGGCGGCACAGACGCGCGGCGATTGCTGTGACGACTGGCGTTGTCCTTATACTTGGCCCACTTGCAGGCACGGCTGCGGCGTTCGTGTTGGCGGTCGGCGCGCGGGCGGCGGGGGCGCGGCGGTTCGAGGATGTGCGCGCACTCGCGCACTATCTACTGTTCGACTTGAACGACCAGTTGCGTTCGGTGCCGGGTAACTCGACAGCGCGGGCCGGCCTGGCGGAGAAGGCGCAATCCTATCTCGACGCGCTGGCGCTGACGCTCACGATGGGCTGGTCAACGCATGGCCGCCCGTCGGGCAGAAGGGTGATGCTGCGTTGATCGAACACGCCATCTCCAAGCACAGTCGTGGACTCGCGTGGTCGTTGCGAGACCCGAAGGCGGAGGGCTACGTCGAACTACGCGGGGCGCTTGAAGAACTCGTTGCTGCCGAAAAGCGAGCGCCGGGAAACCCGACGCTGCTCTACTGGATCGGCTGGGGCTAGCGCAGATAGATATGCCGCGGCTGTATCGGTGGACCAAGCGCTCGAAGGCGAAGACTTGCCTGTGGCCGCGCGCAAGGCAGTCGCAAGGCTTGTCGAGATCGAGGACAGGGATCGGTCCGCCCGCGTGCTGAATTTCAACGGGGCTTGGGCCTGCTCGCAGCATCTCGCCAATGTCGGTCGGTTCGCAGAGGCCATTGCCGAGCAGCAGAGACTTGTCGATATCCGAATTGCGTAGATGGTCGAGACAAGTTCAGGCGCAGATCGCGGGTGAAGAGAGATGATCCTCGGTATCATCGGCCGCGACGCGGGCATATATGAGCTTGCTTGCAAAAGCTTCGAAAGTGCTGAAGTGCGGTTCACCAAGGCGGATACGGCCGGAAGGCTCATCGCTTATACGCAGGGCTTTCTGCCCGGCTTGCGAAGGACAGTGGGGCAGTGCCGCGCGGGTTGCTCCCTTAAGGAATTCAAGCCACTGCGGTAGGCCGCACCGGGGCTTTCCAACAAATGTTGGATGGAGGGTGGCTGGATTGGGCGGCAATGTGCTTAGAGAGCGCATGAGCGATCTCGATATCTGGCGCCGCAAGCTGAAGTTCCGGTCGGACCGGCGGGGGTTCAGGGAGCTGGACCTCTACATGCAGCAGTTCACCGATGCGCATCTGGCGACGTTCGATGAACGCCAATTGGGCGAGTTCGAGGCGGTGCTGGATATCCCCGACCAGCATGTTTTCGACTGGATCATGGGCCGGGGCGCGCCGACGGCGGATCAGCGGACAGAAGTGCTCGACCTGCTCCTTTCCTTCCGATATGCCGCCCCCGGATAGGTGAGGCGCGCCCGGACGGGTGCGGCGAACCGGGACAGGTCTGCATCCTGGCGCTCAAAGAGGCGTTCGGGCGGCGGATCTATTGTTGTGTGAGTGACTGATGCGGGTCTGGGACGCTCTCTCCCAACAGAAAACGCCGGTGCGGGTCTATGAGACGCCGTTCATTGCGGACGTGCGGCTGATCGCGGAGGCGGCGCAGAAGCGGGGCGGGGTGGCGCTCTATGTCGCGCGGGACGATCGCCATGCGCTGATGGCGTTTGCGGCGGCCAGGTTCTTTGCGCCTTTGCTGGATGTTGTGAACCTGCCAGCGTGGGACTGCCTGCCATACGACCGCGTAAGCCCGAGTCCGGCGATTTCGGCGGCGCGGTGCGCGGCGCTGGCGCGGCTGGCGAGCCGGAGCGCGAAATCGGCGCCGATGCTGGTGGTGACAACGGCGGCCTCCGTCGTGCAACGCGTGCCGCCAAGGTCGCATATGGGTGTGGCGGCGTTTGTGGCGCGGGTGGGAGAGGCGGTGGCGGCGGAGAGGGTGCGCGCCTATCTCGACATCAATGGCTATAGCCGGGCGTCGACGGTGCGGGAGCCGGGCGAGTATTCGATGCGCGGGGGGATCGTCGACATCTTCCCGGCGGGGTTGCCGGAGCCGGTGCGGCTCGACTTCTTTGGCGATGAGCTGGAGACGGCGCGTTATTTCGATCCGGAGACGCAGCGTTCGACGCTGGACCTGAAGGAGGTTGTGCTCGCGCCGGTGAGCGAGATCGATTTCTCCGATGAGGCGCTCAACATGTTGCGACGGAACTTCCTGTCGGAGCTGGGCTCCCCGGGCGGTGATCCGACCTATGAGGCGGCACGCGAGCGCATCCGGCGGCAGGGTGTGGAGCAGTGGTTGCCGCTGTTCTATGCGAAGCTGGAGACACTGTTCGATTACATCGGCCAGGACGCGCTGATCGGCATCGATCCGTCTGCGGCGGAGGCGACGTCCGAGCGGCTGGCGCAGGCTGATGATTATTATGAAGCACGGAAGTCGGCGGGCGTGGCTGCGGGAACGGTGCAGCACGTGTTGCCGCCGGAGAATCTGTACCTGACGCCGAAAGAGCTGGGTGAGGCGCTGACGAGCCGGGCGACGGCGACTTTCACAACGCAGAACGCACCCGAAAGGTCGGATGGGTTGCTGGGGCGCTCGCGGATCGGCCGCAGCTTTGTGCTGGAGCGCGCGGATCCGAACGCCAACCTTTTTGATGCGGTTGTGCGTCATGTGCGCGAGCGACAGGCGGCGAACAAGAAGGTGATCATCGCAGCGTGGAGCCCGGGATCGGCGAGCCGGCTGGTCGGAATCCTCGACGACCATGGCATTCCTAACGCCAAGCCCGTGCGGTCATGGCCGGAGGTAGCGAAGGGGCAGGTCGCGGTTGCCGAGTTTGCGGTCGAGACAGGGTTCGAGGACGACGATCTCGTCATCATCTCCGAGCAGGACATGCTGGGCGACAAGTTGGCGCGTCCACGCAAGCGCAAGTCGTCGGCGGCGGTGATCGCCGAGGCGGCAGCGCTGTCGCAGGGCGACCTGATCGTTCACGTCGAGCATGGGGTGGGACGGTATGAGGGGCTGAAGACTGTGACGGTCAACATGGCGCCGCATGACTGCCTCGAGCTGATCTATGCGGGCGGGGACAAGATCCTGCTACCGGTCGAGAACGTCGAGCTGATCTCGCGCTATGGTTCAGAAGGCGGCGATAACGCGCTCGACAAGCTGGGCGGCGGCGGATGGCAGGCGCGCAAGGCGCGGGCCAAGAAGAAGATCATGGACATGGCGGACGAGCTGATCCGGCTCGCCGCCGAGCGCGAACTGAAGACGGCGTGGAAGACGGATTCGGCCGATGGCGTGTTCCGCGAGTTTGCGGCGCGCTTCCCGTATGAAGAAACCGACGATCAGTTGTCGGCCATTGAGGACGTGATCAAGGACCTGACATCGGGCAAGCCGATGGATCGCCTGATCTGCGGCGACGTGGGCTTCGGCAAGACCGAGGTTGCGCTGCGGGCAGCGTTCCTGGTCGCTATGTCGGGGATGCAGGTAGCGGTAATCGCGCCGACGACACTGCTGGCGCGGCAGCACTTCCAGACATTCGCGGAGCGGTTTGCGGGCTGGCCGATCAAGGTACGGCACCTGTCCCGGTTCGTGACGTCGAAAGAGGCGGCCGAGACGAAAGATATGATCAATTCGGGCGGGTGCGATGTGGTGATCGGCACTCACGCCCTGCTCGGTAAGGGGATCGATTTCAAACGGTTGGGAATGATCGTTGTGGACGAGGAGCAACGCTTTGGCGTGAAGCACAAGGAGCGCCTCAAGGAACTGAAGGCCGACGTGCACGTGCTGACGCTGTCGGCGACACCGATTCCGCGGACTTTGCAGATGGCGTTGACGGGCATTCGCGACCTTTCGATTATTGCGACGCCGCCGGTGGATCGCCTTGCCGTGCGTACCTATGTGGTCGAGTTCGACCCAGTAACGATCCGCGAGGCGTTGCTGCGCGAGAGGTTCAGAGGCGGGCAAAGCTATTTCGTGGCCCCACGCGTAGCGGACCTGCCGTTCCTGGAGCGATATCTGCGTGAGCAGGTGCCTGAGGTGAAGTTCCTGACGGCGCACGGTCAGATGTCGGCGACCGACCTCGAAGATCGCATGGTGGCGTTCTATGACGGCAAGGCAGACGTGCTGCTTTCCACGACTATCGTGGAGTCGGGCATCGATATCCCACGCGCGAACACGCTAATCATCCATCGCGCCGACATGTTCGGTCTGGCGCAATTGTATCAGCTGCGTGGGCGCGTGGGGCGGGCGAAACTTCGCGCATATGCGTATCTGACGACGCCGGACGAAGAAAAAATGACGGAGGGTGCCGACAAGCGTCTGAAGGTTCTGCAGTCGCTTGATAGCCTCGGCGCCGGATTCATGCTGGCGAGCCACGATCTCGACATGCGTGGCGGCGGTAACCTGTTGGGCGAGGAGCAGACCGGGCATGTGCGTGAAGTGGGCGTCGAGCTCTACCAGCAGATGCTCGAGGATGCTGTGAAGGCTCTGCGGTCGGGCGAGAGCCTGGATTCGCATGAAGTGGCAGATGAATGGTCGCCACAGATCGATATCGGCGCGGCGGTGCTGATCCCGGAAGGCTATGTAGCGGACCTGTCGACGCGGCTGTCCCTGTATCGGCGTCTCGCGGACCTTCAAACGGACCCTGAGCGTGAGGCGTTTGCGGCGGAGCTTATCGATCGTTTCGGTCCGCTGCCGGATGAGACAAAACAGCTGCTAGAGATCACTGCGGTAAAGATCCTGTGCAAGCGGTTGGGCGTCGCGAAAGTGTCGGCGGGGCCGAAGGGGGCGCTGCTGGCGTTCCGTGATAACGCGCCGCTGGATGGCGGTAAGCTGATCGCGTATGTGCAGAAGCAGCCGAACCGTCTGAAGCTGCGGCCTGACATGAAGCTGGTGTTGAGCGGGGCGTGGGTCGACGCGCCGGCGCGGCTCGCGGGCGTGAAGAACCTGCTGCGGGATATGAGTGGGCTTTTGTAGGAGCGAATGATGACCGGACGCGTTGAAGGTCGTGTGGCGCTGGTGACGGGCGCATCATCGGGTCTGGGCAAGCGGTTTGCCGAGGTGCTGGCGGCTGAGGGCGCAAAGGTAGTTGTCGCGGCGCGGCGCAAGGAACGTCTCGACGATCTGGCCAAGGCGATCGGAGCGGACAAGACCTTCGCGGTGCAGTGCGACGTGACCGACGAGGCGCAGGTGATCGCTATGTTCGACGCGGCCGAACAGAGATTCGGGCTGGTCGATACGGTAGTCAACAATGCGGGCATGACGCACGCGAACAATGCCGTGACGCAGGACATCGCCGAGTTCCGCAGGATTATGGATCTCAACGTCACGTCGGTGTGGTGTGTGGCGCGCGAGGCCGCACGGCGTTTGATCAAGGCGGGGCCGGAGAAGGCTCACCATGGGCGGATCGTCAACATCGCGTCGATGGCGGGGCGGATCGTGATCCCGCATGTGACGGCATACAATGCGTCGAAGGCAGCTTGCGCGCACCTCACGCGGTCTCTGGCGCGCGAGTGGGCACGGCATGGGATCAATGTGAATGCGCTGTCGCCTGGCTATGTTGCGACGGAGCTTACGGAAGAATGGCTGAATGGCGAGGGTGGCGCTAAGACAATCGGCAAGTCGCCGCGCCGTCGGGTGATGGACAAAGGCTCGCTGGATGAGGCCCTGCTGTTCCTGTGTTCCGACGGCGCGAAGTACGTCACCGGCACGGATGTGCTCGTGGATGACGCGCAGAGCATGGGTTAGCCCTGCACTTTACATCGGCGGTGGCGGCGGGAAGGCCAGCCCGTCCGTGCCGGCCAGGCTGCCGCCTGCGGTGACGGCTGCGTAGATTGCCTCTCCTATCGGTGAGAATCCAACTGCGCGCGCGAGGACTGTGGTGACAAGCATCACCCCGATCCCCCAGAACCATGCGGGGTGCGGGCGGCCCAGCACGCGCCAGTCGCGTACGATGCCGATGACTGGAAAGATGAGCGCAATCAGCACGGCGATCTCGAAGGCGTAAGGCGTTAGGAAAGGCATCGGCAGTAGCCGCCCGAAACCGGGGCCCATGAGCATGACGAATGCGCCGACGTGGAGGCGTGCGTGCCAGTCGGTCTGTCGCCGGAGGGCGACGGCGGCGAAGAACAGGCCGGCAAATCCGAGAAGGCCGACAGGATTGGCGATCAGGAAGTGCTGGGGCTGGAAGAAGAAGGGCGTGCGCGCTGTCTGGACGGCTGCGATTGTCACCAGCGGGCCGAGGATCAACAGGCCGATCGACCATGCGACCGCGAGATACCCCAGCTTCCGGTGCCCGGCCACGTTGCCACCGGCCACAAGCCAGACTTGCGCAAGCATGATCGACACCCACCCCATGAAGGCGACAGCATGGAGGTGGACGATCAGCGGCGCTCCAAAGCTCGATCGGCCCATCGCAAGCTGGACCACGAAGCCTGCGACCAGAATGACCGCCATGGCGGTAATCAGGTTGCGGAAAAATCGACTGTCATCGACGACTGGTACGTTGAGGGTTGCGGTCGTCATGAATGTCCTCCCCATAGTCTGCTGAACGTATCGTCTTTTTTGGCCAGTGAAAATCAGACTGGCTTCCGAAGTATCTTGTCCATCGAGCGACCTTTGGCGACTTCATCGACCAGCTTGTCCAGATAGCGGATATTCTGCATCAATGGTTGCTCGATGTCTTCGATGCGGACGCCGCAGATGACGCCAGTGACGAAGCTGCGCGCGGGATTGAGCTTTGGCGCCTTTGCGAAGAAGTCTTCGAGGGTTGTATTCTTGTTGATTTGGGATTCCAGACCCTTCTGCGTGTAGCCCGTCAGCCAGCGGATCACTTCGTCGACCTCGGCTTGAGTGCGACCCTTTTTCTCGACCTTGGCGATGTAAAGCGGATAGACGCTGGCGAAGCCCATGGAATAGAGGCGGTGTGTTGTGCCGGCTTTCATGT